>JAZQES010000060.1:0-4156 GCA_045539115.1 Candidatus Cryptobacteroides sp. | reverse complement strand
GTTCGACTTGGCGACCATTCCGGGCTGGGGCTGGTACGTGGTCCTCGCCACTGCCCTCTCCTTTGTCATCTCCCTCCTGGCCGTCCTATGGCAGACCCTCCGCGCCGCCCGCACCAACCCGGCCGAAGCGTTGAAGAAGGAATAATGAATTTTCCCTCTGAATCGGGGAATGGTTTTGTTAGTTGGAAACAAAATACGCATCATAATTGGGTTATATGATTTCCATTCCCCTTTTCAGTTTTATGTTATAGAACATGAAAAGTTACCTGAGATTCCTGTCAAGAAACAAACTGTACACCGCGATCGAGGTCGTGGGGTTGAGCGTGGCGTTGGCATTCGTAATCCTTATGAGTTGTTTTGTGTGGCAGCAGCGTTCGGTGGGAAGGCAATATCCGGATTTCAAAAACATCTATTGCGCAGGGGCTTACAATACGACATTTTCAAGCGTCAGGTTCAGCAATATCATTTCAGGTCAGATTCCGGGAATTGAGCGGACCGTCAATATTGTGCGTTACGAGGGTCTTATGGATAAAGCCATCGGAATCGGGGCCTATATGGCGGTGTCGCCTGATTTCTTTGAAATGTTTCCATGCAGGTTTGTCGCCGGAAACCGTGATGCCCTGGAAGATGCGTCTAATGTAATCATTACTGAAAGCATGGCAGGAACATTCGGAGGTAGGGACGCTTTGGGAAAAGATTTTCATATCAACAATGAGCGTTACACGATAGGTGCGATAATAGAGGATCAAGAGTATTCGGTCTTTGACTCCCAGTATAAGGTATTTATAAGCCTGAACCACCCGGATTTCGCTTTCTATAAAAACACGGACGAGTATCAGGGATCGGCTGACGGCAATTCTCTTACATTCCATAAAGTCCGTAATGGGGCAGATGTCGGTAATATAAAAAAGAAGATGAATGAAATCAATGACAGTCATCTGATCCGGGAGGAAGACAAAGGCAAGGAACTTTACAACCTGACCAGGCTGGACAAACTGTATTTTTCCGATTCGAATCAGGGGCTCGGAATAAAGAGAGGAAATTCGAAGATGACGAAGGCTTTCTGCATAATTGCGATATTCATTCTCATTTCAGCCATATTCAATTACGTCAACCTCAGCACCGCATTGGCCGGTAAAAGAAGCAAGGAAATGGCCACCAGGATGTTGCTGGGAGACAGCAGATTGAAGGTCATGGGCATTTACATCAAGGAATCCCTGCTGATGACATTCATTTGCATTTGCCTGGCCTTTCTCATAGCGAAAACATGCCTTCCATACATAAACAGGCTCATTGACTCCCCTGTTCCGGTGAAGATAAGTTTCTCGCCATCGCAGATGATCCTTTATCTTCTGATCCTGATAGTGACGGGACTGTCATGCGGCATCATACCGGGTATCATATCATTCCGTTTCAGACCGATAGACACTATCAAAGGCAGTTTCAGACATCACAGCAAAAAGACTTTGAGCAAGTTATTCATCATCATCCAGAACTGCATCGCAATCATCATGATTGCCGTATCACTCGTAATGGGCTCGCAGATCAGACACATGATGGACATGCCTGTACAGGTAGACATAGACAGCCTGTACAGATGTAACACTCAGACCTTCAACCCCGGATTTGAGCAGAAACTGCGCGGACTTCCATACGTTAGCGACATAGGAAAGACATACGGAAGGCCCTGTGGAAACGCACTGAACAACGTCATCCCATTGGATGAAAATTACACCAGTCTTGTCTATCTTGGTGAGATACATTGCGATGCTGCAGCATTCAGGATATATGGCTTCGAGGTGGTCAGAGATTACGGCAAACCCGGAATGAGAGGAGCATGGCTGACGGAAGGAGCAGCACTGGCATTGGGAATAAATCCAGATGACCCGGTTCTGCCTCGCGACATGGACCGCATGAATCAAGGTTTCGAAGTCGCCGGCATAATAAAGGATTTCGCTTTGCGCACAGCCATCAATCTTATCGAAAACGAGTACGGAGCAGTATATGTGTACGACAACTGGCCGCCTTTTGCCGGAGATTATATCGTGAAGATGAACAGCATTACTAAAGAGAACAAGAAAGAACTGGAAGAAATCAGCACAGAAGAAGCAAGAGATAATTTCGGACCTGATGTGCGCGCCAATTCAGGTCTGCTTGAAGATCTCATCAAAGCCGACTATGCGCAGACACGCAATCAACTGGCTATGGTGAACATCTTCATGGTCATAGCCATTATGCTATCGGCTTTGGGACAGGTCGCCATGAGTACATATTATGCATCGGAAAGGGAAAAGGAGATCGGCATCCGCAAGGTTTTCGGAGGAACGGTACGTAGCGAAAGTGCCAGAAACATCCGGGAATACATGCTCTATTGCCTGATTGCAGCGGTGGTGGCCATCCCGGCCGCATGGGTCATATCCGGACGCTATCTGGAAGATTTCGCATATCGCATGCCACAGAAAGCATGGATATATATAGCCGCAACAGCCGCTGTGTCAGTCATCTCCCTACTTGCCGTCCTCTGGCAGACCCTCCGCGCTGCCCGCACCAACCCGGCCGAGGCTCTGAAGAAGGAGTGACACGCAAGCCGCTATGCCACAGCAACTTACACAAAACGCCTGCTGCAAAAACGCAGCAGGCATAAAACATAAAGCACTAGCACACAGACACTTACATGTCACCCATAAAGCAATAACATGAAAAGTTACATTAGATTCCTATCTAGAAACAAGTTGTATACAGCGATCGAGATACTCGGATTGAGTGTCGCGATTGCGGTGACCATACCTTTGCTCAGTTATATGCTGAAGATCAATGAGACAAACCGTTCACACCCGGACCACGAGAACATCTACAGTCTGAGTGCGGCAAGAATGCAGTGTTCGTCACCGGGAATCGGGGAATATCTCCAGAAGAACATTCCGGAAATCGAAATGGTCAGCAGTCCCTCACATCTGGGTGCGAATAACACATTTGAGGTAGAAGGCAGGTTAATATCATATATAAGGTATGACAGGAATTTCCTGTACTTCTTCCCTCACATGTTCATTGAGGGCGGCCTCGACACGGAAGCCAAGACTGCAATGGCCATATCGGAATCACTTGCAAACGAACTTTCCAAAAGCGGTCCCGTGATAGGCAGAATCCTGAATCTTGACAATGAAACATACACTATTTCCGGTATATACAAGGACATCGACGACCCGAGATTCAACAGATACGACATGATGATTCCCAGGATTGACAATCCGAATGAGTATGATATGGTGTACTGGGGGAACAACATTCTCGTAATGACTTTCATAAAGGCACAGGATGGAACGGATTATGAAACATTGAAAAAGAAGGTGCAGGATGCCTGTGCTGCATATTGGGGTCCTATGGATAGCAAGGAAGCAGACAGTCCATACAGTTTCAAACGCCCTGAACAGTATGACATCATTCCTTATGAGAAACTTACGACAAAAGACAACTACCAGTTGAAGGAATTCGGAGGAAGCGGATTCATCATCGTATGCGTAATCGCCTTTGTCCTGCTGATCTTTGCCATCACCAACTACATCAACCTCAACGTTGCCCTTTCGACCCGAAGAGCCAAGGAGATTGCGACACGCAGACTTGTCGGAGCGGGACGCGGTCAGGTCATATGGCTGTTCCTGAAGGAAGCACTTATAATGAACTTGATATGTTTCGGCCTGGGCCTGCTCCTTACGGGAATCACGACCGATATGATCAGTACCTTCTTCCGCACTATGGAGAGCGAGGGAACCTTAAGCATAGGATATTCATTCCCTGATATCTGCATTTACATAGGATTTATCCTGCTTATGACCCTGATCACAGGCCTGATCCCGGCGATGATCGTTTCACGATTCACTCTCCTCGACATCGCCAAGGGTGGTTTCCGATACCACAGCAAGAAGAGGATGACAAAGGTTTTCATCTGCATCCAGACTATAATGACAATCCTACTTCTCGCGATCACATTGATATTCAATGCCCAATACCGCAAATATCTGGATATGGAATACAACTGCGACATTGAAGACGTATTCTTCCTTATGCCGGACTGGAGCCTGCACATGACTCCGGAAACATTGAAATCGGAACTGGAAAAACGTCCTGAAATCCTTTCGGTCGGCCTGACCAAATGTGT
>JAZQES010000059.1:0-34214 GCA_045539115.1 Candidatus Cryptobacteroides sp. | reverse complement strand
CGGAACCGGCAAGCGTATCTCTATCAAGGATACAAGAGGAATCATCGACGCAATCCTCGACGGTTCTATCGACAAGGCTCCTACCAAGACTATCCCTTACTTCGACTTCGTGGTTCCTACAGAACTCCCAGGAGTTGATCCTGCAATCCTCGACCCACGCGACACTTATGCTGATGCAGCTCAGTGGGAGGAGAAGGCTAAGGACCTCGCAGCACGTTTCATCAAGAACTTCAACAAGTTCACAGGAAACGATCTCGGCAAGTCTCTCGTAGCGGCTGGTCCGAAACTCTAATCGTCTGATATTTCTACCAGATACCGGAGCCGACTGAAAGAAATTTCAGTCGGCTCTTTTTTTATTATTTCTACAATGCGATATATTTTGATCAGCCGTAAAATATGTATACAGAACCCGAAAGCATAAGATTTTCGCATTGAATGATTCAGCAGAAGAGGAAGGACATATGACTGTTCTTACCATGCTTATTTTAACACATAGTAAGAACGTCGCCTTTTGGTAAGAATGACAGTTTGGGGTGACTCGGTCGGAATGACAGAGGATATGTTCTGGCGAATTGACTCTAGTGAAGAATGGAGTCGAAATGTTCACTAGAACTCTTGATTTCGAGTGAATTTGGACGATTTTGGCTTGTTCTAGTGAAGTTTCCATGCTGAAAGTTCACTAGAATTCGACATTGAAGGATTGCAATACACCTCGGTCACTTCTTGGCATAGAAACGTCCAAGGTGTTCAGTTTTACTAATGAAAATGAAAGATTTCGATACACCTCGGCCACATTCGAGACGATTTTCGCCCAAGGTGTCATTTCCTGATCTAGGTTGACTCCGATCGGTGCCTATCTCTTATATCTGAAAGAATTTGATTCAGGTGTCTAACCTTGATCACAATGTTTACCTTCCAGGCACTGTCGCTCAGATGCCATCTCTATAAAAGTCTGTATCATAGTTTCTTAACGAAGGCACCGGCGCCGGAATATACGGTCTCCGGCGACTACGGATCAAGCGCTTCGGTCGGCTCGGCCAAAGGGCCGTCCTCGCGCTTGACCGTTGCCAGAATGTACTGTCATCAGAATAAACTGCCTTAACGACCAGACTTCACACTTCAAATCCCAATCCCATTCTCACAGGGATCAAAATCGTCTACCCCTATGAGACTGAAATCCCCGTACAGAGCATATATGAAGACATGGTCCTCATAGGGGTCCGGAACTTTTACCCCTATGAGAATGTTCTCGTACTTGCCATGACAGATATATCTTGTTAAGATGTTCATGAGATGTACATGGCCTCATGTCGATGGGTGCTCCTTTATGGGTCATACACTTTTTGCGCCCGGCACCATCGCGTCACGCAACTATCTACACATCAGCGAGTTACGCAATATGCCTGCTGCATAAACGCAGCAGGCATATTGCGTAACTCGCTATCAATCAAAATATTAGGTATCACCAAATATCAGCAAACGTCAGTCCAGACGAAGGATACTGTCACAATAATCGATGATCTTTTCTCTGTGAGTTATGAAAATCATCGTATGGCGTGGAAGACGCGATGTCAGGCGTTTCATCAGCAAAGTTTCAGTTTCCGCATCGAGTGCTGAACTGAACTCATCCAGAAGAAGGATGCTTCCCGGACGGAGAAGGGCACGTGCAATGGCGATACGTTGGGCCTGACCTTCGGAAAGACCGGCACCTGCTTCAAAACATTGGGTATCCATACCGGAAGGAAGATCATGGACAAAATCGGCCGCAGCAATGTGCAAGGCCTCATTCAGACGTTCCTCTGATGCTTCCGGGTCACCCATCAGAAGGTTTTCACGGATTGTGCCGCTGAAAAGTGTATTTCCCTGGGGAACATAGACAAGATTGCCTCTGAGAGCCGGAGAGACGGCCGCAGAATCGCAGGATGTATATACCTCAATCTTACCGCTTCGAGGCTTCAAGAGGGCCAGGAGGAGCCTTATGAGAGTACTTTTGCCGACTCCTGTAGGTCCCACTACGGCAGTTCTTGTTCCTGGACGGAAATCATGTGAGAATCCGGCAAGAACATCTTCCGATGAATCCGGATAGGCAAAAGAAACATCTGACAGTCTTACTCCCGCCACCCCGTCAAGTATATGAGGTTCGCTGATCTCTTCGCGTGGCAGGGATTCCAGTTCCATGAGACGGTCAATGGAAGCGGTAGAATGTATGATGGCCGGAATCTGGCTGCTCATCTCCACCAAAGGTCTCTGGATCTGTCCTATAAGTTGAAGGAAGGCTGTCATCATACCGTAAGTCACCGTTCCCCTGCTTATACCTGCGACACCCCATAGGAATGCAATCACATGACCTGCCTGAAGGGCAAGAGCCATGAGTGAGCGGGAAATCACACTGAACCTGGTCCTGCGAAGTTCATTGCCGTAAAGGTCCCCTTGGAGTCCTTCCAATGCGGCGGAACTTGCATCTGTATGCTCAAGAGACTGCAGAACGGCAAGATTCTGAATGCTTTCCTGAAGATGGGCCTGAACCATCGAATCGCTTTTTCGTATGTCGTGAGTCAGATGACGAACACGCCCTGTGACAAATTTTCCTATAAGAAGTCCGAAAGGAACGACAATGACTATAACCAGTGCAAGACGCCAGTCGAGAATACAGAGGAACACGACGGCAGCGGCAAACTGGACCGCAGTTCCAAGCAGATTCGGAATTGAGACGGCAAAAGCGGAAGATACAACCCGGACATCCTCCTGCATCCTGTTAAGGATGTCACCTGAATGATGACGCTGACCTCCGTTGGTCTGAAGATGAAGAAGTACATTGAAGAGCCTTTTCCTCAGTCTGTTCTTGAGTCTGATTTCCGTTGTGGTCTGAAGATATGTCCTGGCTGCGTTCAGAATAATTCTCATCAAAGTGATTCCTACCATTACTGAAGCCCATATCACAAGTCCCTCTGCCTGATGTGTGCCCGACAAGACGGCAACGGCCACATCCACAAGTTTCTTGCTGACATAGACAAAGCCTATCGTACACGCTGCCGTGAATATATGACACAGCATCGTTGCTGAAAGCCTCAGACGGTAAGGACGGACCGTATTCAGAAACCACCTCAGATACTTCATGACTATTCCTTTACAGCATTATGACATACATGAGCCGCATCCGCATCAGGCAGACACTCCAGATGCCAGCATTTCACTTTCATTATCACAGATTCCACAGTCTTATGCAGGGCTTCGGTGGCACTCCTGTCCCATCTCATGCATGAACAGGCAGGAGACAGCGAAGCATAAGAATTCAACGGGGCAAGACGCTTTATGACGTTATGCGGGGCCTGCGAAAGACGGACTATACCTTTCAGAGGTACGACTTCATTCTTATAGCAATGAGTCTTTCCGCTCCATGGCGAACCGAAGACAAGCACTTCACCGTCAATGATCCTTATGACAGGATTATCATCATTCAGAAGTTCTGCACCTTCAATATTTTCAAGCCACAGACGGCTGTGAGTGCTTTTTCCCGTGCCGCTTTTTCCAAGGAAGACATATCCGGCATCCGAATGTCTGATAACGGATGCATGGATAAGAAGAGTGTCATGTGCTATGGAACGGGCCGCATACATAAGCATGAGGGCATTATCCACTGCAAAGGAGATATATCTGTCAGCCTTACCGGAAGACACATATACCACAGCATTCGAAAAATCGTCGGAAACTGCCACAATACAGTCCGGATGCGATCTGGTGTATGAAAATCCGAAGTCATATTTTCCATCCCTGCTGAACATCCAGAAATATGGGGGCTCATCATTAAGACACTCCTTGACCTCACCGACATGCACATTGGCAAGGTCATCCACGAACTCAAGAGACAATGTGAATAGAGGGTCCGAAGAATGGCCACATACAAAAGGCTGATATGATTTCAGGACCGACTGACTGTCGAGAGAGGCTGGAATACAAACCTGAAACACATGTCCGGCCACATTGAAGAAATGAACGGCATGGCTGGAAGAAGCCTTCTCTTCTGCCAGTTTCTTGCGGTATGCATCCATACGTTTCTTCCACGCGACCTGTCTGGCACGTTGTTCCGCAGCCTTACGCGCCTGAAGCGCTTCCATCTTCTTTTCCAAATAATTATCTGCCATCCTTAGCGTAAGAGGTTATATTCTGTTCATGGTCAAGCCTGCACACAAGGAGACGGTCTCCATGCTGGGCTACTATATATCCGTCCAAACCCTGTACTACTACTCTTGAAAGGTCAGGAGCATGTACTATGCATCCCGTACTGTCAATCATGCGTACATCATTACCGACAATCGCATTCCCCTGCTCATTCACAGGAAGGAGCGCACGAAGAGCACCCCAGGTTCCAAGGTCGCTCCACCCGAAATCTGCCGGTATGGTGTATATATGCTCTGATTTCTCCATTACTGCATAGTCGATGGAAATCTTCTCACATGTAGGGAAAAGTCTCCTGACTGTCGAAGTCTCGGACGGAGTGTAGAAATCTTCAGCAATTTCATCCATGACAGCGGCTATTCCCGGAACATGTTCCCTTAATTCCTCGGTTATCGTATCGACATTCCACACGAAGATACCGGCATTCCAAAGATAATTCCCTTGTCTGAGATATTCCTGGGCCACTTCCAGGCATGGTTTTTCCCTGAATGAATCTACCTTCTTTATCTCCGAGGTCTCAACAGGCTCACCCTCAGCAATATAGCCATATCCGGTCTCAGGACGCGAAGGCTTTATTCCTACCGTCACGATACGATGTTCCTTAGAGGTAAAGTCCAATGCCGAATTGATCACACGTACAAATTCCTTCTGATCCAGGACCAGAGCATCAGCCGGAGTAAAGACAATGTTCGCGTCAGGATATTTCTTCCTGATCTTCCAGCAGGCATACGCAATGCACGGTGCGGTGCTTCTTGCTTCAGGTTCTGCAATTATATGGTCCTCAGGTATCTGAGGTAGTTGTTCCTTCACCAGTCCCACATATCTTTCCCCTGTGACCACCCAGAAACGTGTCATAAGACAAACTGGAAGAAAACGGTCGACTGTCATCTGAATCAGAGTCTTTCCGACACCCAGAATATCAACGAACTGCTTCGGAAGATCGGGAGTGCTCATAGGCCAGAAACGGCTTCCTATGCCACCCGCCATGATTACCACATGAGTATCCATATCAGTCTCTCTTGAAAATATCTCTTGTATAAACCTTGTCCTTCACATCATCAAGGACATCCTCATATCTGTTTGCGATTATTGCATCGCACATTCCCTTGAATGTTTCCAGATTATTGACTACGCGGCTTCCGAAGAAAGTGGTGCCATCTTCAAGAGCCGGTTCATAGACGACGACCTTAGCACCCTTTGCCTTCACCCTCTTCATCACACCCTGGATGGAACTATGACGGAAGTTATCGGAATTGCTCTTCATTGTCAGACGGTAAACGCCTATTGTACATGGCTTTTCGCTTGCAGCGTCATATTCGGGGCCTTCGGTATATGAATAATACCCTGCAAGTTGAAGTACCCTGTCAGCAATATAATCCTTTCTTGTCCTGTTGCTTTCGACAATCGCACGGACAAGATTCTGAGGCACATCGTCATAGTTTGCAAGGAGTTGCTTGGTGTCCTTCGGGAGACAGTAACCTCCATAACCGAAAGAAGGGTTGTTGTACTGGTCACCGATACGTGGATCCAGGCATACACCTTCTATTATTTGTCTGGTATTCAACCCTTTGAGTTCGGCATATGTATCCAGTTCATTGAAATATGAGACACGCAGCGCGAGATATGTGTTTGCGAAAAGTTTCACCGCCTCTGCCTCGGTGAAGCCCATGAACAAAGTGTCGACATCCGGTTTCAGAGCACCTTCCTGAAGGAGACCTGCAAATCTGTGAGCAGCCTCTACAAGACGTGGATCATCCATATCGGTACCGACGATTATCCTGCTAGGATAAAGATTGTCATACAGGGCCTTGGATTCACGAAGGAACTCAGGGCTGAAAAGGATGTTGCCGCTTCCGGTCTCCTTACGTATCGATTCGGTAAAGCCTACGGGAATTGTGGACTTGATCACCATGATAGCAGACGGATTGCATGCGATGACGGTCCTAATGACCGCTTCCACGGCAGAAGTGTCGAAGAAATTCTTCTTGGCATCGTAATTCGTAGGAGCGGCGATGATGACAAATTCGGCATTGCTATATGCAGATTCCGCGTCCAGAGTGGCTGTCAACATCAGTTCGCGTTCTGCAAAATACTTTTCTATGTATTCATCCTGAATAGGTGAACGGCGTCTGTTGATCATCTCCACCTTTTCAGGGATGATGTCCACCGCAGTCACTTCATGGTTCTGTGACAGCAAGGTTGCCATGGACAACCCGACATATCCTGTTCCTGCTACTGCAATTTTCATATTCCGTATCTTATCTCGTTAATGTTACTCATATTGTCTGTATCTTCTGCAACCGTTGTATCTCTTTCTTCTGCAACCGGCGTGCAGAAATATGAAAACGAATATCATACAAAGATAATAAACTGTTTTGAGGGAATGGACTTTTTTGATACTTTTGCAGACAAAAATCGGACAAAATGAAAATCAAGGACGGATTCGTACTCCGCGAAATGTGCGGAGAACATATCGTGGCCGGCGAAGGCATCGAACATATAAACTTCAACAAACTCATTTCCCTCAACAGCACAGCGGCATTCCTATGGAACGAAGTCATAGGCAAGGAGTTCACAGCAGAGACAATGGCAGAACTCCTCATCGGCCGTTACGGCATCGACAAGGAACTCGCATTGAAGGATTCCGAAAACCTGATCAACGCCTGGGTTGAAGCAGGCATTGCAGAATAGGTTATCTTCTCAGATTACCCTCATAGTCTACATTGAACATGCTGAACAGATCGACGGTCGCATCTATCACGACAGCGGCCTCAAGTCTGGTCACTGTTCTGGATTGGTCATAATCTTCGAGACCGAGGCTTTCCCACCATGTCTCAGGGGAACTGGCCGGTATAGGAGCGCCCAGGCCCTTCATTATGCCAAGTAACTGTCCTACAGACACTTCTCCTTCCGTAAGACCTATAGGACCGTTATAGAAATCCTTTACAAACAGATCTTCTGCAACGAGAGGATCTCCGGCACGGAACCATGTCTGGTTTGCCCAACCGACATTTCTACCTTCACCTCTGAGAAGACCGGTCGCACCTATCCTCTGAAGAGCCTTGAAATGACGATGTTCCTTAGGAAGATCCAGGTACGGCATGATATAGCATCCCGCCTCAAGCAACACTCTCTGCACCTGACGTACGCCAACTCTTCTTACACTGCGTCCATCCTTGCAAGCAGTAGCAGCAAGTGCACCAGCAGCCTGTCCCAACTGCATGACCACAGGCTGAAGCCTTGTGGCTCCATTGATTAGATTTGAAACCGAAACCGATTTCTCCGCAACAATCAGATCCTCGACATCTTTCTGCTTAGGAATCATGACACCCATAGGCACATTAAAAGACGGAACAGGATAGAATTCAAGGTCAGGAAGCGATTTCCAGTCCGGATGACGGAAATGATGATGATCCACCGCATAGTCGCCGACAGCGACACCTGTCCTGTAATATGAATTGTCTGAAGAGAAAGGATCAGCGACATCATCCATCGTAAGGAAAGCCTCACCGACAATCCTTCGTGACTCCCTATGATATGGAATGAAAGGGAAACGGTCCTCTGTCGGGAAGACGTCATCCGCAAGTCCCAGATTCTTCATACCCAACTGAGTCTGAATGAAATACACGAAGCATAGAGTGAAGTTCTTAGCCTTGGCATAAGCCTCTGCCCTCTCGTCACGGGTCATTTCTATCGAATTCACATAATAATCATTTCCATATATAGGCCAGTTGATCATATATCTACCTCCCGGAGTCTTTCCGTAAGTGATCATCATCTGAGGACTCCAGATGGTCTGTCCTGTTTCCGAAACCTCCGAACTCAACTCGTTCTGCGCACAGTCAGCAAAGACAGAAGGATCATATCCTTCCGGCATATCGATGGTCATGTCCGCATCCGGGCCGTAATCCTTGAGAAAAGCCACAAATGTAAGGTCCTGGATGACATCATTCGCTTCATCAGGAGCAATGTCCTCACCTGTCTGGAATGAGGCTTCCATACCTATCCTGTATTCCACTCCGCACGCCTTTGCGACATCTCCCAGTTCGGTAGCATCAATCAGCACATCCGCCTTGACCTTGAACCGTCTGCCGTCGGCACCGCGGAAACCCACGATCCAATCACCTTCAACTCCCTCTACGGATGTCATATAGGCCTCACGTCTTACTTCAAGGAAGTCTCCGCATGCCTGCGTCATGTTCGTGAAGATTTCCTGACCGATATGAGGGTCGAAATTGATATTGCTCACCCAGCCGGTCTTCAAGGCATCGGCACCGCCATATCTCGCTGAAAGAGAATCCGCAAATTCTCCGAATATACCACTCTGCATCAGATAGTTACCATCCACACAACTGACTCCGGCAGCCGTCAGCATGCCTCCAAGCCAAGGAGTTTCCTCGACTATCATGGTCTTCACTCCCATCCTTGCGGACTGGATTCCGGCAGTGACGCCGCTTGCTCCGCCTCCTACTACAAGTACATCCACCTGCTCCGGCTCCGAACAAGCCATAACCGACATGATGGTCATGCACACAAGCATGAACCTCAAATAGAAACCTTTCTTCATATGAACATATTTTAATACAATCTACGTAAAGCCTTTTTCATCACCGGAAGCACATGGTCGACATATCTCATTGCACCAAGGTCCGTGAAATGGATGCCGTCCACTGTCGCCTCCCCGTCGTCTCCGATCATACCATCGGCAGAAATATAATATATCTTCTTCTCACCAGCCTTCTTCAGACGGTCATAAAGCCTTTTCTGTGCTTCGTTCTTCACTGTAACCTCTTCAAGCATCCTGTTGTCGTACAAAGTTGTCGGGAATATCACATCCTCTATGAAGATTACCGGAACATCCGGATGAGCCTCCCTGAGAATCCTGAAGAAATCTTCACCCACCTCGTCAATGGCTTCTGCTGAAGCATTGGGAACATAATCAAGTACATACAGTCCGGGATCCTCGACAGAAGCCATAAGTTCCGCTATCTCCATGTCCAGCAATGCATTTCCGCTGAATCCCAGATTGATCACTTCCCTGTCCAGACGGCGGCTTAAAATATTGGTGTGAGCCATTCCCGGACGATTCGCACAACCTCCCTGAAGGATACTTGTTCCGTACATGACCACGGGTTTCTCACGGGAAGGCCTGTCTACGGCCGGTTCCCCGATGAAAGCGTCCTCGTCTATTCCAATCTCCAACGACATGACCCCGTCATACAGAGACAGATAAAGCATATATTCTCTTTCAACCGGATCCATATTGGAGATGATCTTCCTCTCAGACTTCTTTCCCTGAGGCTGCGCGGAACAGACATGCCTCCACTCTCCGTCCACAAGAGCATACAGGTCGAGGCCTTTCGTCCCGGTATCGGTCATGTGGGTCATGGAATTATTGAAGGTAGATTCCCATCTTGCATATATGGACGTGGAATTGGAACGGAAACGGATATGAAGACCGGCGGAATTGCGGCCGAGATACCATACGGGGTCCCTGCTTACACCTTCGAGGCACGACGGAAGACGCTCATATCTTTCATTAGTCTCGTCAGACACCTTTCCATAAAGCGGGAATTCTGAAGCATCAGTATATTTTATATTCTGGGCTTGCGAGAGAAAAACTGGACAAAAAGCCGCAATCATAAGAGTGAGAAGGTGTCTTTTCATGTCAAAACCGATATATATTCAGCAAATTTAAAATATTTTATTAAACAGGCGTCAGATTTTAAAGAAAATACCGGTTTCTTATAGGCATTTAGGGTAAAAAAACGTAGATTTGCATGATGTATAAATCACGATGACAATAATCAACAACTCAGATATGAAAAAGACTTTGACCCTCATCGCTGCCGTCTTATGCATGGCTGCTGCAACCGACATGTCGGCAAAAAAGACAAGACAGACAATCGAGACTCCGGCTTCCGATCCACGCATCGAGTTCACCGGAAGGATTCTTACAGAAGGTACAGACGTGACATATGACTGGAGCGGCGTGTACTTCAGAGTGAAATTCAACGGTCCTTATCTCGCCATGAAATGTTCAGACACGAAGAACTGCTGGTTCAACCAGTGGACAGACAAGGAGATGTCACCAGAGGCTGACAGAAAGTTCATGGTGGGAGCAAAGGATACCCTTGTCGTTCTTGCAGAAGGACTTGGAAAAGGTGAACATGAAGTGATCCTTCAGAAGAGGACAGAAGGCGAGCAGGGACGATTCACAGTACACTCATTCGTGACCGAAGGAGAGATTCTTCAGGCTGACGGACGCAAGGAGAGACACATCGAATTCATAGGTGACTCATACACATGCGGATACGGCACAGAGAGCAACGACAGGAACGATCCGTTCCTTGCCGAGACTGAGAACTGCAATCTCACATATGCTGCAATCACAGCACGTTATTTCGGTGCCGACTTCAACCTCGTGAGCCATTCAGGTCAGGGCATCGCGCGCAATTACGACGACTTCCGCCCTGGATACAACATGCCGGACCGCTACAGTCTGACATTTGACGAGTCTCCTGAGCACATATGGAATCCTGACATGGCTCCATATCGCCCTGATGTAGTTGTCATCTACTTATGCACCAACGACTTTTCTACTGCAAGACAGCCTCATGAGACCATCTTCGCGGGTCGTTACATCGAACTTCTCAAAAAGGTCAAGGCAAACTATGGAGAAGACATACCTATCTTATGCATGGCCTCAAATGTAACCCCGTTCAGTTTCGATTACATACGCAATGCCTGCATGATGAGCGGATTGAAGAATGTGTCATATATGGGATTGACAAAGGATGCACATAATTCGGAAGGCGACCTCGGAGCAAGTTGGCACCCTAACTACAAGGGACACGTAAAGGTGGCAAGTTGCATGATTCCGTACATCGCTACTCTCACCGGATGGGAGATGGAAGAAAAGGCTTATAAGTAATATTTGAAAAAATGCTTAGAAAACTACTTGCAACAGCAATCCTGGCAGCGATGGCGACAACAAGCCTATGCGCCAGAGACATAAAGGGCACTGTAAAGACAACTGACGGCAAAGCCCTTTCCGGAGTCGTTGTATCTGACGGTCTCAACATAGTTCAGACAGATGCAAAAGGACGCTTCAAAATGGACACCGACGAGGATAGCAGATTCGTATTCATCAGTACACCAAGCGGTTACATATCATCAACTCTCAAAGGAGAGACTCTTTTCTACAAGGAAATCAAAGAGGACGTCAAGAAATATGATTTCGTGGTGGAGAAGAACGCCAAGGATGACACAAACCATAACGTCATCGTCATAGCAGACCCTCAGATCAGCGAAAGAAGCGAGTTGGCCGACCTTTCCAAACAGGCGGACGACATGGCAGAATTCGTCAAGGGGATGGACGGCGATTATACTTTCGGAATCTGCCTGGGTGACATCGTAGGATGGGACCACAGTATCTATCCTGAATACAACCAGATCATGGCGAAGCCGGGATTCGAGTACAGATATGTGATCGGAAACCACGACATGACCAACTGGGGCCGTTCATATGAGACTTCAATGAAGAACTATGAGGACATGTACGGCCCGGCATGGTATTCATTCAATGTCGGAGATGTCCACTATGTGGTATTGAACGATAACTTCTATGTCGGACGAGATTATTTTTATATCGGTTATATTGATGAAAGGCAGTTGCGCTGGCTTGAGAAAGACCTCTCATATGTTCCGGCTGGCAGCAGAGTCGTGGTATCGCTTCACATCCAGACCACAAACGACAAGTCTGACCGCGACGCCTTCCAGTACGGCATCATCGGAGACAATCTCTGCAACAAGCCTGCGTTCTACAGCATGCTTGAGCCATATAAGGCCGTGATTCTTTCCGGCCACAGCCACACTGCCGACTTCGAGCAGATCAGCGAAAACATCTTTGAGATAAATGTTGCCGGATTCTGCGGTGCATGGTGGTGCGGAGAAGTCTGCATCGACGGCGCACCTGCAGGTTACAAGATTTTCGATATGGACGGCAGCGACATGAAGTGGATATACAAGGGCTGCGGTCATCCCCTTGACTATCAGATGAAGGTTTACAGCGGACTTGAAGAATATCCGGGACATATCATTGCAAATGTCTGGGATTACGATCCTGCATGGAAGATAGAATATTTCGAAGACGGAGTGAAAGTCTGCGACATGGAAAGATTCAAGGCACAGGATCCGCTTGCAAAGGAACTGTACAAGGACCCGTCAAGCCTGAAGAGGACATGGGTATATGCAGCACCTACCGAGAATATGTTCAAGGCCCCTGTATCTGATGGTGCAAAGACCCTTGAAGTACGTGTGACAGACCGTTTCGGAAGAACATTCACAAAGACTATAGAAAGATAACATGACTAAGAGAATTGCCACAATCGACATTCTGCGAGGAATCACGATCTTCGCCATGATACTTTGCGCGAACATAGGATATTACTCTGAACTTCCAGCATGGATGTTCCATTGCCAGACTCCTCCGCCGACATATGCATTCAACCCCGACGTTCCGGGCATAACTTGGGTGGACCTGGTGTTCCCGTTCTTCCTTTTCACCATGGGTGCGGCCTTTCCTCTGGCCATGCGCAAAAGGCTTGAAAAAGGTGCAGGCCGATGGGAGATTACCGGTTCTCTTTTCAGGAGATGGCTGACTCTCACAATCTTTGCCATCGTCCTCGGCAATGCATACATGACCGGACAGAGTACCAAGCCGCAATGGATGGTACAGATATTCAACATCCTTCTTTGGGGCGTAATGTTCATGTCACTCGTAAGGATTCCTGACGAGAAGAAAGGCAGGCTGGTCAACAACGCCGGCATGTTCCTGCTTGTGGTAATGGCATATATCCGCACTGACTTTTTCGGAGTTGCTCTCAGCAGATGGAACAGCGACATCATCATAATGATTCTTGCCAACATCGCGATATGGGGAGGACTGCTGTGGATGTTCACCAAAGACAGCCTGAGGCTAAGATGGCTTGTCATCATGTTCATTGCAGGTATCAAGGCTGTATCTTCATACGCTCCCGAAGCATTGGAATGGGTGCCTCGGATGGGCTGCATCGGATGGTTCTTCAACTGGGCTTTCCTGCAGTATCTCGTAATCGCTCTTGCAGGCTCAATCGTCGGAGACATGCTTCTTGCACAATCCCGTTCAGGCAAAGAAGTCATAATTGACAAATATCATATCGCGGGAGGCATCATTGCCCTCATTGCCGCCCTTGTGCAACTTTGGGGTCTCTTTACAAGAAACGTACTTGCAGACTTCATCATTTCCGCTGTCATGGGCATCGCCTTCTTCGTCCTCACATTCAGACGCAGAAACGTCATGACAGACATCGGCTATATCGGTTTCATCCTCATGCTCATCGGTATCATATTCGACCCGATAGACGGCGGAATAACCAAGGACCACTGCAACCTCTCGTATCTCTTCACGACCAGCGGAATGACAGCCCTCACAGGAGCCTTCATCCTTGCACTTGAATTCAAGTGGCAGATCAAGGGACGCGGACTCAGCGGATGCGGACAGAATCCTATGCTCGCCTACACCGTGACAAACTTCCTCACCGGACCGGTTCTGGCCCTTTGCGGAATCCTCGCATGGGTAGACGAAATAAGCCTCGGATCACCTTTCTGGGGCGTTTTCCGAGGCCTGTTCATAACTCTGCTGATGGTGGCAGTCACCTGCTTCTTCACTAAGAAGAAACTCTTCTGGAGAAGTTAGACAACACACCATTCTGTCAGAGCATTCTTACAAATCCCACAATCCTTGCAAAAGAATCGACCGATTTTTCTGCAAGGATTGTTGTTTTGGTGCTGAAACACTGTTTTATGGCCACTTTGGAGGATCCTCGCACAAAATAAAGCCATTTCTTTTGCAAGAATCATACGTCGTAGCGGACAGCAAAGCGTGAAAGATCACTGAGGTTGCCTGTCACTTATATGTAAATAGTGCTATCTGCTCTTCCATTTGTTTTCTATACCGAAATGCTCGCAATACCGGTCATACAGATGTCCGGCCTGCGAGTATTCTGAATTAGGGGACATGAAGTGCGAGAATTCGAATGTGATCGCACCTTCCATGCCCGCCTTGCGTGCCATTTCCATTTTAAGAAGAAGTTTCTCCCACTTGATCGGGAGGAAACGGATCGGCATATCACGGTCGAATGACTCGAAATTGGTCCAGCACTTCATACCATATTTGTCAGCAAGTTTCTTGTTGACCACGAGATAATCATAAAGTTCGTGATAGTCCACCTGACCGTCCTGGAAAGCGAGAATATCAACGACACCTTCCAGATTGCTCAGGATTTCATTCCATTCATATTCGTGTTCCGAGACAGTGGTTGCCTTGTCACCCCACATGACCTGGTCGGTCTTTACGCCGTGAATATATGGAGAGACCATAGTCGGGAGATTGCCTGAGACCTCCTTCGCATGCTTACCGACCTCAGCATAAATCTTGGTCATGTTCTTCGTACGTCTGCTAACCTCCTGAGACAGATACCATCCCTGGAAAGACTTGTGGTGGCCATATTTCGCCCATACTTCATCTATCAACCTGATATTCAGGTCGATTTCCTTGAGATAATCCCCTTCGTGCCAATATTTGCCGGAATCATACATTCCGAAATAAAAGGCCATGTCATACTTGTCTGCAAGACACAGAAACATTTTAACCAGATCCACAGGAGGATAATAGACGTCTTCGGTAGCAAGGATAGACTCAAAAGGGGCAGCAATCCATTTGCCGAGACCGGCACGGATAAGTACCACCGTATTTATGCCCATATCCTTCATGGCACGGAAATCCTGGTCCCATTCCTCTACTCCCCAATTCTGATGAGGTATGTCCCAACTGATCTCATCAAGGAAAGTGGCGTTGATCTTCATGCCCTGAGGGCATTCCGGAGTCTTGAACTGCGCGTTGTTAAACTCACATCTCCCTCCGCAGGATATCGCCATGACAGCGACAACGATCAATGACAGTATCTTATTCATAGCATGTATATGTTATTACTTGATTTGGGATATACCTTCCTTGACAGCATCCCATTTGCGAGGCTCAAGTTTAAGATGGCACAGGTCAAACAGGAAATAACCGCCGCATTCGTCAGCACAGGCCTTTACAGAGTTCCTCACAGCATCAACTTCCTGACTCACAGTAGCATTTCCGTCCCAGTTCCAGTTTCCGACATCGGGGCCGCCAATAAGGAGTCCAGGAGCCCCCATAGTCTTCTGAGCGGCCAATCTGCAGAATCCCTGCATTGTCCATTCTGAAGCGCCATAGACACCATTGTACGAGGCATATGCACCTATTATCTGCACATCAAGTTGGTCTGCAAATCCATATGTCTCATATTTCTTTGTCGCCCAATCAGGGAAGTATCTGCTGGCCTGATAGTTCGGGCTCGCCCAGTTGACACCCTTGTCATAATACTGTTCATACCATCCTCCTACATAGGCTCCGAAATCAATATCCGGATTTACAGCCTTTACTTCAGCACGAGCCATCGTAATGAAGTCATGGATGACCTTGGCCCTGAACTCGATCCATTCCTTCACGAGCGCAGTCTTAGGATTCGGAAGGAAATGTTCATGTCCCGGAGGAAGGACCTCAGCCGGCCAGTTGGAAACCGTCCTGCCGATATATCTTTCAAACTCGGAACGTGTATAATCGGAGAAATCACTCATGAATCCATGGAACCTGGCTCTGTCCAGAATGATTCCGTCAAGGTCTTCATATGCCGCAAGGTCTTTAAGCAGACCGATGACATAGTTCTGTACATCAGGATGGACAGGATTGAAGAACTTTTCATCAGCCCACACATCCACTATGGACTTCAATCCGTCCGACGTATTCATGACGGTAGCATGCTTAGCCATCTGGGAGTCTCTGAAGATGACCCCGTTCTTGCCGAGCCCGGATACATGACCACCGCAGAACGTATTGAAGCCGGCATATACATTCAAGCCAGCCTTATGCCCTTCTTCTATGAAAGCCTGGAGATAATCCCAATCCGAATGTCTTTCGACCTTGACATATTCGCCATTGATCCAGGCACCCATATACTGAACCTGATCGCATTTATCTGTCTTATAAAGAACATCACCGCCAGCACCTGCCGGTCTGACATCAACCACAATGTCAGTAAAGCCACAATCGGCAATCTTAGCCATATCGCGGGCTATATTCTCCCTGCTGTCTCCATAATCATTGAAATTGGCATTGCCTTCAATCCAGATGAAACATCTCTTGCCTTCTGTCGGATCCTGTTTATCAGAAGGATCGGACCAGCCCATATCATCGAAAATATCTTCCATATCCTGCTTGTGTCTGTCTTCACAAGCAACTAATACAAAGAATAAAAGTAAAAAGGATAGCAGTTTTTTCATTGAAATAATATTTTTGTTAAAGATAACAACAAAAAAGGAGAACTGCCGGGCAATTCTCCTTTTTTATGGTTTTTATAATGTTTCGAGTATCTGCCAAATCTGATAGAGGCCTCTTGGAACGTGGAAGCATCCCTTCCATTTTCCACCCTTGAGGGTCAGGAGAACCTCTCCGCGACGGTTGAGATAACCGTACCACTCAGGATATTCCTGATCCTTGAAATGAGACCACATATAATCATGAATCTTCTTGAACCACTCGAGGCACTGCTCGTTACCAGTGAGTTGATATGCCTTTATGAAGCAGATTGCTGATTCGAGGTGTACCCACCAGAGTTTCTGGTCCCATTCGAGTTTCTGCATCGGTGCTCCCTTCAGATCCTGGAAATAGAAGATTCCGCCGTATTCCTTGTCCCATCCGAATTCAACCACGCTGAGAGCAATCTCTACACACTTTTCGATAAGAGCCTTGTCGTTTCTGCGGATACCGAGGTTCATCATGAACCAGAGAGCCTCAAGGTCGTGACCTGGGTTGATTTCACGGCCTTCGAAACAATCGATAGGGGTTCCGTCAGGTGCGACATTCTCAAGCATTACACCGAGTTCAGGGTAATAGAACACATTAAGGATTTCACTCAGGCAATCGTCAATGGTCTTGTCAAGAAGAGTCTTGTCAGGAAGAATATTCTCTACCTCAAGAGCCATGTTGCAGATGATCATCGGAAGTGCAAAACCCTTCATAGGACGGGTTCCCGGATATGATTTTTCCCAACGTCCCTTAGGATCATTACGACGGTCGAGAATCCTCTGGAAAGTCTTCAAGGCGATTTCCTTATACTCCTCGCTGCCGGTAGCCTCAGCAAGTTGGGCGAAAGCCATACAAGCAAATGTATTCGAGAAGATGTTATAAGGCTGAATGATAGGTTTTCCCTCACGGGTCACCGAGAAATAGAAGTCATAATTGCCGTCGTGTGCATACTTCTTCAGGAACTCCGCTCCCTGAATTGCGCAATCAAGCCACTCCTGCTTCTTCTCAACCTTGTTATACAACATCGCGAACATCCACACTTCCCTTCCCTGAAGCCAGATGAACTTATCTGTGTCAAAGACACTGCCGTCACGGTCCAGACAACTGAAATATCCGCCATACTCGAGGTCCTGAGACTTCTCAAGCCAGAAAGGGAGGACGTTGTCCAAAAGTTCGCTCTTATACTGATGTGCTAATTTCTTGAAATCCATGATATGCGTTGTTTTTATATTTTCTACGCGAATTTATAAAAAATATTTCAATTAGTCTGTATATTTTGTAAATGTTTTACAAAAAGAAGCAGGAGACCCGAAAGTCTCCTGCCTTTTAGTTATTGAGTAATACCCAACTGTTTGCCGATGGCAAATTTATGGGAAGATTACTGAAGCGGGAAGAGATACTTCTCAACAGTATCCATCCATGGATCGATAACGTAAGCAGCAAGACTTCCGTTCTCAGCCTTGATGAATACGTCTGAGTAAGTAAGACCCAACTTCAATGTTTCTACATCAGCAGCAGCATTATAGTTGATCTGAACCTTGAATACCTGAGCAGCAGCCTTAGGATTAGTTACATCAAGAACTACGAGATCTGTTAAGTCATAGTCGAAGTGGCATGACATAGTAAGCGCAAGATACTTCTTACCGTTAACCTCAGTTGTTGAGATACAGTTGAAGTTCTCCATCCATGTTGCAGGAGACTCCCAAGTCATAGCCCACTCAGCACCGTCATAATAGTAGAGGTTGTAAGACCAAGGACCACCGTAAGTAATTGCGAAGAGACCGTCAGAGAGTGCAGCACCTGCTGGAGCAACAACACCTGTCGAAGCATCCCATGAACCGTCACCGAGGTCGATATATGGAAGGGCTGCTACAACGCCACCCTTAACTTCCCAAAGGAGAGCATGTCCACCACCATCACATACATAAGCAGCAATGAGAGCGTTCTTAGTGATATCACCCTTCACACGGAAGTTACCCATCTCAGTTGAGTAGAAATTTGCTACGTTGTAGTCAACGAGGTTTGTATAAGAACCATCAGAATTAACCTTATAAAGTTGAAGTTGACCACCATTTGCAAATGCTACATCCGGACCAGAAACCATAAGGTTGCCAGCGTCATCAACATGAACACCACCTGCTACGAAATTGTCAGGAAGAGTCATCTTCTGAGCGTTCTCGCCTGTTGCAGCATCAGCAACCCAAAGTTCACCGTTTACAGAGAAGTAAACCTTGTCACCAGTAGCACCGACACCTACGCGACCAGGTGTTGCACCGAGTTCGGTAAGATAATTAGTCCACTGAATTGGGCTCCAAGCACCCTGTGTGATTGTGATTGCCTTTACAACACCAAGTTCGCTATATACATAGAGAGTAGCAGTTCTTGCAGCAGCATTAACCTCCTGCTCAGGAGCAGTGAAAGTAAGTTTATCTGTAGAATAAGCCTTTGTCTCAGCAAGCCAAGGTTCAACACCCTCAGCATAAACTACATCATAAGTATAGTCAACATTGTGACCAACCTCGATCTCGACTGAACCACCCTTGAAAGATACTGTATAAGCATCCTGTGCGTTTACGTCGATAGCGTTCTTCTGAAGTTGAACTACATCAACAACAACTGGCTCAAGACCAGATACTTCAATTGTAAGAACAGCAGTACGGTTCTCGTTTGAAGTATTTGCAGAAGCAGTGAACCTGATTGATGCTTCACCAGCATCACCGCTCTTTGGAGAGATAGAAAGCCACTCTACAACGTTCTCACCTGAAAGAGTAGCAGTCCATGCTGCATTAGCCTCGAAGTTGAAAGTAACAGGTGTCTCGAGGTCATCAGTACCTGCTGTAGGGATTGTCACCGCTGTAGGTGCAAAATCAATATGAGGAACAAATTCTTCCTCACATGCGATAACAGCGAATGCTGCCATCAAAAACAAAGCAATTTTTTTCATAATAAATTAATTGGGTTAATATAAAAAATTAATAAATGTATTTGATTTCTCAATAAATCAGAAATGACATCAAAGAGTATCAAGATACTCATCAAATGCCTTCTTGATGTCATCCCAGTAGTCAAACATCTTGATGTGGCAAAGGTCGAAGAAGAACATTCCTTCAGTAGAAGCATTGATACATGCATCGACAATGTCAGGCATCAGATGGCCCTGACCGCCATCAGGGAATCCGGTAGAATTTCCGATGTCAGGTCCGCCGATGAATGGAACATCACCTGCGAAAATATTCTGGGCCCTTTTGCAGAAACCCTGCATTGTCCATTCGCTGCTTCCGTAAATGGACTTCGTGCTGGCATAGGCTCCGATGATCATAATGTCACAATGGTCGGCATAACCATATTTACTATAATCCGCTGTAGCCCATCCATATGCACTCTTGGCATTGTAATTCGGGCTTGCCCAGTTGACACCGGAGAAATAGTAACTTGAATACCATGCTCCGACATATGCACCGAAACGGATATCAGGATTGACCGAATGTACCCTATCAGAAGCCTTCTCCATGAAATCATGGATATTCTTCGCACGGAACTCCATCCATTTCACCTGCATATTGGTGACAGGCTTACTGAGTTCAGTGGCTCCCGGAGCAAAGACATCATCTGGCCATTTACTGATTTCCTTACCGATATACTCCTCAAATTTCTTACGGGACACATCGGAGAAATCACTCTGAAGATCGTTGTCGTCGTAACGGCAACGGTCAAGGATGATACCTTTGACATCATATGCAGCAAGATCCTCAAGTATTCCGAGAAGGTATTCCACGACTTCATCGTTAGCAGGATTGAGGAACTTGGTACCGGATCCCATATCCATGCAGTTTACAAGTCCGTCAGCGGTATTGACAACACTTGCCCACTCTCTCTTGGCTTTTCCAGTGAAAAGAGGACCGTCAGATCCGAGGCCATATGGACATTCCTTACCACCTACCATAGTATTGATTGCGGCATATACATCAAGTCCGACTTCATTGCCGGCATCTATGAAGGCCTGGAGATAATCGAAACTTGCAGTTCTCTGCAGCCATTTATAGCCACCTGTCACCCACGCATCAACCTGAGTTACTGGATCTTCAACATCAGATTTGAAAAGTACACCTGCTGTTGTAGGTCGAACCTCGACAATGACACCGGTGAAACCGGTCTCCTTAAGGCGGGCCATATCTTCTGCAATCTTCTCTTCATCGTTAGCATAATCCTTGAAGTTTGCAGCAGCGTCAATCCATACCAGACGGGCCTTGGCTTCTTTCACTCCTGGTTCCGGCTCTGGTTCAGGATCCGGTTCTTCCTCTTCAGGCGGAACAGGGGTATTCTGATTCCATTCAGGATTCCACAGAGGATCATTCTCATCCTCACATGAAACGAAACTCAGAAGAGCCAACGCAAGAAATATGTTTCTTAACATTCTCATCAGTATTATTTGATCATTATTGTACTTCCGACAGCACGCTGTGAACCATCAGAAACCTTGATGGTTTCCTTTCCGTTAACAAGCATGCAACTTGATCCGCCACCGTCAAGGTTTATTGCCTCTACACATCCGAGATCAAGAAGAACATTGGCAACATCAGCAGTAGTGAGTCCGTAAACTCCTTCTGTCATACCTCGTCCTTCGCACACAAAGATAATCATTTTTTTGTCAGATGTAACTCCGACAGCAGTTCTAGGCTGATTACTGTCCGGACCTATACCAGAAGGACCGTTGAACAATTCCTCTACGAAAGAGTCTGTAAACTCGCCTTCATTGATAAGGAGCGGACCACCTCCGATGGCTGTCTTGGCTGCAAACACTTCACCTCCTTCAGGATAAGTTGCAGAAGGTTGCTTTGCAGGCTTGGACTCCCATGAGTTTTCAGCAGGTGAAGGATACATATAATGATTATCCCATGTCCTGTATGTCCAGCAGGCATCGAAAGAGCCTGAAGCAGTCTCGAGGAGAGCGGCACGGGTAGGATAGTACATTGTCACCCAATCTTCTGACGCATAATTGATGTTATATGCAAGAACCTCAGAATCTCTTACAGCAAGGCTTGAAGAATAATTCAAGCCACCGGATGCATAAAAGAAACCGGCATTGGCTACGATAGGGAACTTATCTTCATTGTAAACCGTTGAAGGTGTCTTGAATGAATCCTCTGTACCTGCCATAGCAGCATCATTGATGCTCCATATATCCCACTGTGCTGACGCCATGTCTGCTACAGCGATATATGCAACAGCAGCCTTACCCTCAAGAGTCTCAGGAGCCTTATAGACCTTGATATATTCTGGTAGAGTGCCGTAATCCGCCGACACATCCGACCATTTGTCAAGGGTCGCATCTTCAGGAGTTTCAGGATCTTTAGGAGTCTCAGGGATTTCCTGCTCCGGATCCTGCCAAGGCCAATCTGGCTGGCTTTCCTGACTGTCACAAGAGAAAGTCAGGAAAGCGGCTGCCAATATTAGTAGAATCTTTTTCATCTGTTAAATGTCGATACAGTCTGCCACGAAGCCTGTGATTACACTTGCATTGTGATCGAAGTAGAAGACATACACCTTGAATCCGTCAGCAGAAGAAGCCATTATCACATCTGCTGCAGCACATCCCTGATATCCGGTCTGGAACCATTCAGTCGAGTGATCCTCGATGATAGGGGTAGCATCCTTGATTGACTTAGGATCAGATGCATCCCAGATTCTTAACTGAGGTTCGATACCCCACATTGGGAAGTGAGATGATACGAGGTGGATAACATATGGAGCATTGTTGAATGTCTTCGCCTCCATAACGTTGGTGTTGTAGTTTGAAGTCACATCGTCATCTGCAAGATTGCGTGAGGCTGCGATCTTTCCACTTCCATCAATATAATGGATAGTGTTGTCCGAGTAGTAGCAGAGCATTACACCGGAACCAGGCTGGTTGGAAACAGGAACAACCTTTGGCGCATTTACAGGAGCAGATCCCCATGCAAGACCGAGACCGGCAAGGTCGATTGTCTCAGTAGAGACTACCTGTCCGCCAGTGACGACGATCTTGGTGTATTTGCTTGTAGTAGTCACACCGTCAACACCCTCGTGAGTAAGAATGATCACAGCATCCTGATCCACATTACCGTTGACCTTGAGATTGAAGCCGACAGGAACGTCTGTTTCATTCACGAATGAATGGAACTCAACCGGAGCCTGACTGATTGAATTGGTCTTGTAGAGAGTGACTGTTCCCTTAGGATCCGCATGAGTTGAAACGATCATGTTACCGCCTTCGTCATTTGTTATGGCTGCGATATTTACGCCACCTGTAACGATTTCACCCTTCTGCACACCTGTAAGAGGATCACAATAGATAGGGTTCGAACCGTTGGCAAGAGAAATCACGAGATTGCCGCTCACATATGCGAGTGAAGTATAAACAGTAGTACTTGCTTCAGGGAAGTTGAGTCTTGCAACAGGATCGATGTTGAAGAGTTGTCTTACAGATGCAGCCCTGAATCCGTAAGGGATCTTGTTAGGATACTTCTTGACGATCTTATATGTGCAAGTAGTCTTTTCATCCTGAGCGACTACAGTGACTTCCTGCTCATTGTTGTAATTCTTCTTTACAGAAAGGTCAGTTTCGATCACAGCATGAGGACACGCTGACGCTTCAGCAGTAAATCCGTTAAGGTCGTCTGTAGTAAAGATATAAATCTCCTTTGTTTCCTCATTGATGAAGCCATCGATTGCATATGGCTTTGCAAGTGAGAAAGTCATGAGGTTACATTTCGCAGACTTGGTTCTCTTACCTGTAATGACGATCGGACGGCTTTCGCCCTGAGCATTTGTAAAGGTATATTTGTTCTCTACACTAAGATCCACAATCGAAAGAGGAGGATCGATCCTGCAGTTAGGAGCAAGTTCTGCCTTAAGGCGAACTCGTGTCATATGGATTGAAGTAGGGTCAGTTGACTCCTCAGGATAGAACCAAGGAACCGGAATCACGAACATATCAACATCCGGATCTGCAACATTGAGTTTTGCAAGCACCGCACCTTCATACTTGTCTGAAGTAGTAGTGAAGTACGCCGTCAGGGATGTGATTCCCTGACGCTCTGCTGTCGGCGGGACATATTGCGGCTTCTGGCAAGAAGCGACAGCAAGAATGGCGATAGTCAATAAATAATATAATTTTTTCATTTTAATGCTGTTAAATCATTATTTCCACTCTTCGTACTGTTCTACGAGTGAATTGTTCTCAAGTTCTCCATCAGGCATTGGAAGACGATACATCCTCTCGTTGAACTTTCTGTTCTCGTTATCAATCGACACATAAGTATATGTGAACGAGCCGTCTCCGTTATCCTCAATCTGCAGACCATGGCACTGATAATTGTTAAGTCCTTCCGGATAATTCTCATGTGCCACTCTCCAACGACGGAGATCCCAATACCAATGGCCTTCGAATGCAAGTTCCACCCTGCGCTCCTGACGGATCGCTGTCCAAAGTTCAGAACCGCCCTTCGCTGTATATGGGAGACCTACACGTGTACGGATAGCCTTGATAGCGTCATTCGCTTCTGTGGTCTTGTTAAGGTTATAGCAAGCCTCAGCCTTGTTAAGAAGAACCTCAGCATATCTGATGATTGTGAAAGGAGCGACACCGCCGGCATTAGCGACAACATCATGGTTTTCATCAACCATCTTCTTGAGATAATAACCTGTTGTAGTCTCACCACCTGGGTTGGTATTGTTGTACCACTGTTTCCATCCATCAAGTCCACCAGCATATGCCTGGATAGTACGGCCCTTCCATGGCGCTCCGTTATAAAGGATAGTAGCGTGGAAACGTGGCTCGAGTTGATCATATGGAGGAGTCTTGGTGGTAGTGCCGTGCCAAGCGCTCCAGTCTGGGAAACCTCCGGTCTTCTTTTCATATGACTCGACGATTTCCTGGGTAGGAGTACCGAGTCCGCCACCCTTCTGTCCCTGAATTGCGAAGTCACCGCCAGGGGTATAGTTGAAGTCGAATCTATGTGTGATATTTGCAGATCTGTCGAAATGCCACTGAAGAATAGCCTCCTTGTTTCCTGCATAAGTAGTCTTCATGATGGCATCCTGATAATTGGCCTCGAGTTCATATCCGAGAGCGGCAACCTCATCAGCAGCCTTGACTACATCGTCATATCTTTCAGCATAAAGCATTGCACGGGTCATGAATGCCCAAGCCATACCTTTGTCAGCACGGCCTTTTGAAGCAGTTCTGTCAGGAAGGTTCTGTGCAGCGTAGAGAAGATCCTGATAGATGAACTCCCATCCCTCTTCCTCTGTACTGAGTGCCTTGTCCTTGGTGTACTGAGTCATATCCTCGTTATAAAGAATGATTTCCTTGTAACGCTTCATAAGGTCGAAATAAAGGAATGCACGGGTAAATCTGAGTTCAGCCTCAAGACGAGCCTTGTCACCATCTGACATCTTGCCATACTGATGAAGGTCTGAAATGGCACTGTTACATTTCATGATACCAGTATATCTGTGCCATCCGCCCATGTAGACATTCACAAAGTTTCTCTCTGCATAAGGGTCACCATAAGCCATCTGGCTTGAGAAAAGTCCAGGATGACCGGCGTTGAAAGAACTGTACTTGAGCATATCTGCATATGCCTCTGTCATAACTCCATTATCAGCCTGGTCAGTCACTACGACATAAACATAATCGTAGATATAGTTGACATAGTATTCCGCATTGGTGGTGGTTTCCCAGATCACCATATCCGAAACGCTGCCTGTCGGCTTCATGTCGTCAAAGAACTTGTCGCAAGAAACACCTGTCAGCAATATTCCGACGAACAATAATATTTTAGCAATGTTTTTCATAAGATTCTTATTTATATTCCTCAGGATAACAATGAATTAGAATGTCAAAGTGATACCACCCATGAGCAGACGCTGCTGTGGATAATAACCGTTGTTTACTCCTGGAGACTCTGGGTCGATTCCATCAGGAAGACCGTCGATAGTGAAGAGGTTCTGTCCTTCGACAAAGAGTCTGAGGCCTTCGATCTTGATCTTCTCAGTCCATTTCTGAGGGAATGTATATCCCAACTGTGCAGACTTGAGACGTACATATTTTCCGTCACGGAGCCAGAATGTAGAAGCAAGTCCGTTCGCATTCTGACCACCCTGATTAGCAAGGGTAATACGTGGGAATGTTCCGTCAGGATTATATACACTGTATGCATTCTCTACGAGGAACAATGGAGAGTTGGCTCCTTCCTTGAATGTCTGAGTCCAGATAGTGTTATCATCGTTACCGTTGTAATATGTACCGGTAAGTGAGATGTCGAAGAGGGCTCCTCCGGTAAACTGAGCATTGAAGTCGATACCGTTCCAAGCGAAGTCAAGATTGAGACCGTAAGTAAGTTGTGGTCGGTTCGAGCGACCGATACGCGCCTTGTCACCAAGTTCATCGATCTTACCGTCACCATTGAGGTCAACATACTTGATGTCACCGATGTTAGGAGCATAGTCATGATACCATGAAGAATTGTCGATTTCTTCCTGTGTACGATAGATGCCGTCAGCAACCCATACATAGAAAGCATCAAGAGATGTACCTACAACCTTACGGATTGCATCTGTATTTGGTTCGTCAGGATAGATGATCCAACGGTTCTTTGCATATGTAAGGGTAGCGCTGATACCATACTGGAACGGCTTGCCGCCAAGCATGAAATGATTTCTGTGAGCAACCATCACATCAATACCCTTGACATCATACGCATTCTTGTTGACATAAGTCATATAGTATCCTCCCATTGAAGGTGGGAAGCCTGAGCCCTGTGCAGTAAGCATGTCGAATACATAATTGTAGAATGCATCAACCTCCATAGAGAGTTTTCCGTTCCACATACTGAAGTCGAAACCGACATTGTATGAAAGTTGCTTCTCCCATGTAAGGTCCTTGTTAGGAACTCCGTTTTCGTAATATGAAGGGTTGATGGTTGTGCTGCCTGATCCGTATGGACCGTAAACGACATCACTTGATGGAGAGAAAGTCTTGAGGTACATGTAAGCACCTGAAGCAAGGTCATTACCGAGAAGGGCTACCGAACCTCTGATCTTAAGGTCATCGAGGTTTGAGAAGTTTGCCATCCAAGGCTCCTTAGAGAGGTTCCATGCTACTGAAGCAGATGGGAAGAATCCCCAACGTGTGCTGTTCATACCGGCAAACTTATAAGAACCATCGTAACGGCCGGTGAACTCGGCAAGATATCTCTCGTCCCAGTTGTAACGGGCACGGAATACATAACCTGCTGAACGCCATGCATTGCTGCCTCCGGAAATAGGTCCGTCAGTAGGCTGACCGAAACTGAGTTCAGGAAGTTGGGCAAAAGGAAGAAGTTTTGCGTATGCAGAATGGCTGTTTGACTTATAGTCATTGAGTTCGGCAAGGGCAAGGAGTTCAACGAAATGCTTGCCGAATGTATTGGTATAAGAGATACCTGCCTGTCCTGTCATTCTCTGATAGTACGAAGTACCTTCTCCAAGAGAATAACCGGTACCTTCATTCTGTCTAGGGTCACCATATTCAGACCATCCGCCGTTCTTGTAAACCATCACCTTCTGAGCAAATGGAGTATCAAGGTTCTTGTTCATTGTAGCACCATAATCGAAGGCACCTGAAACCTTGAGTTGCAGTCCTTTCACGTGCGGAACATCGAATGTGAGGGATGCATTTGCTGACACATCAATACCACGTGTCTTCTTGTATCCGGAATCATAGATTGCAGGAAGCGGTGAGTTTACAACAGAAAGGTTGTTAGGAACGACACCGGTATACAGTCCCTGGTACTTTTCAGGAAGATATGGATGCATCATGATGGTCATCTTAGGAATAGAAAGCCATCCAGCCTCGTAACCTGTATCTGATCCACCGGAACTGAAGCCAGGAGTATGACGGTTTGAGTAGACTCCTGAAAGTCCCATTGTGAACTTGAAATACTTCGCGAACTGTGACTCCACGTTTGTACGGACATTGTATCTGTCATATGTGAAGTTGTCGATATTACCCTCCTGACCGAGATAACCGAATGAGGTAAAGTACTTTGCAGTATCGTTACCACCGGCAAGAGTGATATTATGCTTCTGGGTGAAACCTGTCTTGAAGACCTTGTCAATGTAATTCACGTTGTCCCATCCGTCAGTAGGGTCACCGTTGAGCATCATCTGTACCTGCTCCTGTGTGAAATAAGGCTGATACTCTTCCGGTGTGCTGATGTCTCCTCTTGCAAGAGCGTCCATCATGTCCGCAACATTATAATAGTAAGCGAACTCTGGTCCGTCCATGAACTCAGGGAAATTAGCATTCATTGATGCACCGAAAGTAGCGTTGTAGGTAAGTTTGGTCTTACCTGACTGACCCTTCTTTGTGGTGATGATGATGATACCGTTTGCAGCCTGGAGACCATATACGGCAGCAGAAGCACCGTCCTTGAGGACTGAAATGCTCTCGATGTCGTAAGGGTCGATATCGTTGATGTCATCAACAGGGAATCCGTCCACAACGTATTTTGCACCATACTGTGAACCGCGGATACGGAGTGAAGCCTGGTCGAGACCCGGCTCTCCTGACTCCTGTACGGAAGACACACCGGAAAGTTTACCGGCAATAAGTTGGGACACATTTGTAGAAGGAGCCTTGAGAAGTTCGTCACCCTTGATGGCAGATACCGCAGATGTCATCGATGACTTCTTCTGTGTACCGTAACCTACGACGATAGTTTCTTCGAGGAAGGTTGCATCTTCCGTCATGGTAACGTTCAATCTTGAGAGAGAGCCATCGCATGTGAATGTCTGATCTCCCATACCGAGGCTAGTGAAAAGAATCACATCACCATTCTTGAGACCTGAAAGAGTATAACTTCCAGTTTCGTCTGTCATAGTACCGTTGGAAGTACCACTGACAAGGACCGCCACACCCGGAAGGGGTTGGCCGTCAGCGTCGGTCACCTTTCCACTTACTGAAGGCTGAGCAAAAGTCAGGGATGCCCCCCCCAGGAAGAGAATCAGTGCGACCAGCAGATTCTTGTAAATCGCTTTCATTTGGGTTATATGATTTATTGTTAGTTATTGGTTTCTATTCTTCAGCAGCCTTCATGGCTTTTTCAAGTTCATCCCAGAGTTTGTGCTTGTTGAGGTGGACGATATCGAAGATCATCACGCCGTCAGTGCTCTTAAGCGCCTGAGTCACAGCCGGTCCGAATGGTGTAAAGTCACCAAGATACTGCTCCACATAGATCGATCCGATCACAGGAACGACTCCCTTGGTGATCTCCTTTGCTATCTCAGCACCGCCTTCAACACTGTAGCAGTAGGTAAGGCTGTTGTCCATACCTGCCTCTGAACGCTGTCCGACAACACCTGTAGCCTTGTCTACGTCCTCCTTAGTGATGAACGAATAATACAGGCCTGTCATATAGACATCAAGCATCTCTGCATATCCTGTCTTATGGTAATTCTCTGTAGCCCAAGACTGATACTGAGGAACCTGATAAGGATCGTATTCCTTGCTTGCCCAGTTCACACCGAGTTGCCAGTAAGTAGGATACCACGCTCCTGTATAATCACCGATGATAAGGTCCGGATTGATCTCCTTGAGGGCCTCATGAGCCTTTACGACAAAATCATGGATGACACCTGCGCGCCACTCGATCCACTGCTTTGCATATTTTCCGAGCACCCAGTTGCTTCTGAGGTTGCCTTCTTCGTCATACCAACTGAGGATATCCTCAGGGAAATTCTCGACAGTAAGACCAGAATATTCCTCGAACTGTTTCTTTGAAAGTTCGCTGAAATCTGCAGTGATGCCGTCATAACGTACACGGTCGAAGATAAGTCCGTCAACCTCAGGATACTTGCGTGCAAACTCCTTGAGAATATCGATCTGATATGCCTGAACCTCCGGATTCGAAGGATTCATCATACAGTTATAGTTTGACTTGATCTCAGATATAGGAGTAAGTTTTCCGTTATGATAACATATAGACTGCCATGCTCCCTTGTCCTGATATACGACACCACGGTCAAAATAGTTGTGACCGCCGGCAAAGACATTGAGGGAACCGAACACCTTTAGTCCCATTTCATGGCCATACTCGATGAAATATCCGAGCATGTCATAATCGAGAGACCTCTCGACACCTTCCCAATCACCCATATAAGGGGCAATATCACTCTTGTAGAGGACTTCTCCCATTATGGACTTGACATCGACAACGACATTGCCGAAACCGAGATCCTTGCATTTCGCGAGATAATACTGAATAGAATCCGGATGCGAAAGGGTTGCATAGTTCGCCTCACAATCAAACCACATGTAATTATGGTTAGTCACATTCTCACAAGTCTTTGACTCACAAGAAATTACCATCGTCAAAGCCGCAAAGGCTGTCAAAATAAGGTTAAAAGTCTTCATTTTATAACACACTTATTCGTGCAAAATTAGGAATTTTTAAGCAAATGGCAAGTTTTATAGCATAAATTTTAAATATTTTTAAAAACTATCTAAACTTAATGGAAATTTTTACTACGTGATAAAGTATTTTTGTTACCTTTGTAAATTGGAAAAATAACACGAAAAACAACATATCATGTCAGACCGTAGAGAATTTCTAAAGACTATGGCGATAGGTGGTGCATCTGCCCTCATCGCCCCATCATTGCTCACATCCTGCTCGTCTCAGGAGAACGGCATAATCACAGGAAGCGAGACCACAGAAGGAGGTCTCATCGTCCCAAAGGACAACGGACTCAGAATCACAGGAACCTTCCTTGACGAGATTTCACACGACATCCCACACCAGAACTGGGGCGAAAAGGAATGGGACCAGGACTTCGCATACATGAAGGCCATCGGCATCGATACAGTGATCGACATCCGCTGCGGATACCGAAAGTTCATAACCTACCCGTCACCATACCTTCTCAAGAAGGGTTGCTACATGCCTTCTGTAGACCTGATCGACATGTTCTGCCGTCTGGCACAGAAGCACGGCATGAAGTTCTATCTCGGACTTTATGATTCAGGTGTATATTGGGACACCAAGGACATGAGCCATGAAATCGAGGACAACAAGTTCGTCATCGACGAGGTATGGAAGATGTACGGAGAGAAGTACGACAGTTTCGGAGGATGGTACCTCAGCACAGAGATCAGCCGCGACACCATCGGAGCAGTAGACGCATTCCACGCGATGGGAGCGCAGTGCAAGGAAGTGTCAGGTGGCATGCCGGTATTCATTTCTCCATGGATAGACGGAAAGAAGGCAGTGAGCGCTGCCGGAGCCGCCCTCACAAAGGAGGACGCAGTTTCCATCGAAGCACATGAGAGAGAGTGGAGCCAGATCTTCCAGGGTATCCACGACGTAGTGGACGCTGTCGCTTTCCAGGACGGACATATCGACTATGACGAACTCGACGCATTCTTCAGCGTGAACAAGAAGATGGCTGACAAGTACGGAATGCAGTGCTGGACAAACGCAGAGACATTCGACCGCGACATGCCTATCAAGTTCCTCCCTATCAAGTTCGACAAACTCCGCCTCAAACTGGAGGCAGCCAAGAGATGCGGATACGACAAGGCAATTACCTTCGAGTTCCCTCACTTCCTGAGCCCACAGTCTGTTTACGGCGCTGCAGGTAATTTATATAATAGGTATAAGGAGTATTTTAACATTAAATAAAGATTCTTCGCTGACGCTCAGAATGACATCTCGCTGGTCAGAATTACAGTTCGTACGTCAGAATGAACAATTTCATTTGTCATCCTGAACGAAGTGAAGGATCTCACCCTAAAGACATGAAACAGAAAAACACAACAGGTTATGTAATCTTCATGGCAGTGGTAGCCGCCATCGGAGGTATCCTCTTCGGATATGATACAGCCGTGATTTCCGGCACAACAGAAATCGTAAAAGGCCAGTTCGGCCTCACCGACATGATGGAAGGCTGGTATGTCGGATGCGCACTCATCGGATCCATCTGCGGAGTGCTCGTAGCCGGTACCCTCAGCGATTACCTGGGCCGAAAACTCACCATGCTTATCTCCGCAGCACTTTTCAGCATCTCTGCAATCGGATGTGCTGTCTGCGGAAGTTTCGACGGACTTGTTGCATACAGAATCATAGGAGGAGTCGGTATCGGTATCGTCTCCATCGTTTCACCTATATATATATCAGAGGTATCGCCGGCAAAGATCCGTGGAACACTCGTATCGCTTTACCAACTTGCCGTGACTATCGGATTCCTTCTCGCATATCTGATGAACTGGGTGATAGATGCGAACATCGATCCTTCTCTCACCGGAAGTCAGGACCTGACTCTCTGGCAAAGGATGATGAACACAGAGGCATGGCGTGGAATGCTCGGCAGCGAAACCATCCCGGCACTTCTGTTCTTCTTCATCATATTCTTCATACCTGAAAGTCCTAAGTGGCTGATCGTCAACGGTAAACTCGACAAGGCTTCTCTTGTTCTCAGCAAGATCTACGCAACGCAGGAAGAAGTTAAGGAAGAAATCGACGTGACAAACGCTTCTCTCAAGGGAGAGACCAAAGGTGCATGGAAAGACCTTCTCAAGCCAGGAATCTTCATCGCCGTACTTGTCGGTAGTGCAATCGCAATCCTCGGTCAGTTCATGGGAGTCAATGCCGTTCTTTATTACGGTCCTAAAATCTTCTCCGAGGCAGGATTCGACAATCCTATGTTCTCGACTGTACTCGTCGGCGTTGTTAATATGGTGACAACAATCCTCGCTGTATTCATCATCGACCGTGTCGGCCGCAAGCAGTTGATATACTGGGGTGTAAGCGGAATGATCATCTGCCTTCTCGCCATCGGAATCTACTTCGCATGGGGATCACAGATAGGCCTTGGCAACGGATTCATGCTCACATTCTTCCTTGCATATGTATTCTGCTGCGCCATCTCGATATCGGCAATCGTATTCGTGCTTCTCTCTGAGATGTATCCTAACAGCGTACGCGGACGTGCGATGTCGATAGCCGGTTTCGCACTCTGGATCGGTACATACCTGATCGGCCAGTTGACCCCTGTCCTCCTCGGATGGAGCCAGGCTGGAACATTCTTCATCTTCGCGGCATGTTGTGTACCATATATGCTCCTCATGTGGAAAGTAGTTCCTGAAACTACCGGCAAGACCCTTGAAGAGATTGAAGACTACTGGACAAATCTGAAGAAATAAGACATTAAAGGACTTAAACAATGAAATCTTTTCTTGACAACATCGACGGCAAGAACGCCAGTATGAAGAGACACATAATCGCTCTCTGCATGAACGAAGGCAATTACAGTCTGGCCGACCTCAGCAAAGAACTCAACACCAGTATCCCGACCATCACCAAACTGGTCGGGGAACTTATGGATGAGGGCTTTCTCATCGACATGGGAAAGCAGGGAACGAATGGAGGAAGAAGGCCTAGCATGTACGGCCTGAACCCATCTTCCGGCTACTTTATCGGCATTGACATACGCAAAGACAAGGTAAGCGTTGCTGTGACAGATTTCAAAGGCCAGTTAGTGGACTATCTTGAAGAAATGCCGTTCATAGTAGAAAGCAACGAAAAGTCATTCCGAAGGCTCTGCAACGAAATCAAGCACTACCTTTCCAAGACAGAAATCGAAATGGACAAGGTCCTTGCATATGGAGTCAACCTGACCGGTAGAGTCAACCACGAAACCGGTTATTGCTTCACATACTTCATCGGTGAGGACAGACCTATCGGACTTATCATGGAAGAAGAACTCAATGCTCCCGTGTATGTAGAAAACGACTCAAGGGCAATGACTTACGGGGAATACATCTGCGGAGCATGCAATAACGAAAAGAACATGCTGTACATCAATGTGGCATGGGGACTCGGCATGGGCATGATAGTCGACGGAAAACTGTCCTACGGCAAGTCCGGATTCTCTGGCGAGATAGGTCACTTCCCTCTCCTTGACAACGACCAGATATGCCATTGCGGCAAGACCGGCTGCCTCGAAACCGGAGCCTCAGGATCTGCCCTGCACAGGATCTTCCTTGAAAGGCTTCGTGAAGGAAGGGCATCAGTACTTTCTGAAAAGTTCTCCAAGAATGAAGCAATCACTCTTGCCGACATCCTCAACGCCGCCAACGAAGAAGATGTGCTTGCGATTGAGGTTGTAGGTGAAATCGGTTCTGTTCTGGGACGCGCCATAGCAGGCCTCATAAACATCTTCAACCCGGAACTTGTGATTATCGGAGGTATCGTTGCCAGTGCCAAAGAATACCTGCTTCTTCCTATAAAGAGTGCAATTCAGAAACATTCGCTCAACATGGTGAACAAAGACACTAGCATCAAGTTCTCGAAACTGGGTGAAAAAGCAGGAGCGATAGGAGCCTGCATGCTTTCTGAAAGCAAACTGCTCGGACTTCTGGACTGATCCTGAACAGCATTAATCGAGTAGGAGGTAAACGAAAGTAATGGAGTTTATCTCCTACTTTCGTTTACCGACCTCTCACACCACCGTACATGCGGGTCCGCATACGGCGGTTCCTTACATCCGATGATACTTTTCGTAGTATCCCAACAATGAC
>JAZQES010000058.1:0-26120 GCA_045539115.1 Candidatus Cryptobacteroides sp. | reverse complement strand
TGCCGTTGAAATGATTGCCCTTTGATTTCTTCGGCACTTAATATATACCATAGTGTTAAGGTAAAGTTATATCCCAAAATTAAAGTTTTTTCTTGAACTCTTCGATTTCTTTCTCTTCTCGTCTTTCACTCCCGGCACTTACTATCGCCAGGATCATAAAGGTGAAGAACGCTCCGAATATCGCTCCTGCTATGAATTGAATCATCGTTCATTCCTTTCTTCACAATATTTTTTTATCCCATCTAATCCCTCGAATAAATACCCTATATGACTTGTGAAGCCTTCACCGTTTTCATCTCGCCAATAGGATTCCCCGTAATGACCCGACTCAAGGAATAATCGTATAGTATTGACCGCTAATATTGTTGCTTCGTATGTTGGTTTTAATTGTATTATCATCTCACTCCTCCTCCTCTAATATGGTAGGTTCATCGTCTATTAAGAATTGCATATCTTCGGGTTTGTCGCAGAATTCCCAATTCCCACAGTATCCGCTTTCTGTTCGTGAGAATCCTTTTCTTAACTTGTCTGCGTCTATCAGCCTACCGTGACCCTTTGGAATTTGAATGACTTCGATGATTTTCTCATCGTCCGTTATCGCCGTTCCGTCTCCGTTGAATATTATCGCTTCGCCTTGTTTCGGTAAATCAATCCCTTTAAGTATCAGACTCATCGTTTCTCCTTCCAACTTTTAAGCACTCGGCTCACACTATCCGCAAGTGTTTCGTTTTTCAGTTCGACATATTCCATATGCTCGTATAAGTCCATACAGTTCCGCTTGCACCTTACACACGGCTCTTCCCACGGCTGACGGTCTTCGTACTTACACATATCACATCCGTCTGCTTCGTCTCGTTCTTTCTTATGGACGAGAATATAGTCATCGTATGTCATTCGCTTCTCCTTTCCTCATCTAACCATTGAATCACATAACCGCTTGTTGATGTCCAACGCTTGCCTACTTCCTCGGCTCTTTTAAACTCCTTATAAAAGTCCTCGGCTGATAATGTCGCAAGCCATTCCTTATTAGTCATCGGCTCTCCTTTCCTTTAGGTTTGAAATCCGTACAATGCATAAATGTCTTGCCCTTTGCAAGTCTGCCGTTCCGAATGACGCACCAGTCTCCTGTCTTCTTGCCTTGCGGGTCATACAGCCCGCTATGGTATGCACAGTCTTTACAGAGTTTTTTCATCGGTTCTCCTTTCCCCGAATCCGCAGAAGTGGTCGCTATTCACTCGGTAGTGTTCAAGATGCACCTTGCACCACAATGTGCCATCTCGCTCGTCTTCATATGCCCACTTACACTCCCCACAAGTTACGATGTCGATTAGTGGGCATCTCTTGGGAATGCTATCGTCTGCCGTGACCCATCTCGGAACGGATTTGCATTTTAATACACGGAAGCACTCTTTACAACTCTTCGGCTTATCCACATTAGGTATTGCTATCATCTTCTATCTCCTTTGCTCCCGCCATCTCCATTAGTGCATCCATAGCCTGAACCGTAATCTTGCCAATTCCATAGGCATCGTATTCAAATGCCACTGTCTTACCGTTAGGCATTTCATACTTCTTTACTCCTTCTATCCACTTTACCGTTACTCCCATATCATTCTCCTTTCAACATTACACCACAGTTCGGACAGTATTTAGTTAAGTGATAACACGGACAAGGTTTTTCGCATTCGGAACAGATAAAGTCGCTCACACTATATCCCTTATCGCCTCGTTCTATTGGAATCCAATGAGGCTTTTGCTTTAGCATTGAAATCTGCTCGTTCATCTCTCCACCTCATATCGTCAGTTTAAGTTCTGCTTTCTTTACATAGGTGACGAGGTCATTGTCATTGATCCCTGTCGCTAATCCGTCCGATAATCGAAATGCGTTCACCGGATTAAAATAACAATCCGCCTTTACATATGCGTTGCTTCCAACGAGAAATATCTCGCCGTTCTGCAAACTCTCGAACTTAACAAGTGTACTGTCTTCATTTATTTCACACTTTATCCTTGCCATCTGCTTCTCCCTTATAAATCATCATCAAACTCTTCCCATTTATAATCCACCGTTGGCGGTGTGATAGTTACCTCGTCGGGATCAAAATCACAACAATCGCAATCCCCGGGACACGGTCTGCCTTCGCAGGCTTCGGTGTATCGCCATAATGAACAACTCATATTCTCACCCCATTTCCACTCCACAGTTCGGGCAATACTTGAACGGAACTCCGTCCATATTGCCTCCCTCGATGACCGATATTTCCGCACCGCATACCGAACACTTGAACTCGCAATGCCCTTCCACCGTGTCGCTGATGTTTTTGCCTTTTAACTCCCTCAAGTTCTCCACCGTGAAAGTGTAAGGAATAACGATTGCGTTGGGAATTTCTTTCTCCCAATATTCCTTTATTTTTTTGAACTCGTCAATTTTGGTGAATGTGTTTACTCTTAATATGATCCGTTCGCTCATCGTGTACCTCCTCAAACTCTTTTAAGGCTCTCCTGTGCATATATCCGATTACCGACTTGAGTTCGTACTCTTTCCCCGGACGCAGGTCATCGAGTCTCTTCGCAATCTTATTCCAAGGCTCGAGTTTCACATATCTCAAGTATAGGATTTCCCTATAGTTAGGATTCGGCATCTTATCGATTTCACTTGCTATATCCTGCCGAATCTCTTCGGCTTCTAACATTGCAAAGGTCAATTGATCTTTGAGCAAAGCGAGATTGATAGCAGTTGTCTCTGTCGGTTTCCCGATGGAAGTCCCTCGCGGTTGTCCGTCCGTCTCGGTGCTTTTAAGGGTCTCCGATACCATCTCGATCCTTTCCTCATATTGGCGCACCTTCTGAAGTGCGTCTCTGTATTTCAGTAAGTATTCTTTCGTATTCATTCTATCCTCACATATTGAGTCTGCTTGCGCACTACTATCGGCATCCATTTCTCTTTCCACTTGTAGAAGGGACAGGATTTGCCCTTTTGACAGTATGCATATTCAAGTCCGTCACAGTATTCCCGGATGTAGTAATAATCCTTGTCGCCTTTTTTCTCGGCTCTGTATAAAGCACAATCCTCTCTCATCTTGTTTCCCTCATGAACTCGGGAATCTCGATGGAGAACACATCCCATTTTATAAGGTCATCCCTCATCCTTATCAGTAGATCATATACTTCTTTCTTTGCCTGTGGTGTCGCGTGTTTCATCTCGTCCACCTCTGTGATGGCTTTTCTTATCCTTGCCTCAAAATCGGCGCATTTTATGTCCCTTTTAATTGATACCATTTCAGCCTCCTATATAATAAATTCTCTTATAAATCTGTTGGCATAGTCTGGGTGTATCATTGACCTCGCCACTTTTTTATCTGCCATAATCCCACACCTTTCAAGGTCTTTTTTTGTCATAAGCCTTTGAGCATCTTTCACTCTTATGGCATTGTCAACTTGTGCCTCAAAGATGAAGTTGTTTTTCGGCTCAAAATTCAAGAACCAGTATTGGGTTGGTTTGGTGAAATAATCGCCTCTTAACTGTCGGTCTCTGTCAATTATCGCTGGTTTCATACACCAATATCTCCGCAAATAATGTTCCTCGCTAAAAGGGTTTTCCATAATTAATTTGATATTCTTCCTTATGCAAATTATAAAAAGCATATTAACCAACTTATACATCTCGGTTAGTTCGTCTTGAAGTCTCATACAGTTTTCCATCTTTTGCGTGTCGCTCCACTTCCTCATCTGTGAGGCTTGACCTCTAAAAAATAGCATAATTTGATTCTCAAATCTTATACAAGGGAAGAATGCCATTACAATATCTTCATTACCGATTTTGTCAAAGAGAGATGGCTCACCATTGTACCCCCCCCTAATTTCCTTGAACAAATCAATCTGGTGGTCTGTCTGCCCAAAATCATTAAGTATGTCATAATCCTCTGCATCTATGCCTAATTTTATAAATTCATTTTTGAAAGTCCCCGATTGTTCAAACAAACAATGCGCCTTCATTTCATCCTCCTCCTTGAGAATTGCCCTGTCGCGATCCGTTTCTTGCGTGACTTCTCGATGTCATTCTGTTCCTGTTCTTGCATCGCGATTTTGGTCAGTTCCTTCTTTAACTCGTCCCTTTCTGCCTTCCATGTGATGTATCTCTCACATACAGAATGGCACCCGATTACTCTTTCATCACACCCCTTACAGGGTGGCAATTTATTTGCCATTAGTTCATCCTCTCAACGCGGATTTTAAGTCCTCACGCGTTTCTATTACTTTAGATTGTATTGTATTAGATTGTATTGTATTGTATTGTATTGTATTACGCGCCATTTTGTCGTCATTTGGTTGCGGTTTGGCGTCATTTGGTTGACATTTGGTAACCAAACTATAAGCACCGTTGTCTTTTAAGGTGACCCTCTCCAAATACTCCGCATAGTTGCTCGGCTTGATTCTGTCCTTCCTCAAGTTGCGGTTATTGATGTAAAAATGCTTCTCCAGATAGAGCCAATCTTCCAACTTGATGAGGTAGTGCTTATCAACTAACATTTGAAGGTCTTTCGGTTTGCTTCGCAGCGTCCTCATAATGGTCTGCACTTCGCAACAAAAACCGAAGTCATCCGTCTTGTGGTTGATATATGTGTAAAGGTCTCGAGCAGATGCAGGGAGCGATAAGAAGTTATCGTTGAAGAGGATCTCATCCGATAAACATCTGTACTTTGCCATGATGCCTCCTTTAGAATGGAATGTCTGCGTCTATCTCTTTAAACTCCGGGACGGGATCAGAAGACTCTTTATAATCCACCTTTAACCCCTTATCCTTGAAGTCAACAAACTCGATGCGGTCTGCGACGAGGTCCGTGGTGTAGACCGTCTTTCCGTCTTTGATATATGAGCCTGTCTTGATCCTGCCGAACACATTCACCCTTAAGCCTTTAGCCGAATACGTGGCGAGGGACTCTGCTCCCTTCCCGTATACCGTGACCCTCGGGAAGTCTGTCTCTTTCTTGTCTCCGTATCCCGTATCGATTGCAACTACAAGGTTGCATATTGCGGTCTGCGTTGGTGTGTATTTAATCTCGGGGTCTCTTGTTAATCTTGCCCCTATCAGTTCAAATCTGTTCATTTATTTCCTCCGTTTATAGTAATCGATGACCTCTTTCACGGTCGTCTGGTGCTTCGGTAGTCTCCACCGATGTTCGTTCTTGACGTATATCTCCTTGACAGGACATCGCATGACATCAACCACGGTGTCGCCTCGTTGGATGTATTTGTTGTGAGTGATGAATAATCCAATCGCATCGCCTTTGTGGTCTTCTATCAGCCTCGTCATCATGCGACGTTGACCTTCTCCGAAGTGACCTCGCTCGTTCTTGATCTCGCCTATGATTAACGTGTCATCCCTGCACAAGTAGAACATATCTATATCGCTTGGATGGTCGTTCCCGTCTGTATAGGATGAGAAGTCCATTCTTAAGTTGTGCTCGTCCCAATTGTTTATCATTTAAGGCGCAAAATCGTCGATTTCAGCGAGTTTTATTCGTCGGTCGGTAAATTCTCCGTAAGCCATTTATACTTGTTATATCTGCGTTTTTCGTCGGGGAAGTCGGGATACCATTTGTCAAGGTATTCAGCAATATAGTCCCCTATTTCCCGTCTGTGGAAACCATTGTCATAATCGTGATGACATTTCGGGCAGAGGGTGACGATGTTCTCTTCGATACCAAGACCGCCCTGTGAACGTCGGATATAATGCGCGTTTGGTATTCCCGGATCTCCGCAGATGATACACCGTCCCCTATCCCTTGCCTTCACTTTTAACTTGACCCCTTCAGGTATCGCGGTGGCTTTAGTCTCCTTGTGCATCGAACTTCTCCATTTTCCTTGCGAATCTGTGAGGGAAGACCGCTTTTAAATACTTGAATACTCCCCAAGGGTTTATATGTGAGGGAGACTCTATCGCATCGAATACGATTTTGAGGAGCCTCTCTGCTTCGCTCTCATAGAGGTCGCGTTCTTTCTTTAGGGAGTCTATCTCCTCTAATAAGGTGTCGATATATTCTCCTGTGGTCATCATTTAACCTCCTTCGTAATGTAGTCCATGGCCTTCACATACTGTTCAATGGTCATCCCTTCGGGTTGCTTGTCTCTGTCGAATCCCACGAAGGTCAATAGCATATCGATGTCGATTCCCTTCGCCTTGCAGGATTCCATCAAGCCCTCTTTCTCACTTCTTGAGGCTAACTTCATTACTTCCTTTTTCCTTGCCACGTTGTTGATCTCGTCGGCTGAGGCGATGGCGGTGTCGATTCCTATACCAAAGAATCCCAATGCACGTCCCACCGCAGAGGTTTCGCAGTTCTCAAGGGGTGAGGTGTTGTTGATGTTTGATGACCCTCTTTTCTCCTCTGCGTAGCCTGTCGCCTTTACCTCGCCATTGACAAGGATTTGAGCCTTGACTATAATGTAGGTGTCGCTTTTGACCATTTCGGTCATGATTGTCCCGCCCGGGACTAACATTCTGAATGCCTTTACTCTTTCATTGACGGGAATATACTTCTTGCCTTCTATATCCATCGTCTTGAGTGAGGCATTTATTTTTTTGAGTTCTTCGTAGTTCATTCACTCCTCCAATCTATCCATCAAGTGCGATATAAATTCGTTGTAGTTTAGACCGAATCTGTCGGTGGTGTATCTTGCCTTCCGTTTGACCTCGTCTGCTATGTCTCGGATCAAGTCGTGACAGTTCTCGCAGAGTCCTTCTCCCGGTGCTATCCACTCGCCACAGATGTCGCACTTATCCATTTCCTCTATTTCTTCGCTTCCACAGTATGGGCAGACTCCTATCTTATGATTGACGATTGCCCCGAAGTATTCGGACGTGAAGTCCGTTTCCGTGTTAGGGAAGTCGAACGTCTCTTGACATCTCTCGCATATATACATCCGCTTTTCTCCCTTTTAATTTCCATACCTTGTCCATCATCAGTTTGAGTCTGCCTTCTATGGTCTCATACATGACCTCGGGTGATACATTCGTCTGGTCAGCCATCTTGAGAAGGTTGTCCTCCAATAAGTCCATGAGGTTACGCACCCCCTCCCATCCCATCTCTTCAATCGAGTCCCTTGAAGTGTTCATACAAGCCTCCTACGATTAACGTTCCAAACAGAGGGACTATAAACCATCCCATCTTCCAAAGTCCTAACATGATCTCATTCAACATCGTTCTCCTCCTTGAATAATTCTGCGACCGGGGTCTTCAAATACGTTGACAGGGATTCGCGTTCCAACGGATGGAACTTTGACCGACCATTTAGCCTGTCGTAAACCACTTGATTTGAGACCTTCAGCCAAACCGCTACGTCTTCCACTTTCAAATTGTAGAAGTCCATCATCTCTTTGATCTTCGGATATTTCACTCTCCTCCTCCTTCCTTATAAGTTCGTAGTAAGCGGAACAACAATGCGAAGTCTTCTTGACCTTCTTGCCTTCCTTGGTGCAGGTGTGCCATGTCTTTCTCTTGTCTTTTGATTCCTCGAAGAACGGACATTCCTCACAATTGTGGCATCCGAACTCTTCTTCCAAGAGGTCGAGTTCTGTCTTCTCTATCTCGCCAACGTACTCGGTGACGATTACCGCACCCGTTAAGGTTTGGATGTCAATCGCCTTGAGTTCTGCGCCACAGAAAAGAGCGGTGTTCAGTTTGTTCTGAAGGTCGTCCAGCGACTCGCCTTTTATGAATTTGACTTGTTTGCAGATTCTCATTTTTTACTCCTTAAAATAAAAATACCGCTTACTATTGTAAGCGGTATCGAGTAATATAGTCTGCCCTTGTAGTTGTTAACCGCTTACGTGTGCAAGCGTTCCACTAATCAAATTCTTATGATTTTAGGAATACTTGCAATTTAAATATAACACCGCCCTACATCAGAGTCAAGGAAAACTTTTGTAAATATACAAAATATTTCAGTATGGGACTCTATACCCAAGAAACCCCTAAAATCGTGGATTTTCACAGAAAAACCGAGGCTCTATTTTCCATTTTAAGCGATTTTATTTCCTCGGTCGATATGTTATACCTTTGATTTAACATTAAAAAAGAGGCTCTTTCGAGCCTCCCTCTTTTCTGCCTTACTTGTCGAGTAGTTTGTTGAGTTTTTCAAGTTGACGGATGATGATGAAGTTCTGTTCCATCGTTGCGCGAAGATATGAGACCTTTAACTGATCCCCGGCATTTGCCATCGTCAATTTCATGCCCGTCTCCATGAGTCCCGTACCGACTAACTCCGAAACTATCTTCTTGACCGACTCCTTGTCCTTTGGGTCTGTCAGTTCGTCGAGTCCGTACTTCTGCATCATTTCCAACTCTTTACGTTCTGTCTTCTCTTCTTTCGATTCCTTCTCTTTGAATAATGCCATTTTGCTACCTCCTTACTTGCGGATATTATACCACCAATTTTCTCATATGGGAAGAGCCTCAATCGAGGCTCTCGTTCTTCACTCTGTACTCAAGAAGTTCCAACACGTACGGAGGAGGAGTTCTCCTCTCTTTCTCCCAATCGTCCAACGTCCTCAAAGGGATGTGGTACCTTCTTGAGAACTCTGCTCGGCTGATGCCGAGCGAGTCTCTTATTTCTTTTATGGTCATCTTATTTCCTCCTTATATACACGAACTCTTCTCCGAACATTGGGTCTTCGCCATAGACCCCGTAGAAGTCATCTCTTAACTTCTTGTCGTGATCCGTGAGTCTGTCCCACATATCTTGAATCTCTTTCTCTGCGTCTTCTCTTGTTGTTGCTCTTAATTCCTCTGTGAAGAGTGCGCTCTTCTTTGTTGTGCAATCATCTACTAAAAACCACTTCATTTTGTTTCCTCCTTTATTCTGTAACTTGCGTGTTGAATTTCGCCTTCATAGAGAAATAAGTTTTCTCTATCATATGAAGTTTTTATAAACCACATTTCGAACTTTTCACGAAGTTCATTTTGGTCGTTACCGATGAATCTTTTCACTTTATGACTATTGATAAACGCTATAAGTTCGTATCTGTATGACATTTTGTTACCTCCTTTTGGTTTATCGCCTCTCTGTAATTATAATATATCACGCATTGCGTCATTTGTCAACAACTTTTTAACGCATTGCGTAATTTTTTTTACAAATAAAAAACGGGTGGGACTATGCCCACCCTATGCCATAAAAAGGAGAAGTGATATGGTGAAACCTTAAAGGGTTTCGTCTTTGTTATAGTTTATCGTTGAGACTCCCAGGAGTGCGCCAAGGAATGCGTCAACTACTGTGATGGTCTGTGGAATCTCCGTCTCAAATGGTAAGTCCCAAATCTTCGCAAGTCCCATATAAAGGGTCGCAATCGCAGGAAGTACGATGATGCAGACCCACTTTAAAATATCATATACTTTATTACTGAACATTTCACACCTCACTTTATCGGCATGGACTTCAATGCCCCGCCCTCTCCGTATTCTCTTGCAACTCGTCCGTTGCCGTTTAACTTCTCATATGCTTTGTATTCCTCTTGAATATCGTCGTACTCATCAGACGGGATATATCCTATCTCATGGTAGTAGTCCGCTCTGTTTAGGAGATGATTTCTGCACAAGGCTTTCAGCACGATCTCGGACGGTGTTTTCTTTTTGGTTTTGGATTTATATAACTCCATAAGGAAGTTACCGAGCCAATTAGACCCGAGGACTATACCTATAAGAGTCAATATCGTTTCATAGTTCACTTAACTACCTCGTTTAAATATCTTTGGAACGCGCAAGCGGTGTTATGGCCCATAATGCCGTCCACCGTACCTGCTCCGTATTTTGAGAGGAATTTCTGAAGAGCCATGACGGTGTTCTTTCCGCAGAGTCCGTCAATGTCTCCGGGGTTTAACTTCTTCGCCTTGAGATACCTTTGGAGTCTGTCTACCGTAGTCGATCCCGTGTATCCGTCATTGAATCGCGCGGTCGTCCATCTTGGGATATAAGGTTTGCAAGGCTCTGTCTGCCCTCCTACCCATCCGTCTTGAACTATGCCGAGCCACTTCTGAAGCGCCATCGTTGAGAGTTCTCCGAAGTATCCGTCTACTACTAACTTCCCATCGCCCTCGCCTAACTGTTTGTTGACTTCGTTGGCTATATAAGGGAATTTGCTCGCGAGATAATCTCCGGGGCAAGCCGTAGCCATGAAGTATCGGTGCATTGTAAGATTTCCGCTTGTGTTCCCCGTGAAGTTGAGTTTCTTGATACCGTTTCGTCTACAGATGTCTACACACAATTCGATACACTTATTGATTGCCGTATCCGATACGTGCCAATTCCCTCCGATTCGGTCATTGGCAAGTTCGATGGTTATCGACCGCTGATTACTTGCGAAGTTTCCATTCGCCCAAGAGGTGTATTTCTCTTCGACGTACATCCCTACTCTGCCACTTGAATCAATTCCGTAGTTGGCGGAAGCAGGTCGGGTCTGGAATACCTGTCCACACTGTTCCACGGTAAGATTCCCTGCCATATGATGGATAGTGATGTCTGTGATTTTATGACCGTCTCTACTGTCATAGTTTGGTGATAACTTGACATAGTTGACTAATGGAGAATTGCTCATATAAGACCTCCTAAAATGTATATAATTGGTGCTGAATAGATAAAAGAAATGACTCCCACAACGAGAGCCATTAAGATTAATATGATTATTAAGTTCCTCATTCCCATGTCCCTCTCGCATATATCGGGACGTTAAAGTTAACGGTGCTTGAGATTTTGGACGGTCTCACAAGGAAGATATTGGGTGTACTTGTGGCTGACCCCTGCCCTGTCGTTTCAACAAATGCACCATTTGATGCCTGCGGTGGCGATACCATGACTATGGGAACTGCATTGAATAGTCCGCTCGGGAAGGCCTCTGTTCTTGATGAACCTCCTGCTTCGTACAGATTCCCCCACGCGCTCCAATCTGAAGCGGTAACCGTAGTCGCATGCCATCCCCAACACTCCGCTATACCGCTATTCCACTTTCTGTATGTCCATATCCCGTCCGTTCCTTCTTCGATTACGAAGTCCCCTATCACCTCGCCGTTGATGTAGATGTCTCCGTTGACTTCAAACGCGTTTGAATGTGTCGGGAACATATCCATCGCGACAGAACTCTTCACGATGTCGAAGTAAAACAGAGGAATTCCCTTACCTATCGTTATCTCATAGGTCGAACTACCACCAAACGAATCCGTTATAGTCAGCAGGATGTACCACGGATATTGATTATCAAGTGAGACTGTTGACGTTCCGCTTGAACTGATAGTCTGTGTAACCGAATACGATGATTCCGAAGTCTTACGCGCCTGGAGTTGGATGGTTACCGCATTAGACCCGATATAGGTGTAGTTAGTGGTCGGTGTGATTTCTGTCGATGAATAGAATCCCGATACCCTTTGAGCCGTAGCAGATAAGGTCGGGACGGTGTACTCAACTATGTCAATGCTTACCGTTTGAGTAGTCGATAACCCTCTTGAGTCCGTTAAGGTGATGACCGCAGAATCTACTGCAAGCGCGTTTATATTTGACACAGACGCAGATGATCCCGATAAGGTCATGGGGTAATCAACTCCGCTATATGTTACCTTCGCGCTCGACAGACTTGCGTAGTTTTTAGCGCTACCCGATACCGTGAATGTCAGTTTAGATTTTCCGGGGATTATCTTTTGATTATTGCCCGTGATATTCGTAACCGAAGTATTCCCGTCGATATAGGTCGCTGACCCTATCGTCGGTGCTGATGATGACGGAGCCTTATATGTTCCGTTCGTCGTCCTTGTTTGACTTCCGTATGCGACCGTAACCGTATAAGTTCCGCTCGATGCGTTAGGGATAGTTTGATATAAGGTGTCTGCTACCGATGACGGGATCGTGACAGATGTTCCGCTTGTAGTGGTCTCCAATATCGTCGAACCCCATGCGGTTACATTGACCGTCACTTCTCTTGATAAAGGATTCGTCAAGGTCAGATTGCAGGCGTTTCCTATGTCGAAAGTCGGTGCGTTTGAATACGGATAAGGGTAAGTCGCTATTGAAAGCGCTGACGAGTCTGTAGTAAGTTGGGAGTCTTTCCTCCGCACTCTTGTCTTGACTCTGTAAGTGGTATCGGGACTTAACCCCGTGATAGAGTATGAGCCACTTGTGTCGCTACCCGTCCATATCTCATTGAATGTACTTCCGTTGTTAATGGAATACCATACCTTGTCGATGGTTACATCGGACGACCACCTTATGGTGATGGCATTCTCGTTGACGGCTGAAAGATATTGGCTCACCGTAGCCTTACGGGGAATATCATCCAACGTAAAGCGCTCCGAAGCCGTACAGTTGACCGATGTCGAATAGATCGCTGCGTCAATCTCAACAAGGAACGACCTTGAACCGTCCGAATAGTGAGTGATTGCGGTCTTGCCCGTAGCGATAGTCCCCTTATACATTGCGTATCGGTCAGAACTCGACAAATAGTATGCCGTCTTTCCGTCGATTGTTAACGTGACGGGTCCGGTGTAGTAGTAAGACGATGACCCACCGTTAGCCGATAAAGTCCAACTTATAGTGGACTGATTAGTGGACGTATTCTGTGTAGCCGTCCACGATAATGTCAAATATCTGCCCTCATACGAGGACGTTGATACGCTTCCGCTTAATGCCATCTTATCCTCCTACCGCGACTATACCCACCCCGGTATTGTCTGCGTTTGAAATATTGATGAATCTTATAAGTTCGCATAAGGTGATTTCTTCCTCAACTACGGCTTGCTTCATGTGGAATTGATCCGACGCTACCCAGTAGAGTTTGTTCCCACTCATGTCGAACCCTGCGAATCCTTCCTCGTAGTTCATTGAGACGTACCCACTCTGTCCGTACATCCTCAAACCGAGATTGTCCATTCGTCCTACGAGGTTTCCGTCTGCGGTTCGTAGTTCAAGGACTCCGTTTCCGTTCTCTTCACCACCTAATTGAAGGACACCGCCTTTGATTCGGTTCGCTGATAGCGTTCCGACGGTGATAAGGTCGGCATTTATCTGCCCGTCCATCGTGAGAGCCAACGAAGAAAAGTCTCCGTTATATCCGTTTGAACTGAACCCTAATCCTCCGAGATTCCACCGCCATACATTCACCGCCGTGTTGATGTCGGGTGAATCCATGACTAACAACTCATATGGTGTGCCGTTCGCGTCCGAATGAAGGATGACATAACCGCCCTTATTCCCGGTTATTCGGTTCGTTGCGTTTGAGATGGCTTGAGCCATCATCGAAGTCGTGGGAAGATCGCTTGTAATCTGCTCGGTGATTTGGGTGATGACATCTGCGAGAGTGGTCTGCGCGTCGCCCAACTCTATCTCGTCATATCTGTCAAGTAAGACGTTCCACTTGGTGCGGAATACCTTCTTTTTTGCGTTCACTCCTAACTTTTCATATATGACCGTAACCGTGTCGCATAAGTGGACTCGCTGAAGCGGTGCGTAGTTCTTATATTCCTCTGTTTGCCAAAGTTGGACGAAGTCCGCTTTGATGTTTTCATCCACGTTGATCCCCGTGGAGTTCTCAAGGCGCGTCTTCGCGGTCTGTCTTAATTCGTCTTCGGTCGGTGCGCTCTCAAACGAGGATGTCAGATCCAACGGTATCGCTTTTATCTCCGTGACATTGTCCAAAGTGACAAGGTCGGGAAGTGTCACCGTCTCGTTCTCGCCTTTCCAATACGGTGCTACCGCGTTATAATAACCCGACGCGTCTATCTCTTGAGTGATGTCGGAGAGATTCTTCCCGTATCGGATTGTGACTCCTGAGTCGTGTCCTCTATTCAGATAAAGACGAACGAGCCACTTGTCAAACTCATATTCACCCTTGCCGTATACGTCCAAAAGTGACCCTCGTTCACCGCCTAACAGAGACCGAACCGAACGAGGTTCACCTAATTCGAATTGACTCGATACCACCTTGTCCGTCCAGAATTCGAACGGATTCGGATTCATTGAATTAGGTACGATTTGAGCCATCGCGTCTGCTATGCCGTTTGCCGTGAACGGCTGTAAAACGATGTTGGACAGTTTATATGACAGATGGTATGCATTAAATGTGACTATCCCGTCGATTTTGGCGGTGCGTTTGTATAATATAAAAGGCTGAATGTCGCCCGTCTCATCGTGTGTGACCGCGACTATTCTACCTTCCTTAATAAGTTCATATTTCTCGCCACTGATAGGATATTCAAACTCAAGTTCATACACTCCGTTTCTTTCCTCGACGACTATGGCTGAAATAGTATCGACCAATCTTCCAAGTCCGTTTGAAGTGAATTGAGTTTCCGTAGATTCGTATAATATAGGTGTCATAATCGCCACCACCTCGGAGTGATCTTGACATCGGTCAATCCCGTATAAGTGATACCCGTCTCCCCTGCTGATAGTGTAGGAAATTTGGATTCGTTCAAGTTGATTCTGTCATTAGCAGAAATGATCGCGCCACTTGATAAAGTGTACGCGTCCATTAACTCGCAATCGATGTAGATGGTCTGCGAGGACGTCCCCGTGATCGTGACAGAGATATTCCCTAAAGTGATAGTCCCCGTCCCCGTCGCTTCTATCAACGGAAGAGATTCAAACCTTGTGGGATTCGTCAAATCGTCCCCACTCGCTACCGTTATAGGATCATCACCTACCGTCAAATATCTCTGTGGTTTGCAATCGAATGTCAGTTCAAATTCCCCTGCTCTGTTGTAGTAAACGGGGTCAACTTCAAGACCGCTTCTATAAATGCCCATCCTATATTCATCGGGATGGTAAGTATCTTCTAAACGTCTATAGCCTATCTTTGAAGTTAACTGTCCTCTGATGTCTGCGATTTTCTGCCTAAATGTTTCTTGAGTGTCTGCCCAAATAAACGCAGGGTATGTGACTTCGATATTCTCGTATCTGCCATGATCTATGGCAAGGTTTCCGTTTCGCCCGGGAATCGTCACCATTTCATAGTCGCGTGATGGTGCATTGTAAACACCGTTTCCTGCGATATATACTCCTATATCCTCGGAGTCAAATCTTAATGTTCTATTCATTAGAATGCCTTCGCTTTCTGTCGCTGAAGAGCAACGAGTCTTGCTTGAATCTTGTCGGCTAATTCATTAACATCCATTGACGGTGCAGCATATACGTTTATCACTACGTTATCGGGAGACGTGAATCTCTTGTCCATCTCTTCCCACAGTTTTTTAAGAGGCAGAACGGCTTCGCCGCCCGAAACGTCGCCAACTCCCACGCCATTCGGGAAGATTGTCGGACGAGTAAAAATACCGCCGTTCTTATACCAATCAATATTCAGATGAGGAACCGATGGCGGTGCGAGGCTCAACTTCCCGCTGATACTGAAATGAGGGAGTTTGATATGCGGAAGACTCAAAGTCATTCCCGAGAAGAATCCTTTGATTCTGTCGATTATGGATTTGATTGTATCCCTTGCCTTTTCTATTGGCGTCACTATAGCGGTCTTGATTCCGTTCCATACTGATGTCGCGGTGGATTTGATAGAGTTGAATATCGATGTCACGGTGGACTTGATACCGTTGAAGACATTGGACACCGTTGTCCGTATATCCTCAATGATGATGGTCAAGCCTAACTTGAGTGCGTTCCAATAGAAGAGAACTTTCTCCTTTAAACTGTTGACCGCGTTCACCACTCCGTCTTTGAGTGCCGTCCACTTTTCAACGACCCAATCCTTGAGTTCGAGTGCCTTCTCTTTGATGGTGTCCCAATTCTTATACAAGAGTACACCTATGGCGATAACTCCTGCTATGATTCCAATTATCGGCAGCAAGGCTCCTGCGGAGAACCCTGCGATGGCAGGCCCGAGAGTTGAAATCAAAGTCATGATTGAACTGATAGCCATCGCGATTTTGCCCACACCTATGAGAAGAGGCGAAAGCACCGCGAGAACACCTGCGATGATACCGATGATGGTTAAGACCGCAGGGTCTAACTGTGAGAGCCATCCCATGATTTTGCCGACGACATCTGCCACCTTCTCCATTGCCGGGGCAAGATACCCTGCGAGTTGCATTCCCAATGTGGAAAGTGTAGCCATACCCGTCATCTTGATGGTGTCGAGTGCGTCATTGAACTGATTAGCCTTGTCAATGGTCTCCTGGTCTACTATCTCAAGGTTGTTCTGCTTGAAGATGTCGGAGACTCTTTGGAATGTCTCGCCATTGTCCTCGATGAGAGGATTCAACTCACTTGCGGACTTGCCGAATATCTGCATGGCGAGTGCGTCGCGTTCGGTCTCGTTCTCCATCTGTCCCAATGCCTTGATGGATTCCTCAAAAACATCGCTTTGGTCTCTTAAATGACCGTTTGAGTCGGTTATGGATACGCCCAAGGTGTTGAATGCTTCAGCCACGTTCTTCGACCCCTGTTGAGCCGATAACATGGACTTCTTCATCTTGGTTTGGGTCTTCGCAATGGTTTCCACCGATACGTCGAGGAGATCCGCAGAAAGTTTATATTTCTGTAACTCGTCCGTTGAGATGCCCGTTACCTTTGCCATCGTGTTGAGGTCGTCTGCGGTGGCTCCTGCCTTGACGGTAAGACCTGCGAGAGCAACATCGACCGCACCTGCCACCATTGAGAGACCGCGGAGAGACTCTCCTGCCTTGACGGAGGCTTCACCGAATGCGGACATCTTTGCGGAGGCTTGACCGAGTGCAGATGTCGAGGCTTCAAGTTTCTTCAATTCCTTGTTGTAGTCCCTCTGTTTCGATTCGGCTTTGATGATCTCGCGTTGTAATTCTCTGTAGTCCTCGCTCGTTTCGTCTACACCGTTCGATTTCATCGTTTCAAGAGCCTTTTTCATCTCTTTGATGTTCTGCTCTCCCGACTTCGTTGCGTCCTTTAAAACGGCTATTTTCTGCCTCATAAGGTCGATATTCTTCGGGTTGAATTTCAAAGAGTTGTTGATGTAGCCGAGTTCCTTGTCGAAACTCTTCGCCTCACTTCTTATTTGGTTTATGGCTTTCGATAATTGAGTCGTGTCGCCACGGAACTCAATGGTTATTCCTTTTACATTTCCTGCCATGCCTTAAACTCCAAAAAACAGACGATAGTCCTCTCTTGTGGCTTTTCGTCTGTCGCTCTTTTTCTTTTCTTCTTGTTTGTTTCTGTTGTTGTACTCTATGCAGAAGTCGACCGCTTGACCGATGGTCATCTTTTGAATGGACTCATATGAGAGTCCCCTCTCGACTCCTGCAAGTATAATCATTTCGATTGAGATGTCGCCCCCGGTATCGTCCGAAGGCTCTTCAAGTTTTTTGATGAGACAAGTCCCTTCAAAAGCAAGTCGAACACCGCAGGTGCTATTATATCCACGGGGAATTGGTCGAACTCTCTCACCCACTTCTCGGGTGTCTCGATGTCGTCGTCGTTCGCTTTCGCCATTGCCCATGTAAGGTTGATGAAGTCTGTGAACTGTAAAGCACAGAGTTCAATCAATGCACTTTGAATGGTGTCTCCGTCCAAGTCCTTGAGGACTTCTGCCATGTCCTTCCCTGCCATCTTTCCCAACTCTCCCAAAAGTTTGGTGACGGCTGACACTATCGGCATGATGTCGGGGACTATATCATGCCCAAACTGTGATTTATAAATCATCGCCCACGCGAGATTATTCGAGATAGTAAGGTCTTTGTCCTTGCTTATCTTTATCGTCTTGATCATGTTGCTCCTCCTTTTATAGACAAATAAGGGGAGGCTGCCCTCCCCTTCAATTTAGGTTGTTGCTATTGCGGGCGCGGTCGGGGCTGTGAATAATGTCGCATATCCTGTGTCGCCCTGTTTGAAGGTCGCCATTGTGACCCCTGTCGTGTTGTCGCCTGTGCAAGTGATAGGGAGAGTCGCGGTCTTTGGCTCCTTGTTCTCCCCGATGGTTTCGTATGATCTTGAGATGTTTCCGAGTGAGCAGTTGTAAAGGATTACGCGGATGGGGGTCCCGTCGGTTTCCGTCTGGAATGCGACATATACATTCGGCTTTGTGGGATTCTTCACATTGGCAAGACCGCCAGATGTGAGAGTCTTATATCCGAGGAACTGTGTTTTGAATGCATCGTCAAACATCGCCACCTCGAGATCTCCCTCGATCTTACCTCCGGAATATCCACTCCAATATATGATATTATCTGCATAAAAATCGTTTTGGTTGGATTCTACTTCAGGCGAGAATGATACCGCGCCTTTCTGGTGGTAAGGAGTGCCGAGAGTGACCGTTGTTCCCTGTGTGGTCGTTGTTTCTGTGTATGTTCCGATATGAAGTTCGGAAATACCAAACTGAACTTTTGGCATTTTGTATCCTCCTATACATAGTAATAGATAACGAAGAGTCCCTCACTTTCAATGTAGGCATCTTCGCTCTTGTCATAATTAAAGCCATCTCGGAGGAGTGCCTCTTCGATGGCTTTTTCATTTGTTTCGTTTTTCTCAGTGAAGTAATACTCGATTCGATATTGATTATTGGTGTAGTGCCATGTGTTATCCGCACCGAACGTCGTTTGACCATTTCCCAAATATGTGAGGAATGGAGGTTGAACGGGTTTCCTAAAGTGCGAATAAGCACAAGGCAGACCGATTGATCTTAAGGTGTCTTGGATCATAATTTCGCCTCCAATGTTGAAATGACTTCGTTGATTGCGTTCCGCTCTGCATCCTTGATATGACCGTCTCCGCTGACGCGTCCATACGTGCCGAACTGATTCCGCACGATGTGTCCGTTCTCCAATAGGTGGGTGAGTCTGTAATGCTTCTTATTATGGACGATATATATCTTTGACTTGCCGAATCCCTTTTCTGTCTTGACCGCCCAATCCTTCGCATATGCTCCCGACATCTTCGCAGATGTGGCCTTCAGTTCCTTCACCGCGTCCCTTGATGCCTTCTTCATCGTGTCATTGGTGAGTTCGTCTACCTCTTCGGCATATTCTTCAAGAATGCTATTGAGTTCCCTCTCAATCGACATGAGTCTTCTCCTCCAATATAAGGTCGATGGAGTCTCTCTGCGCTCTCCAATCGGCTCGGATGACGGAATACACCTTCCCCTCAAACTCTACCGTCTTCTCGCCCTCATAGTCCTCCCTATTGGCAAGAGTGAGAGTGATGGACGGATGGAGACCGAGGATAGACGCATTATAAAACTCGCTATTGTAGACCGAACGAGGCTGAACATATACCATTCGTCTTGTGGTCGTGATGTGTTCGTTCAAGTATGCATCATATGTCTTGACATCATCTTTTAACAGATATGCGACAGAATCATACATTGTCAGCACCCCAATTCGTGTAATTCGTTGCCGTCCCGAGTTGTGCCTTTTGCTCATCGTATGACCTCTTGAGTCGGTCATAATCCTCGGGGAGTCCGAAGTTCATCTTGCAGTATGTGATTATTGCCTGTTTGACTACGGAATCGGCATTCTGCACCGTGATGGTGTCTACCATACCGCCGAATCCTAAATCTATGACCGCAGATGAGATGAGTTGAGTCAACTCGTCATTGAAGGCATCCGTTGTGATCCTTAAAGCCATCTTTACAAGTTCAAGCATTATTTCACCTCTTTATTCTTTCTAAATAGCGGCCCTCATCCTCGGGGTATATCGTCAAGTGTCCTATATGACCCACTTTCACCAATGGCTCACACCATATCTCGAATCCGAGTTCATCGGCTCTCTTGCAGAATGCCAGGTCTTCACCTAATGAATACGCGGGTGTGAAACAGTTGCCGAAATGATCGCGCACCGCCTTCAAGACTTTGCACGATGTCAATGTGGTCGCCATTCCACATCCTTTTATAAGGAAGGGTGTGTCGGGGTATTCATCCCATTTGTATCTGTCGGGCGGTGTTACCGTTCTAAAGATGCATGATTGATGCCCTGGTCGTCTTGCATGGAATATGGCGGTAGTGAAGTCCTTTCCCAATTCATACAAGTTATCGAAGACATCGCCATCGAATACCATATCCGAATCAAGCCATAACACATGAGTGAACTCATATCCGAGTGCATAAGATACTATTTCTTCACGCGCCAGATATACCAGTGTGCCTGATACTATCTTGACCTCGTATGGTATGCCTTCATCGTTTAATTGCTCGGTGAGTTTCAAAAGGCATTTCATGAATTCGACATGGATATAATCGAGTGTCGGGATCGCTATTAGAAGTCTCATGGTTTTGTCCTTTTTGGATTAGTTTGTAGTTGTTGTTGTGCCACTTGTGAGAGTTACCTTTGCGAATCTGCCGGGTGCAGTTACATCGATAGCGACATAAAGTCTGCCAAGGATTCTTACAAGGTCGGATGTCATGAGTGTCATCTCGTCAAAGATGAATCTCGGCTGATCTCCCTCGGGGAAGTTTGCAGATACACCCTTAAGGTCGCCTACGATTACTCCTGTTACATTCTCATTGAATACGATAGGGAGTCCCTCGAAGGGGTCAACATTGAAGTTTGCGCCATATACCGCACCCTTGATGGCTGCATATGTGGACTTGCTCATGATGGCGCATACATCGGTTGCCTCATCGGATAACAGGGCGAATCCTGTCAGTACTGCAGAGATGGGGTCTGCACTTCCACCGTTTGCGGTGAGTGAGGATGCCTCAATCTTTGCGATTACTTCTGCGGATGCCTTCTTGATGATTCTGTATTCAAGTTCATCATACAGATAATCGAGGAATGCTTCGCCAGAGAGTCCGATTGCTTCATGGGATACAGAAATCCACTTCTTGATCATCTTGGGAACGAGTGTCACGGTTCCAAGTGTCAGAGATTCCTCAGTAACTGCGGTTGTGCCTTCTGTGTGGAATACTGCATCGCTTGCAGATGCCTCATATCCTACTTTGAGATTGCCCTTCACGAATGTGCGGGATACTCTTCTCATGATCTCATCGTTTTCCCATGCGGTGCGGATTCTGTCCTCAAGATATGCGGGTACGGGAACAGTCCCGGATACATTCTCGGTGAGTAATGCTCTGCATTCGGTGTCATCCTTGTATCCACCTTTTACATAGTTGGCATATGCCTCAACATATTCGTTTGATCTTCTTACTTCAAGATTGGTCATTGTATTTTTCCTTTCTTCGATGATTGGCGTAGGAGCAGGTGCCTTGATTACTTCCTCGACTACCTTTGCCCTCTCTTCGGCTTCTGCCTTGAGTTCTTTCTTTCTTTCTTCGATTGCGTCGAGTTCTGCGTTGATTCCTTCAAGACGTTCCATGTCTGCGGTCTTGAGTTCCTCTGCAAGTTCGCTCTTGCGTGTCTGTAACTCGTCGAAGTTCATTTCTTTGATTTCCATTTAGTCCTCCATTAGTCTTGCTCTTATCTCGGCTCTTCTTCTTTCAAGGTTTAACTCTTCGGCTTTGAGTCGCTCCGCTCTTAACTCGTCAATCACTCCGTTGACAAGTGCGTCGATGGATCTCGCCTCTATGGAAGTGCCGGGGTTGGCAGGGATGGAGACGGCTGACACGTCATACAGTTTGATGATGGAGTTGATTCTTCTCTCTTCCACCACCTTTCCGTCAATGTTCTGCCTTGTCCACACGTCCGCGGAACGGTCGACCTTGAATCCCATTGACATCCTGTTCGTGTAACCGCCTTTGATTTCTTCGTAGACCTCACGACCTAACTCAGTGCCTCCGAGGTCTGCATCTATCTTCAAGCCATTCGGCTTGTCGATGTCTAACTTTAATGTCCCGTTGGAGAGCCTTGCGAAGACTCTTCCTTCGTGGTTATATTGCATTATTACATCCGACATATCACAGTTATCGAATGCGGAGGAGTCGATGACCTCTCTCACTTCATACTCCCCGTCGTCATATACGGTGTAAGGCTCGTCGAATGTAGTCGCGTAGCCTGTCGCTCTCATCTCTTCATCGTTCGCCTTCACTTCAAAGGCACGATATTCTCTGTCACTCTTCATTCTGTCCTCCTACTTTCTCGTTTGCGTCGTAATACTCGCCTCTTATTATTCGTCTGTCTCCATCTTCAACGGGAGCGAGATTCCAAATATCACGGATCTCGTTAATACTCATTACTCCGCGGTCAAGCATCGTGGACGATATGGTCAACTTATCAGCATTCGACATAAACTGAAGACGGTTTGCGGTCGCGATTAGTCCTGAGCCTTGCGCTCTTTCCCGTTCGCTGAACATGGCTTTTGTCATCGCCTCGGAGAACTGAATCGAGAACGGCTCGATTGCACCTTCATAGAACGCAGACCAGGAGTCACCGATCGCCTTGTTCTGAAGGACATCCTCGTTTACTCCGAAGTAGTTATACACGTTCGAGTAGATGAGTTTTAACTGATCCGCATCTACTGTGTAAGGTTTGACATCTATCTGCCTAATATCGGAATACGTAGAAGGGAACAGTAAGAAGCCACCTGCTTCGGATTCTGTCGAGAGGTTTTCCCTTGTGAATCTCTGCGCCTCTTTCTTGAGGTCTTCGGGTTTGGCGAAGTTGTTAAGTTTCGCCATAAACCTAAATGTCGAGGTGTTCTTGACCGCCTCTTCAACTCCTTCTCTTTGGATGTGCAGGAGTTTCATCGTTTCGTCGAGTGCATTGTTCGGCTCACCGAAGAAGTCATTCTTTAACTGATGCCTTGTGAGGATCGCGCACTTCTTGAACTCCACCGCTCCTACTTGGCCATTAGAGAACTTATAACGAAGCCACGGCTCACCCTTGTAGTCGATGATTTCCGTCCTTGTAGGTAAGATGGGATAGTATCCAGTAATGGTCATATAGTCATCAAACACCGGGGTGATGATGCAATTTGAATACACGTCGGTGATGGTCGAGACCCGATATAAAAATTGAGACCACGTCTGCCATTGATTCGGCCCGAGTCTCATCTTGCTCTGTAAGGACGGATTTGCTGATCCGTACGTCTCGACTTTTAGTTTTGAAATATGTCTCGCTCTCGCATCTATTGAAGAGCGAATTATCAAACTCTCATATATGGCACCGTTCCACGTAGTGAACGCAGGACGATACGCGGTGAGAGTCGTGAAGAATCCCTTTGCTTCTTTTAAAGCCTTTTGGGATTCCTTCGCCTTATTAGGACGAAATATGTCATTAAACAGACCCATTCTTCAATTGTTCTCCTATCTCGTCGTAATACTTGGCACGTACGCAAAAGGCATCAAGAACGGATGCCATTAAGTCGATGTGTGCCGTTGGGTTTATCTTTATGAGACGACCGCGTCCGCGCTCGTTGTTCATCTTTATTGCTGAATTGAGGAAATGCATCTTTAAGAGTGCGTTATCCCCTATTCTTATTTTTCCGTCTTTGATCCTTGCTCCCACCTCTTGGATGGTTGACCAGAGATTGTCACCTTGATATACATCGTCTAACTTGTACGATGCGTTGCGGAGGTCGTTTACCAAGTACTGGCTGGACCAACGATCATATCCTGTCATCAATGGATAGATTTGATAGTCTCTAACAAGGGACACCATCCAATTGAACACGTCTTTGTAGTCGACGAAGTTCTCCCCGGAAAGAGTGAGGATTCCCTGCCTTACATATTGCATATAGGGAACACCGTCTCTTGCGGTCAGTTCCTCCACCTTTTCGGAAGGCATAAAGGCTTGACCCACGATATTGAATATCCCGTCTTTCTCAACGATGACCACGCAAGCGGTCAAGTCGGTAGTCTGTGAGAGGTCTATTCCGCATATCGCATATGAATCCCTTAAATCTTCGAGGCTGATATGATCTCCGCAACATTTCTCAACGTCTTGGACATCTAACCAAGCGAGCGAACTGTTCTGCTTAAGGTTGGCATATTTACAGAGGAACTCGCTCTTTTTGGAGAGCGACCCTTCTGCGATTGCGATCTCCTCGAGCATATAGTCAACGGAAACCGACACCCCGAGGTTGGGATTTGCTTTCCGCAACTCGTTGATGTCGTTCCATTTCTCGGGGTCGTCTATCATATAGAGAAGAGGAAGGAGTTTCCTTTCCTTGGAATCGCCCAACAAAAAACGAGTTGACCTCTTCATCAACTCGTCAAATATGGAGTCGTTAATGTATCCCGATGTCGTGCAGGATAACAAGATGCCGGGGTTGTCTCCAATGTCTCTCGCTCCCATGCCCGACTTCATAACCTCATATTGTTTGAGACCTGCGTCGCCCTGCCAAGATGCTATCTCGTCGCAGATGCACAAGGACGGGTTGAAGCCATCAGACTTCTTTGAACTGAAGGCAATCTTTTTTACCTGCCCATTATTAACAGGAAGATATAAGTCGCTCTGTCTGTGCCGTGGCATTTCCTCGATGAATCTCTTCGCATAGTTGTCGCCTTTTCTCTGCCCGCGAAGTTCCTCGAGTTTCTCTTGCATTTTCTTGTAGTTTGGATCAACTACCACCTGTTGCCATATGTTGTTATAGACGAGGTCGGCTTGGTCTAACTTCGGAGCGATGGCATATATCCTCGCACCATAACCGCCTTCGACCATCCAAATATATTTCGCGATGGACGATGCTAAAATCGACTTGCCGTTTTTCCTGCCTATCAATAGCAGGATTTCACGAAACTGTCTCTTTCCGCTCTCGTCAACTATTCCGAAGATAAGAGAGACAAGAGCCTTCTGCCACAACTCAAGTTTGAAATTTCCCGGAGCAAGTGAGCCTTCGGTGTGAAAACAATTGGACTCTATCCACTCGACCGCCTTGTTCCCTTTCTGTTGGTCATAGTAGAAAGCCTTTTCCTCAAGACCTTTGATGATATACTCATAGATTTTGAGAATCCACTTTCCAACTACGACCCTCCCCGATTTAATTGCTTGGTAATATGAATAGATGTAGTTATCTTCGGACATAATGACCTAAATTGTGGTAAATATGTATTTTTCACCTGCCCCGCTCGGTCCCGTGGGTATGCGTACCACCCTCGACCAAGGGGGGACTATCTGTGAGGCTCTAATTTCCGTTTTCAGCGACTTTCGTGATGACATTGCCTAATTCATCAATCACGTATCTTCGCTCTCTGTGTTTGTGTTCTTCCGCGTGACATCTTCGACACACAAGCCTCAAGTTATCGAAGTTTAAAGTCACGTTCGGGTCGTTTATATTCTCAGGAGTTAAGTTCACGATGTGATGCACTATCTCCCCCGGTGTATATAATCCTTTCGCAAGACAATCCTCACATAGATGTCTTCTGTACTTTGCATAGGATTCCCTTGTATTCTTCCATGCCTGTGACTTGTAGAACTTGGCTGCGAACTCTTTCATGATGTGGAAGTGCTTTTATAGCGCCTATGAGATGGTTAGGATATTAGAAATTCTTGTTGGGGAATAAAGTTTTCAAGTCATTTGACCAAGTATATACATCAGTTTCCCCATATTTAACTGTAACGGCAGACTCGCTTGGTGCGGTTCGCGTTGCTATATCCATATAAGCATCTCCGTCTGCAAAATATAACATAATCATATAATTGCCTATCGTTAACGGTTCTGTACCATTTAAAGGCACATATTCCGCTGAAAGTTGCGACTCACCTACTTTTATATTTATATTTCTGTAATATGGCTCTATGGTGTTTATATCAAAAGTTGGTGTATACCACTTAAAACTAATTATATAATATCCATTTTCTTCTATCCAAGTGAGATTTTTTTCACCGCTTGGTGCAATCTGTAATATATTCGTTGCCAAAGAATACAAATCGCCACCGCCACCGCTGACGTTGACGGTTACTTTGTTATTCATCTCACCTTTTTCTTCGTATGTTCCATTCTCTGTGACCTCGAGTTCCTTGACCTCGAACAGTCCTCCGTTGCTTAACCCTTCATCGGGCATATTAAACCAGTTGATCATTTTATCCTCCATTTGTTATAAAGTAAAAGACGACCGCGATGGATCGTCTTTCTGTAAGGGGATTAGCAAATTATGAAATTGATTAGAAAGGCTTCGAAAAATGAAACCCTGCCGTTGAAATGATTGCCCTTTGATTTCTTCGGCACTTAATATATACCATAGTGTTAAGGTAAAGTTATATCCCAAAATTAAAGTTTTTTCTTGAACTCTTCGATTTCTTTCTCTTCTCGTCTTTCACTCCCGGCACTTA
>JAZQES010000057.1:0-23312 GCA_045539115.1 Candidatus Cryptobacteroides sp. | reverse complement strand
GGTATAATTGCCAAAAATGGTTGGTGAAACCTTTGTAATTATTTAAAATACAATTAGATACAATAACTTTGATGAAAACGTTTTCATCAAAGTTATTTTTTATGGCTAAAACTCGTCGTGAAAGGTGCCCTTATTGTGGCTTTCTTGATGTTATAAAATGGGGTCGGAGAGATGGTCACCAGCGCTATAAATGTAAGAACTGTGGCAGCTTATTTACCTTCCGTAGAAAGGATGTCAGTAAAGCAAATCGCTTCGTATGGTTTGAATGGTGGATACTCAGGAAGCAGACCGTGCCTCAAATATCTGATCTGAGCGGCTGCAGCGAAAGGCAGCTGTACAGATGGTTCGATGAGTATCTGGAAAACTATCCCCAATGGCATATCCAAAGGCGCGAGAAGGTTAACCTTCTCATTGATGGGACATGGTTCCCGAATAAGATGTGTCTGGTCGTATATCGTGATGAAACAGTAAAGACCACATTGTTCTATCGTCTTACAGATGACGAGTGGGAAGATCAAATCAGAGAGGATCTGGAGAATCTCAAATCAGTTGGAATCGAGATAGAAAGTGTCACTTCTGACGGAGGCCGCAATATCATCAAGGCAGTCAGAAAAGCGTGTCCTGATGCTGTCAGGCAGCGATGCCTGGCTCATATACAGCGTGAGTGTCTGATATGGATAACAAAGCACCCTCAAAGCGAAGCCGGGCAGGAACTGAGAAAAATAGTACGGATGATATGTCTCATAAAAACACATAATGACAGACTCCAATGGACATCTGACTTCAATGAGTGGTGCACGAAATATAAAGATTACCTGGATGAAAAAACTTTCAAGGAAGACTCACACAGGGAATGGTATACACATAAGATGGTAAGACGCGCATATGTTCATATCAAGAAGGCTCTACCTGATATGTTCCATTACCTTGATAATTCTAGAATACCGAAAACAACCAATGCATTGGAATCTTTCTTCGGACATCTGAAAGAGAATATCACACTTCATCGAGGCATGTCATACAAGCACTACCAGAACTATGTTAAGTGGTATCTTTACTTCCGTAATGAGGACAATAAAAAGAAAGGAAAGTAGTCCGAACTACGTGCAGCGGTTCTACCTACTTTCCTTTCTTTTTATTCAACGTCACCAACCGTTTTTGGCAACATTACCGAAATTATTATTTTATGTCAATCTTTGACAGGACGGACAGAATGGCCATCAATAGGTGAGAGCGTCCATTTCTCAAGGGTCTCGTTGCAGTTGAGTAATAATTTGCCAAAGTGGTTGTGGCCCCAACTCGAGCCGGACCAGAAGTAACCGTACTTGCCCTCGTTTATGAGATTGTCATTGAACCATTCGCCGGCAAACGGAAGGAATATACTATTCCCATTAGGGCCTGTTACATAATCTCCTGCTACACCGTTATAAGTACCATACTCAAAAGTGCAGTTATTTATAAGTTCCTTGACTTCTTCAAGTGTCGGCATCCTTGCACCACCGCCCCATTTCACGTGTGCGACATCATAGGATGTTCCACTGATTTCATCACCGATATATATTAACTCCGGATACCATATATCTAGAGAAGGTACGTACACGTACTCTTTATGTATATAGGTGTCACGATTATATATACTCTTCTCCTCTGTCTCTCCCCATGCATAGTATCCGCCATATTGCTCTGGGCTGGTGGCTCCTACGTTCCAGCCGGCCCATTTGACGCTCAGTCCGAGATCAACCCATTGTCCTGGTGTCTCCTCTTCAATAGATACTTCCAGAGAACTTTCACATATCGAATCACCATTGCCGCCGACAACTATGGCATCCAGACGGTCTTGGCTTGCATCTGCCCTTGTGATTGTTCCCTTTCCGGTAGGGGTCCATGTGATGTTGATTTTTCCGTTGATATCGGCAAGGCTTGCCGGAGGGAGACCAACTGTCGGATACTTTGAATTCAGATTTACCAGAGCAAACTGACATGGGTAATACTTGTCAGTTATGGGGCTGTATGATTCGACCTTGAAGATGGCGTTCACTGTCTGTCCCGCTTTTACCTGGAGGCCGTTTTCCGGTGATTCCAGAGATATCTTTGCCGGTGCTTGGAAGATCACGTTGTCTTTTATGAGATTATTGACGCCTGAATCGAATAGGTCTGCTTCAATGATGTTGGCAAACTTCAACGCAAGTCCGACCTTGTAATCCATTCCACAGTATGTCCCCGCATCCCATCCGATCTTGCTGCTGCCGTCTGCCGAAATTTGTGCACCGGCATTGATGACCTCTTTCATATATGGTCTCATTTCAGCAAAAGGTCCCAACAATTTATAGATCAGAATATCAATTCTAGGATAGTAGGATACCTTGGCTTTTGCTGATGCTGAAATGTTGAAAGTCGGTGTGTGCAGTTCGAAATATGGGTTTGCTTCTGGATATTTCATCTCACATCCTCTGTCTTTGTTATATTCCAAGCCCATACTGACATTTGTTCCGAGTTTGACACCGGCGCTTGCTTCAATACTGCCTTTTGCACTGAATTCCGCATATTTTCCGATGTCTGTCTTTACTTGGATGATGACCGGTACATTACCTACGAGGAACTGGAATTCCATAGAAGGAATTTTCAGTTTCATCAGTTCATCATAAGGCTCATCATCCCCATATTTGACAGAATACTCATATTTGAGAAGCATATCGATGTCAATATTTCCTTTCAGAGTGTAACTGAAATGGAGCAGGTCTCCTTTTGACCTTATTTCCGTTATCTTCTTTTCACCAAAATCAAAATTGAATTCTCCGTTCAGACCTGCATCAAATGAGCAAGTCTCCCATGAAATCTCTCCTGCTGGGCCTGTCATGATTGTCTGTTCGTTGAAGTCCTTATGGAATGACCATAATTCATGTCCGTTTACGAATTCAGGTTTTTCAGATTTCGTATCGATATTGAAGATTTCATGATAATTGCCTTCGCTGTCGCGATATCCGACAGCGGAAGGTGTAATGACGCGGTTTCCTGCCTTGCTTATGGCATCAGTTCCGGATGTTACTAAAGTAAACTGAATATTCTTGAAGATATCGCACATGTCTCCCTGCCGGGTCTGAACGGTCATTGTTTTGCCGTCCGTCTTGATCTCCTCGATGACTCGTATTTCTGATCCATATTCTGGCGGAAGAACGGTCGCCTGACCTTCAGAAATCCTTGGAAGGTCAGATTCCGGATATGTGGCTGTCAATGTTCCTGTGGAACTGTCATATGTCATGCTTGTACCTTCGTCATCAAAACGGAAATCGGCATAAAGCGAGATCTTTCCGTATTGTGTCACGGTTACGAGGGCTGATGCATTGCCGCATGAGATGTTGAATTCTCCATATCTTTCTTCGAATGTATCGTTGATTTCGACCTGGATGAGGACTTCAGTTCCGCTTTTACCTTCTTCGGCTGAAACAGAACACCATTCCGGCAGTCCGCTTATTGACCAAGGACCGCTGGAGTTTATTGTGACGGTCTGTCCTTCTCCGTTATACTCGTAAAACAGGTCTTTGTCAGGACTGACTTCTATAAAATCGTCAATCTTCGATTCGTTGCATCCCAGAATCAGAAACAGGGATGCAATCAGGAATAGGATCTTTCTCATGTGGGATTATTTTTGACGTGCAAAATTAGATAATAATTTAATCCGTTTTGTTAGTTTTGTGAAAAATTGATAGATATGAAAACAATATTTGCCGTGGCCTTGTTAAGCATTTGTCAATCTGTTTTTGCCCTTGGAGCGTATGACAGGTTATCCGGTCATCCCAGACTCTTGTTGAGGGAGGGAGAAGAGGCCGGGATTACCGCTCTGGTCGAAAAGGATGCTTCGATGAAACGCGTCCATGATGCAATCATATCTGAATGTGATGAAATTCTAGGTCTGCCTCCGGTGGAGCGTGTGGTGAAAGGAAGAAGGCTTCTGCATACGTCCAGGGAGGCTCTCAGACGTATATTCTGGCTCTCATATTCATATAGGATGACGGGAAATGAGGCATATGCGGAGCGTGCGGTTCAGGAAATGCTTGCAGTATGCCGGTTTCCGGACTGGAATCCGTCACATTTTCTTGATGTCGGGGAAATGGTCATGGCGGTTGCAATCGGATATGACTGGCTTTATGACAAGATAACTCCGGAAGAACGCAGGTTCATCTCGCAGGCAATTGATGAAAAGGGATTCCAGCCTGCGGAAAATGAGGATCAGGCATGGTTCTATAATGCAGACAACAACTGGAACCAGGTTTGTTGCGGAGGATTGCTTTATGGCGCTCTTGCGACATTTGAGGACAGGCCGGAGCGTTCCTCTGAACTTATAGACCTTTATGTGAAATCTGTGCCTTTTGCCTTGGCCTGCTATGCTCCGGACGGAGGGTATCCCGAAGGATTCCATTATTGGGGTTACGGAACATCATTCCAGGTGATGATGATTGCCGCACTCGAATCCGCCTTGGGAACCGATATGGGACTTAATGCCTCTCCGGGATTCATGGAAACCTCTTCATTTGTACGGTTCATGACTGCTCCGAGCGGCATTTCCTATAATTTTTCAGACGCTCTTCCATATGCTCCTTGCAATCCTATGATGTTCTGGTTCGCTTCCAGGAACGGAGACATGTCGGGAGTCTGGCTGGAAAAGAAAAATATTGAGAATCTGCCGGATGATTTCATGGACAATGTGAACCGTCTATTTTCGGAATACCGTCTGCTTCCGGCGCTTCTGATTTTCTGTGCCGGGATTGATATGGATGCAGTCGTTCCACCTTCCGACAATGCCCGTCTGTTTGCCGGAAAGACTCCCGTCTTTGTCTATCGCGAGGGTTGGAACAGTCCGGAGGATGCCTATCTCGGCGTAAAGGGAGGGTCCCCGCTTACTTCCCACTCACATATGGATGCCGGTTCGTTCGTTTATGAATATGGCGGCGTGCGCTGGTCTTCGGAACTCGGCATGCAGGACTATCATTCGCTTGAAAGTGTAGGTGTGAAACTTTGGGACGGACAGGAAGGCGGCCAAAGATGGGATGTCTTCCGTATCGGCAATGAATCTCATTCCACCTTGACCATCAACGGAAAGCATCATGTAGTCAAAAGTTTCGTGCCTATAACGGAGATATGGGAAGAACGTGGACGGAAGGGTGCAAGGCTTGATATGACAAGTGCATTCGGCCAGGATGTCACTTCCGCCGAAAGATCGGTCTGGCTTGACCGAAGGAATCATCTTCATGTTGAGGACCGTATAAGTGCGGCTTCGGAAGATGTCGATGTGCAATGGATCATGACCACTCCTGCCGAAGCGGAAATCGTGTCGGAGAATGAGATCGTCCTGAAAAAGGACGGACGCAGGATGTTGCTGAAAGTCAAGGACTTCAAAGGAAGTCGTATGCAGATGCACATATGGTCGAATGAGCCTCCTCACAGTTACGACGCGCCTAATCCTGGAACATGCCGCGTGGGATTCACGCTGAAGGTTCCGGCAGGGGAAGAGGCGATGTTTGAAACCTATCTGTCAGACAGGTCCGAATAACGGACAAGGGCTTCCAGAAAATAATAGTCAGCATAACTCAGGGCGACATCGATCTCGGTGCCGCCCGGTATGTTTCCTACGCTGTGCTTCAGGATGAAGCCGGCATTGCTTCCGGGTGTGGCAAGATATTCCTCGCTACCGAGGGTGAGTATCTGTCTACGGGCTGTATCAAGATAGTATTCTGACCGAGTTCCGTCATCAGTCAGTGTGCTCAATTCGATGAATGCAGAAGCCATGATCGCACCGGCGGAGGCGTCTCTGAACGTTTCCGGTATAGACGGGTCATCAAAATCCCAATATGGGATGCCGTCCTTCGGAAGTCTTCCGATAATCATGTCACCGATGTTTTCGGCAGCGTCAAGAAATTCCTCTCTTCCGGTTTCGCGGTACATCATTGTGTAGCCGTATAATGCCCAGGCCTGTCCGCGTGCCCATGCGGAATCGTCAGAATATCCCTGGACTGTTTCCCTGGACCTTACCGCTCCGGTTTCCGGATCATAATCCACCAGATGCCAACTGCTCCAGTCTTCCCTGAAATGATTTTTCAGCGTGGTCACCGCATGGGATATCGCCACATCTTCAAGGTGTCTGTCCCCACTGATTTCCGCAGCCTTGGTGAGGAGTTCCAGATTCATCATATTGTCGATTATCACAGGATAACGCCAGTCTTTCCGCAGGAAGTTCCAACTTTTTGTCACTCCGGTCTGCGGCGTGAATCTTCCGGCAAGGATGTGCGCGCATCTGACATACAGGTCCACGTCCGTCGAGTCTCCGGTAAGCCTCATACCGTTGCCGTACGAGCAGTTTATCTGAAACCCGATGTCATGGTCAGCGTCCCTGTCCTGAAGAGATTCAAGTCTCCGGGTATGCTTCCACGCCAGTTCCTTGAACCTTTCATTTCCTGTGTATTCGTAAATATACCATAGTGATCCGGGATAAAAGCCGGAGCACCACCATCCCTCGTCAGAAGTTACAAGATTCCCGTCCTTGCCGGTACATTTAGGGAATCCGTCATTCCCCAAAGCGTCATCCATGTGGGCATATTGAATGGCAGCCAGATCGAATACCTTGTCGGCAAGTACAGTTACAGGATCGGGGTGTGTGCATGCTGACAGGAGCATGATGGCGGAAAGGACTGTCAGAAAACGTTTCATCGGCTCTCATTTTTACAAATATACATCTTTAAATTTATAAACTAAATACTTATATTTGTCATGACACACTAATGACCAATGCTATGAAAACAAACTACATTCTGTCGATATTGATGGCGGCGGTGCTGTCATCGATGTCTCTTTTGGCGCAGGAACAGAGCGCTACGGTCAGATATGAGGGTGAATGGCCTTCCGGAGACGGCATATTGTACTCGGAGAAGGATGGCCTTGTCATCGGTACCTTTGAAAAGGGCAGGCCTGAGGGCAGATGTGTCTGCTACAAGCCTAACGGAGAAGTCTATTGGGGCGATTTCCGCAAGGGAAAGGCTACAGGACACGGACGTATCTACAGAGATAACGGTATTGTGATAGCGGGAGAGTATAAGGATGGAAAATATCACGGTGTCGATACTCTTTACAGAACTGACGGATCGGTGCTTGTGGGCAGATTCAGGAAAGGCAAACTCAAGGACAAGAGTTTCGAGTCGAAGACAGTTCCGCCGACGATGGCTGTCAAACCGAAATACCCGATGGTGGATCTTCGCTGGAAACAGGAGGAATTCCTTAAAGATCTCGAACTCAGTTGGGAGTACAGGAACATAATCCTGAGGAAGAAGGCCGGCCTTCTTAATCCTAAGTTCCAGGGAGGTGACATAGATGATTTTGCATTATGGGTGAATACTCAGGTCGCATTTCCTATGACCGGCTATGCCAACAGGACTTCCAGAACTGTCATCGTGGAGTTCATGGTACTCAAGGATGGAACAGTGGCTGATGCACATGCCGTGTTCGGAACGGATCCGGTTCTGAATGAAGAGGCGGTGAAGGCTGTCAGCAAGTCTCCTAAATGGGAACCGGCCGAACTTGGAGGCGAAAAGAAGGATGTGAGGCTCAGAGTACCTGTCGTATTCAGCAATGAATGACGATATTTTCTGAAATCTTAAGGAAAACTGCTATCTTTGTAGGTTCAGACCTCTATGGTCTGAGCATTGCAGGATAGCAGTTTTTATTATGAGCAAGGATAAGGAAATATTGGAAGGCATAACGGAAAAGGAATATGAACACGGCTTTGTCACTGATGTGGAACAGGAGTTCATTCCGAAAGGCCTCAATGAAGATATAATACGTATTATTTCTGCAAAGAAGGAAGAGCCCGAGTGGATGCTTGAATTCCGTCTGGAGGCCTTCCGCCGCTGGCAGAAGATGACTTTGCCTACATGGGCCCATCTCGATATCCCGGAAATCGATTTTCAGGATATCATTTATTATGCGGCTCCGAAGAAGGATGAGGACCGTCCGAAGGAAATCGATCCGGAACTGGAAAAGACATTCGACAAACTTGGCATTCCTCTTCATGAAAGGGCTGCACTCGCAGGTGTGGCCGTAGATGCCGTGTTCGATTCCGTGTCGGTGAAGACTACTTTCCGCGCGGCATTGGAAGAGAAGGGAATCATCTTCTGCTCTTTCTCGGAGGCTGTCCGTGAACATCCGGATCTGGTGCGCAAATATCTGGCATCTGTGGTGCCTGTCGGAGATAATTTCTATGCTGCCCTCAATTCTGCGGTATTCAGCGACGGTTCTTTCGTGTATATCCCGAAGGGAGTCCGTTGTCCTATGGAACTTTCAAGTTATTTCCGTATCAATGCCAAAGGTACCGGTCAGTTCGAGAGGACGCTGATTGTTGCAGATGAGGGTTCATATGTAAGTTATATGGAGGGTTGCACGGCACCAATGCGTGACGAGAACCAACTTCATGCGGCGGTTGTGGAAATCATAGTGGAGAAGGATGCCGAGGTGAAGTATTCGACTGTCCAGAACTGGTATCCGGGAGATTCCCAGGGACGAGGCGGTATCTTCAACTTCGTGACCAAGAGAGGCATCTGCAAGGGTTCGGGAAGCCATCTTTCATGGACACAGGTAGAGACGGGTTCAGCCATCACTTGGAAATATCCTTCCACAATCCTCAAGGGAGACAATTCGTCATCGGAGTTCTATTCCGTTGCCGTCACAAACAACATGCAGCAGGCGGATACCGGAACGAAGATGATACATATAGGCCGCAATACCCGCAGCCGTATCGTCAGCAAGGGTATCTCGGCCGGACATAGCCAGAACAGTTACCGTGGTCTGGTGAAGATTCTTCCGGGAGCGGACAATGCAAGGAATTTCTCACAGTGCGACAGTCTGCTGATCGGGGACAGATGCGGTGCGCATACATTCCCGTATATGGAGAACGCCAACAGGACAGCGGTTGTGGAGCATGAGGCAACGACTTCCAAGATCAGTGAAGATCAGTTGTTCTATTGCAACCAGAGGGGAATCGGACCGGAAGAGGCAGTGGGACTTATCGTGAACGGATATGCCCGTGAGGTGCTTTCGAAACTTCCTATGGAGTTTGCCGTCGAGGCGCAGAAACTTCTGCAGGTCAGCCTTGAGGGCTCGGTAGGATGATTTAATTGTCATCCTGAGCGAAGCGAAGGATCTGAAAATGAAATGTAAATGGAATTTTGGAATATCATATTGTTTGAACTTGGTGGAAAACCGGTGCTGCTGATAGATCTGCTGTCGGCCTTGTTCGGTCTGACTACGGTCTTTCTTGCAGGCCGCAACAGCAAGTATAATTTTTATGTCGGTTATGTCTATACGGCCTTGCTGTTCTTCATGTTCTGGCAGAAGAATCTGTACGCCAATCTGATATTGCAGCCTATATCGTTGGGTATCAACATAATGGGACAGTACAGGTGGAGCCATCCGAAGAAGTCGGAAGAAAGTACACAGAAGAGCGGTGAACTCAAGGTGTCTATGCTTTCATGGCCGCAGAGAGACTTTGTCGTTGCTCTGGTGCTGGTGCTGGCGTTCGTGTGGGGATGGCTGATGAGCATGATGGGTACGAAATGGTTTGTGGGATATTTCCCTGCCAATCCGCTTCCGTATCTGGATTGTTGCGTGACTGTGCTTATCCTTACGGCTCAGACTTTGTCGGCGTTGAAGAAATGGGACTGCTGGATTGCATGGCTTTTTGTGAATGTGGCCAATCTGACCCTCTACCTGAAGGCCGGTCTGGTATTCATGCCGATAGTAAGTTGCCTGTATCTGGTCAACGGAATATGGTCGTTGTTCACATGGTACCGGCTATATAAAAAAGAGGGAGACGCCTAAATCGCTGATGCTCAGCGAAATAAGGAATATGCCTGCCGTCAAAGGGTAGCAGGGATTTTTTGTAAATGATTGAATGACAGGTGGTTTTGTGCCACCAATGCTTTATAGATATGGCAAACGAGATATTATTGAAGATTGAAGGCTTGAGAGCCTCTGTAGAAGACAAGGAAATCCTCAAAGGGGTGGACCTTACAATCCGTAAAGGTGAAATCCATGCTGTGATGGGACCTAACGGGGCGGGAAAGAGTACGCTTTCTGCCGTTCTGGCAGGAAAACCGCAGTTTACGGTCACAGCAGGTTCTATCGAATTTCTAGGACAGAATCTTCTGGAAATGTCGCCTGAGGAGCGTGCCTGGGCAGGAATCTTCCTGTCGTTCCAGTACCCTGTGGAGATACCGGGAGTAACTATTACCAACTTTATGAAGACTGCGGTGAATGCTCATCGTGAAGGCAAGGGACTCGAGCCATTGAAGGCGGGCGATTTCCTTAAACTCATGCGTGAGAAGATGGCTTTCGTGCAGATGAAGCCGGAGTTCGCAAAACGTGAGGTGAATGTGGGTTTCTCTGGAGGAGAGAAGAAACGTAACGAGATATTCCAGATGGCCATGCTCGATCCGACTCTCGCCATACTTGACGAGACGGACAGCGGACTTGATGTGGACGCTCTTCGTATAGTTGCCAATGGTGTCAATGCACTCCATACTCCAGAAAAGGCAGCAATCGTGATCACCCATTATCAGAGACTTCTCGACTATATCGTTCCTGATGTGGTTCATGTGCTCAAGGACGGACGTATCGTGAAGACTGCCGGCAAGGAACTTGTCGCCGAGATCGAGGAGAAGGGTTACGATAATCTGTAGGATATGGAAGAGATGATCATAAAATCGAACGATATTGTTCATGAAGTGTATGTACTGGGATGTGAACCGGCAGGATTGCCGGAGTCCGCTTCGCAGGAAACAGGAAATATGCTTCGCTTGAACTCCGGCAATCCTGTCGGTCAACGCACATGTATCCCTCAGAATATCGTGGTGGAGAGGGATGCTAGGGTGGATATCGTAATCATTGTTCTGCCGGATGTTTCTACTGATATCAAGTTGGATGTACGTCTTGTAGGAGAGGGTGCTGAAGCGAATATTTATGGAGCATATCTGTGCAGCGGTGAAGAGAAGGTGAAGATTGCGGTGGAGATGAACCATAAGGTGCCGCATTGCAATTCACGCCAACTTTTCAAAGGCATAGCCGGAGGCTCTTCAAAGGTGGATTTCTATGGCAAGATCATAGTGGCGCAGGATGCTCAGAAGACGGAGGCATATCAGGAGAATCACAATCTGCTTCTTTCAGAAGGTGCCAAGGTGGACTCCAAGCCTCAACTGGAGATATATGCCGATGATGTGAAGTGTTCGCATGGAGCGACTTTCGGCAGCCTCAATGAAGAGGAGCAGTTCTACATGCGTTCAAGGGGCATCACCCTTGAAGATGCGAAGGTTCTGCAGATGATTTCGTTCATAGCACCGGTTATGGAGCAAGTTGAGGATGAAGGTCAGCGTGTGGCTATCGCTGCCGATATTGAATCATATATCAGAAATATAATCCGTAACATCTGAATCATCAGGCATGTGCATGAAAGTGACATGCCACCCCCGGCTAGGGGGTGCCTGCCGACAGGCAGGCGGGGGTCACGGAATGCACATGCCTGATGATTCAGGATAGTGACAGTTATGATAACCAATCCCAATGTCAAGATAAATCTCGGTCTGAACGTCCTGCGTAAGCGTGAGGACGGTTTCCATGACCTTGAAACCCTTTTTGTGCCTTATTTCGGCATAAGCGACACACTTGAAATCGTTGTCGGAGATGATTATAGCCGCACATCAGCGGCACTTTTCAGTAAATACGGCTCATCTTCCGATGCCGGTCATGGAAGTGCCGTTCCGGAGGGATTCTTCGGAGTTGAAGTTGAAGAGTCAGTCGCTCCGAAACTGGTCCAGGGTATTTCTGAGGACGGGAGACTCATGATAACCATAGCCCGTGCAGAGGGTGTGGATTGGGATCCTCTGAAAGATCTGACTGCCCGGGCGTATTATCTGCTGTCGGAAGACCATCAGTTGCCGCCTGTAAAGATATTTCTGGAAAAGACGTCGCCGGTGGGTGCTGGCTTGGGAGGCGGGTCTGCTGATGCGGCTTTTGCACTTAAGATGTTGAATGATATCTGTGTGCTCGGCCTGTCGGAGTATCAACTTGCGGATTACGCTGCACGCCTGGGAAGCGACTGTGCATTCTTTATATATAATCGTCCGATGATCGGCGAGGGAAGGGGAGAGATTCTGAGTGAATATCCGATAGACCTTTCGGCATATGACCTTCAGGTGCTTGCTCCGGAAGGAATCTCCGTCTCAACGAAAGATGCATATGGCGGCATCCGACCGCATCTTCCGGAGGTTCCGTTGAGGGAGGCTCTGACAAGACCGATAGAGCAGTGGGACGGTACTCTTGTCAATGATTTCGAAGAAACCGTCTTTGCCAAACATCCGGAACTGGCGGCCATCAAACGCTCCCTCTACGACAGCGGGGCCGTCTATGCAAGCATGTCAGGCTCCGGCTCGGCCCTCTTCGCCCTTTACCGCAAATGATTATAGATCAGCAGCATGGCAGATTCCGTATTTGCCGGACGTTTGCCTTTCAGAATCTGATTGATAAGCGAAGCGGATACGCGATCCGTTCCGCAAAGTCTTTCTGGCGTATATGCAGATATGAATTTTAATCAGAGCGGAATCCTTTAAAAAAAGTGCAATGATTTAAAGAAAAAGAAAAAAGTGACCAAATGCCGGAATGAGGGATGAACAAATTACGACGTTTGGCTTTTTATCCTTTTCTTTGGACCAAAAAAGGAAATGAGGCGAATGGTTTGTGCCGCATTGATGTTGGCGGCGGTTTCATGCGGTCTTTCGGAATTGGGAGATACGTCAAGGGGAAATCAGGGAGGAATATGGACAGGACCGGGAATGGACATAGGAAAGGATGATCCTGAAAGTCCGGTGTGTTATGTGACGGCTTTTGATTACCGTGACGGTTATGACTGGGTGTCAGATGTCGAGAAGGGTACGGTGAAGTGTTCTCTGACCGTCTTTGCCGATGGGGTCCCGATGATGAAGATACCTGTCGGCGACGAGTATGAGATAAGTTCCGATCCTGACATGCACAGGATGATAGACAGACATGTGTATTCTGATTTTTCCACTGCCAGAGAAACTGTGGTCAGGAAGGACGGAAAGGAATTGTTCCGATTTGACGGCAGAGAAGCCATAGTCGGCCTGTTGGTTGACAGTACTGATGTATATACATTGGGCCATCCCCGTGTCGGAGACGGCTTTGTCTATCGTAAGAACGGCGAGATTTTGCTTTCCAGGGAAAAGGGACGGAGTTTCGGACGTCTGCAGCGTGACGGAAAGGATATATGCTTTGCTTTTTCGGAGCCGGTGAAGTCGCAGACGGAGGTCCTCGAAAGATGTTACCACGTGAGGAACGGAGTTGTGACGCAGGAGGCGTTGAGGGAGGATGTGAAGAAAGTATGGGATGTCGCTTCCTTCCGGGGAAAGGTCTGTTATGTCGCAGATGTGGTAGGGGTGAGGTCGCCCGTCCTTTTCATGGATGACGGCATGGAGGCCTTGGATCTACCTGAAAATCTTGAAATGAAGACATGCCGGCTGACCATCTCTTCGGAATCTTTCTGCATTGAAGGGATATGTGTCGCAAAAGGGCGTCCTATAAGCAGCATTTTGTGGCCTGACCCTTCCGAAGGACATGTCTTCTCAAACGGCATGACGGTTACCACACTGTATGCGGAAGATGGCGGAGTATGCTGTGTCTTGAATCCTGTGTTTGCCGGAGGCCAGGGAATGATATTCAGGAATGGGGAGCCTTACTGTGTTTATCCGGGTTATGTTGCCGTAGGATGCCACTCTGCGGCGATGGTCGGAGGCATACTTCATGTGGGCCTTTCTTCCAAGAAGGGAGAAAAGCCGGTCATATGGAAGGACGGAATCGTCGACACCTTGGATGTCAACGGATTCATATCGTCTGTGACTGTCGGGAAAGGAAGGTAGGTCAGTCCTCCCAGGAAACCGTTCTGGATTGGTCCGGATTGACTGTGATGCTCACTCTGAGAGTCTCCTCCGGCAGCAGTTCTTCGATGTTTTCCGGCCATTCCATGATGCAGAGGCATCCGCTGTCGAGATAGTCGTAAAGACCGATTTCGACAGCCTCTGACAGTTTGTTGATCCTATAGAAGTCAAAATGATACATCGGGTCACCGTCGGCACGCATATATTCGTTTACTATAGCGAATGTAGGTGAACCGACAGGATCGGTCACGCCCAACACCTTGCAGATCGCTGTCGTGAAAGTGGTCTTTCCGGATCCCATTGGTGCGAAGAATGCTACCAATGTGTTTTCCCCTATCTTTTCGAGAAATTCGGCCGCAGCCCTTTCGAGGTCTTCCACCCCGTTGATGATGACTTCGTGTTTCATGCTGCAAAGATAAGCAAATTTCTACTTCTTTTTCTTTCAATGTCATCTGATAGACTGAGTGTCTTCCATACCGGTTTCGGGCAAGTGCATCCAGTTCCGTACACAGTTCCATGTCACTTACGCTCCTGTCTGTGAATCAGCACTCCGTCTTCTATGGATGCCAGATTGATTGGAATCAAGCCGTTTCCGTCCGTCGTCCGCTCAAACTTCAAAGATATCCCTCTTGTCCAGAAATCTGTATCCTGCGGCTTCCGACAGATGTCCCGGCAGGATGTCCGGCTCTTGTGCCAGATCCGCTATGGTGCGTGCTAGTTTGATGATTCGTGTGCATGCACGGGCGGACAGGCCCATCCTGTCGATTATGCGTTCCAGCAATGCCTTGCATTCCTTGCTCAGCGGGCAGTATTTTTCTATCTGTCTGTTGTTCATGGCGGAATTGCAGAATATCTTCTCTCCGGCGAACCTGACTTTCTGTATGTCCCGGGCCTTCCTTACCCTTTCAGCCACAGTACTGCTGGATTCCGAAGGCCTTCTCTCCACAAGTTTGCGGGTGTCTATCGGATTCATCCATAACTGTATGTCGATGCGGTCCATGATGGGTCCGGAAAGTTTTGAGAGATATGCTATCCGTCGTGAAGGAGAACAGGTACATCTGTCACCTTCGCCATAATAACCGCAAGGACATGGGTTTGTGGCTGCAACCAGCATGAAGTCTGAGGGATATTCGACCTTCGATTTGAGCCTGGAAATGGTAACTTTCCTGTCTTCCATAGGCGCTCTGAGTATCTCCAGAATCTTCTTCGGTGCTTCGCAGAATTCGTCGATCATGAGTATTCCGTTATGGGCCAGCGAGATTTCCCCGGGCATGATGTTGTCCGAGCCGCCGCCCAGAAGAGCCGCTACGGAGGCACTGTAATGCGGAGAACGGAAAGGTCTCTGCCTTATCAATCCTCCGGCAGGATTGCCTTTGCCTGCTACAGAATATATTTTGCTGGTCTGAAGGGATTCTTCCAAGGTCATCGGCGTCAATATTCCGGCCATCGCTTTCGCAAGGGAACTCTTTCCCGACCCCGGCGGGCCGATGAGAATGACGTTGTGGCCTCCAGCGGCAGCGATTTCCACACCTCTCTTGGCTCCTTCCTGCCCTATGATCTCGCTGAAATCCATATAGCCGAAAGTGTCCTCATCAGCCTCCGGACTGCATTCGTCTGCAATGTGGTTCCGGGCCAGAAGATAGTCACACAATTCTTCACCGGAAAGAATCCTCAAGACATCTTCCAGATCCTTCACCGCATAGACATCGATATCTTCATATTCCACAGCCTCGATGGCCGATGCCTCGGGCAATATGCAGCCTTTCAGTCCTGAATTCTTTGCCAGTTCGACGATAGGAAGCGCCCCCGGGACTTCGCGTATGCTTCCGTCCAGGCCAAGTTCTCCCATTATCAGGAACCTGTCGAGAAGAGGCAGGTCCCTCTGTCCGGATGCGGCAATTATGCCTAATGCGATAGGGACATCATATCCGCTTCCTTTCTTGTGCATGTCGGCCGGGGCTAGGTTTATCACTATTTTCCTGCCTGGAATCCTGAATCCCATGGATTGAAGCGATGTCATCGTCCTGAGCAGGCTCTCCTTCACGGCAGCATCTGCAAGTCCGACCAGATGTATTCCGATTCCCGTAGCGATGTCTATCTCGACCGTCACGGGCACAGCATCGATGCCGATGCATTTTGCGCAATGAATGTTTATAAGCATATCTGTAACATTTTGATCATTCATGAGTCATCCGCCAAATATGCCCCTCAAAAACGACAAAATGTTAAAGAAAAAGAAAAATGTGACGAAAATCCGATGTGTTGGACAGCATCTTTCAAAAAAGAATGAAAACCGAAAAAAAGTGGTAACTTCGCAACTGTAAAAGTTCATGCAGATGATCAGAAAGTTTCTTGAGTCGACAGGACGTTACCTCCTCTTTCTGAAGATGGTGTTCAGGAAGCCGGAGAAATGGCGTATATTCTGGCGTCAACTTATAAATGAGGCGGACAAACTGATTCTGTCCTCGGTGCTTCTTGTGGGAGTGATATCGCTCTTTATCGGTGGAGTGCTTGTGATCCAGACCGCTTCCAACCTTGAAAATCCGATCATCGACAAGATGTACATCGGATATATGGTCAGGGAGAGCCTCATTCTGGAGTTCTGTTCGACCATGGTGGCGCTGATCCTTGCCGGAAAGATGGGATCGAACATATCGTCGGAGATTGGAAGCATGCGCATAACCGAGCAGATTGACGCCATGGATATGATGGGAGTCAATTCGGCAGGATTCCTTGTGCTTCCGAAGGTTACTGCCGCTACTTTGCTCAGTCCGCTTCTCATGCTTCTGAGTCTTGCCCTGGGCTTGATCGGAGGCTGGGTCGTGGTTTCTGCCACGCATATCATCCCTCCTCCATCGTATGTTACCGGCATCAAGGCCTTCTATAACGGTTTCTATATCTTTTACAGTTGCTTCAAGATGTCGCTTTTCTGCTTCATGATCTCTTCGATAGCGGCATTCAACGGATATTATGCCAAGGGAGGTTCCCTCGGAGTGGGACGCTCAAGCACGCAGGCAATTGTCGTGACCAGCATCCTCATCCTGCTGGCCGACCTGATAGTCACCCAGTTAATGTTGTACTAGACGATGATCAAAGTAGAGAATCTCAACAAGAGTTTTGACGGAATACAGGTCCTGAAGGACATCTCCGTGACATATGAGCCGGGCAAGTGCAACATGATAATCGGTGCCAGCGGTTCGGGAAAGACCGTGCTTCTGAAAAACCTTATCGGTCTGATGGAGCCGGACAGCGGTGAGATCTGGTATGGTGACTATAAATTGTCGGAGATGTCCGACAAAGATAGGATGAAACTCCGCCAGAACATCGGCATCCTCTTCCAGGGCAGCGCACTTTTCGATTTCGCCACGGTTATAGAGAACGTCATGTTCCCGATGGAATTCTTCACCGACTGGACGGAGGCCCAGAGGAAGGAAAGGGCCCGGTATTGCCTTGAAAAGGTGAATGTTATCGGTTCTGACGACAAATATCCGAATGAACTCAGCGGTGGCATGCAGAAACGTGTGGGAATCGCAAGAGCAATAGCCCTCAATCCTAAATTCCTTTTCTGCGACGAACCCAATTCCGGACTCGACCCATATACTTCCATCCTCATAGACCGTCTGATCAGCGATCTGACAAAGGAATTCAACATGACTACCGTCGTGAACACTCACGACATGAATTCTATCCTTGAAATAGGGGACAAGATCGGATTCATCCATCAGGGAGCCATGCTGTGGCAGGGGGATAAAAAGACAATCCTTCAGCCTGACTGTCAGGAACTGAAGGATTTCGTATGCGCCAACACCCTGGCGAGAAACATCATAGAAGGAAGACAGGGTTAAAGTCTTGCCCTGAGACCCATTTCGAAGCCGAGCATGAGAGGCTGTGCCGTGCGGATGCTCTTTGGCTGTCCACAGTCGAAGTAGTACCTGAGAGAAGGGTCGATATAGATGCCCAGATGTCTTCCGAGCATGAACTCTACTCCTATGCCGACATTTGCGGAAACTTGTACGCCCTTGACTTTTTCCTTATGGACGATTGATGTGTTAAGTACGTTGTATCTGTCTGAAATACACTTCTCTACGGCACCTCCTGCATATGCGTAGAAACTGATATGGTCGTTGCTGATCACATCGTAGAAGGCATTCACAGGTATTCCAACATAGTGCTGTGTGTTCTGGATGTCGGAAGATGTGGTGTTCGCTATGCTTCCGTCTGCATTCACCTGTGTATATTTTCCGTAGAATCTCCTTGACATGAAGGTGTAGTTCGCTCCTACTCCGAGAGACCATTTAGGACTGAGGCCGATCTTCACACCTGCGCCGGCAGAAAGAGGAATGCCGTATGTGGATTTGTTGCTGGTCTCGGTTATTCCTGTACGTTGAGGTGCTGTTGTTCCTGGTGCCCTCATCGGGCCCGGGGCATTGCTGTTATGTGCGCTGTTCGTTCCTGCAATACCGGAAAGCACAAGGGATACATCTTTTTTTGAAGGTTTCTCGTCTTCGCCCCAGTCTTCCGGAAAATAAACCGGCTCCTCAGTTGTCTCAACGGCCTTCACTTCAGCCTGTCCTGTCTCTTCTACAACAGGCTCGGGCTTGATATCCGCCTTTTCCTCCGTGGTCTCTTCAACCGCTTCAAAATGCTGCTCATCAGCAATCTCGACGGCTTCTGCCGCGGTCTGAGGAATGATGCTCCTGACCTTGTTCGGGCTTGCGGTCTCTTCCTGAATGACCTCGGCGATGACAACATCACTGACCGGTGCAACTGGTTCCACTACCGCTATAAGACCATCATTTGCAGTCAGAGGCACAATGTCCTCACTTTCAGAATGACCGAAGAACACGCCTGCCGCTACGGCTGCCGCCACTGAGGCTCCGATTGCGGATCTTCTCCACCACAGAACCACCGTCTTGCGTCGTGCAGCCTTGTCCAGACCTTCGGAAATGCCGTCCCAGACCGAAGCGGGAACTTCTTCCCGTCCTTCATCCAGGATGGATTTCATCATGAGGTCAAACTCTTCAATATGATTGTCTTCAAACATTTTCTCTTTCCTTGATCTTGTTCTGCAGCCATATCCTGGCTCTGCTCAACTGTGTCCTTGACGTGGTTTCCGATATTCCCAGCATGTCGGCGATCTCCTTGTGTGAGTATCCTTCTATCACATACATGTTGAATACGGTCCTGAAGCCCGGAGGCAGTTCCATCACCAGTTTCATCAGTTCCTTGTATCCGATGTCCTGGCCCTGCGACGGGATGTCCGCCTTCATCTTCCTTGCCGAATCGAGGTCTTCGCTCATCTTCAAGGCATCCTTCTTCCTGAGGCTCATCAATGCCGTCGTCACGAATATCCTTCTTGCCCATCCTTCAAAGGATCCGTCTCCCCTGTAATTGTCAAGTCTGGTGAACAATGTTATGAAACCTTCCTGGAGCACATCTTCCGCAACAGCCCTGTCGCCGACATAACGCATGCATAAAGGGAACATACGAGGCGACAGACGGTCGTACAAGGCCTTCTGGGACGCTCGATCTCCTTTTATGCATGATTCAATCAGTCTTAAGTCAAAGGTCTCTGCCACAGTTCGTTTTTTGTGAGTCCCGAAGGTTTGTCAATTGTTCATGCCGCTAAATAGATGCATCCGGGACGCTGATAGTTGCATTATCGGCACATTTTTTCCAAAAATATGGAATTTCCCGAAATTCAGTGTTATTTTTGTATGTTTTCTGAATATGATTATGAACAGATTTATACATATATTGCTGGCAGCATGCCTGATGTTTTCTTCTGTGAACGCTCTGGATGCACAGAACATCCGGCCTGAGGCGAAGAATGAGAACCTTGTCCTGACAGCGGTACAGAAATATAACGGACGCGACTTTTCAGGCGCCGAGTCCATCCTGAAGCAGGTTGTCGCTGACGATCCGCAGAACGATGCGGCATGGTACTATCTTTCCTTATGTGCGGTTTCGAGACAGGATCTGGAGACGGCCGAGGAATGTCTTCGTGCAGCATCGGAAATAGATCCGTCAAATTATTGGTACAGGTACAGGCTCGCCGGACTTTATGCTATGACTTCACGTCCGGAACTGACCGTGGATATGTACGAGAAACTTCTTGAAGATTTCCCGAAGAAGAGCGGACTGTACTTCGATCTGGTGGAGATGTATGCGACCCAGAAGGAGTTCGACAAGGCTTTGGACACGATCAAGGAGATAGAGACTATGTTCGGCACTACCGAATCCATCGCAATATACAGATTCAATCTTCTGAGGATGCTCGGAAGGCAGGAGGACGCCTACAAGTCTCTCGAAGAATATAACGCGAAATATTCGTCTCCATATGTCCTTGTCACATTGGCGGATTATGAGATGTCGATGTACAACGACTCCACCGCTTTGTCTTATTACAATGAGGCGCTTGACCTGGCATCCGACTACGCGCCGGCACTTCTGGGCAAGGCGGAGACATTCAGGATCACAAGGCAGTATGACGATTACTTCTCGACTCTTGGCGAATATGTCCAATGTCCTGACAGTCCTGTATCCAAAAGCGATTATCTTATGGCTGTCGTGCAGCGCAGCGATCCGAAGTTCATCAGTTCGTTCATGCCTAGGCTGGACACTGTGATGAACAAGGCGTTGGAGGTGCATCCGAAGGACAGCAGCCTTCTTCAGACAGCGGCGGTGTATTACTATTCGACCGACCGTATGGACCTGTCCAAGAAGCATTTCAAGGAAAATCTGGAAGCATGGCCGGAGAGTTTTTCCGCTGCCGCGTCCTATGTTGAGTTCCTGATGTATGCAGAGGAATGGGAGGAACTCTCACGTGCCGGAAGAGAGGCATTCGAAGCCTTCCCACAGGAGACCGCATTTCTGGAGATGGCAAGTGTGGGCGACTATAACCTTGAAGAGTACGGAAAGGTTCTGGATGTGTGCGAAACCGTGCTGGAAGTGGCTCCTAACGACAGTTCGAAGACTTTGAGGGCATGGTCGACCATGGGAGACATATACCATTCGCTAGGAGATTCCAAGAAGTCTTTCAAGGCATATGACAAGGCCTTGAAGATAAATCCGGACTATGTCTATGTGCTGAACAATTATGCCTATTACCTGAGCATGGAGGGCAAGAAACTTGGCAAGGCATATAAGATGAGCAAGAAGACGGTCGAGGCCGAGCCGGACAATGCCACATATCTCGACACCTTCGGATGGATACTCTATCTGCAAGGAAAGCCTCTGGAGGCCAAGCCTTTCTTCAAGCACGCAATGCTCTATGGAGGCAAGGACAGTGCCGTCATTATGGATCATTATGCGGAGGTACTCTATGCTCTGAAAGAGTATGACCTTGCTATGGTCTACTGGAATATGGCTCTGAAGAAGAATGACGGTGATGTGCCGGATCTGGAGGAAAGGGTAAGACTACGTAAGCAGTCGATGAAAAAATGATGCAGCGTTGTTTCAAAATAATTCTGCTGTCTCTGGCGTTTCTGGCTTTTGCCTCTGGGGCAAGGGCTCAGGATACCCGTGCCCAGGAAGAGAAGAAGGCAAGGCTGGAGAGGGAGATTGCCATCATCGACCGCCAGCTGGCCGATAACGCGTCTCAGAGCAATTCGATGCTTTCTGATCTGACGCTTATCAGGAAGAAGATCTCCAACAGGAAGGCACTTGTGGCTGAGGCTGACCGTCAGGTGAGGCGCTATAATGACAGCATATATCTGACCAACAGGGAGATAAACAGACTGAAGGTGCGCATAGACACACTGACCTCGCATTATTCCAGACATGTTATGAGTGCATATAAGAACAGGGATGCCAAGGTGTGGTATATGTATATGCTGGCCAGTGAGAATCTGGGACAGGCATTCCGTCGTTTCGGATATTTCCGCAATCTTTCCAACAGGATGAAGGAAGAGGCCCAGGATATCAGGGATATGCAGGATGAGCTCGGGAGGCAGAGGGACAGGCTGGCGCAGATGAAGAAGGAATCGGAGGCTGTCAAGGCCCAGAGGCAGAAGGAACTCGATCAGCTGCGCAAGGATGAAGCCAAGGCTGACGGGGTTGTAAAGAGACTGCAGAAGGACAGAAAGAAGTATCAGAACCAGCTTTCGGCCAAGAAGAAGGAGGTCAATGCCCTCAACAGGGAGATTGCGCGCATAATAGCCGAGGCTATGAAGACGGACGATCAGAAGAAGAAAGACCAGCAGAGGGCTCAGGTCGATCTGAAGCTTGACGGAGAGTTTTCTGACAATAAGGGCAAGCTGCCTTGGCCTGCAGAGGGACCTGTGATGAGCCGTTTCGGAAAGCAGTATCACCCTGTGTACAAGAATCTTGAACTTCCGCCGAATAATGGTGTAGATATAGCTCTTTCCAAGGGCACCCAAGTGAAGTCAGTGTTTGATGGAGTAGTCAACAAGGTGTTTGTGATGCCGGGATACAATCAGTGTGTCCTTGTCCAGCACGGCAACTATTTCACTCTGTACTGCAAGATGAAAGGACTTGAGGTCAAGGCCGGAGACAAGGTCAGGACAGGACAGACTCTCGGAACGATAGACACCATCAACGGACAGACTCAGCTTCATTTCGAGGTGTGGAAAGGCAAGACACCTCAGAATCCGGAGCAATGGTTAAGATGATTATGAAGAAGACGGTTTTCATTACCGGCGCCACAGGAAATATGGGTTGGGCCGGATTTCAGGAACTATATAAAAGAGAGGACAGGTTCGATATAAGGATTCTTGCGCGTGACAGCAAGAAGAACAGGAAGAAGCTCGCGCCTTATCTTTCGGATGCATCCGTGACGGTGATCTGGGGCGATCTGATGCGCTATGCAGATGTGCTCGAAGGAGTAAAGGGCTCTGATTATGTGCTCCACGTCGGTGGAATGGTGTCTCCTGCAGCGGATTATTATCCAGAAAAGACCCTGAAGGTCAATGTGGGGTCGGCGGAGAATGTGGTCAAAGCGGTTCTCGCCCAGCCTGATGCGTCAGAAATCAGAGTTGTCTATATAGGATCGGTGGCTCAGTATGGCGACCGTAATCCTCCTCGTCACTGGGGAAGTGCGGATGATCCTCATACTCCGGCTCTCTTCGATATGTACGCCCTTTCCAAGATACGGTCGGAAGAAATCTTTGCCTCTGCCGGCCTTTCTCACTGGGTATCACTCCGACAGAGCGGCATTCTATATCCGGGCATCCTCAGCGTGGTGAATCCGACTGCTTTCCACGTTCCGATGGGTGGCGTACTCGAATGGGCTACTATAGAGGATTCAGGCCGTCTGCTTGCAAATGTCTGTGAGGACTGGGTGCCGGAAAGCTTCTGGAACAAGGC
>JAZQES010000056.1:0-5514 GCA_045539115.1 Candidatus Cryptobacteroides sp. | reverse complement strand
ATGAAGAAGTTTTCTCTGCCTAAAGACGGTGGCCTTATAGAGGCCGGTCTTCCATACGGTATCAAGCACACTTACGAAAATATTCCGGTCCATATCTTTGAGGATGAGGAAGTTGCGAGTGAGCGTCTGGCCGAAAAGATTGTCAGTGCCATCAACGCAAACAACGGTGTATACAGACTCGGTCTTACAACAGGATCGTCTCCGGTCGCTCTTTACAGGGCTCTCGTACGTCGTTATGAAGCAGGTGAAGTGTCATTCAAGGATGTCGAGATCTACAGCATCGACGAATATTATCCTGCACTTCCTGACAATTACAGCCGTAACCGCAGACTTTATTCTGAACTGATCGCTCACATCGACGTAAAGCCTGAGAATGTTTTCATTCCGAAACTTTCAGAGGCAAAGGACAGCGCTGAAGTGTCAGCATTCTGTGCAGAGTTTGATGCCAAGGCAAGAGGACTTGACCTTCTCGTGATGGGCATGGGTGAAAAGGGCCAGATCGGCTTCAACGAATCAGGTGCTTCCGAACTCAGCCGTACAAGGACAGTCCTCCTTACCTATGCTTCAAGAAAGAGGGAGTCGAAGAATTTCTCGGGCAATGTGGACGCTACTCCAGACAAGGCTATCGCGATGGGCATCTCTACAATGCTTTCAGCGAAGAAGATCCATCTCATCGCATGGGGTGAGGACAAGGCAAATGTCGTGAAGAGAGTTGCAGAAGGCAAGGCTGACCCTGCATGTCCTGCATCATTCCTCCAGAAGCACGAAAACATCTCTTTCTATGTGGATGAGAACTCTGCTTCCCTTATCACAAGAAATGTGGCTCCATGGCTCGTAGGTCCATGCGAATGGACACCTAAGTTCATCAGAAAGGCAGTAGTATGGCTCTGCGAGCAGGTACACAAGCCTATCCTCAAACTCACTCAGGGCGATTATCTTGCAAACGGCCTCGGCGAACTTCTCGAGCAGTATGGCCCTTATGACCAGATCAACATCAAGGTATTCAACGACCTTCAGCATACCATTTCCGGATGGCCGGGCGGAAAGCCTGATGCAGACGACAGCACAAGACCTGTTCCGTCTTCACCGTTCCCTAAGAGAGTGGTCATCTTCTCACCTCATCCAGATGATGACGTGATTTCAATGGGCGGTACATTCATTCGTCTCGCAGAGCAGGGCCATGACGTACATGTGGCTTATGAGACTTCCGGTAACGTTGCTGTTCATGATGACGTTGTTCTCCAGCATATGGACGCAGCACGCGAACTTGGTTTCGGCGACCGTTTTGACGAAGTCAAGGAAATCATCGCTTCAAAGAAGCCTGGACAGCCAGAACCGAGAGCGCTTCTCAACCTCAAGGGTGCCATCCGCCGCAGCGAAGCAAAGAGTGCCGTCCGCTCGTTCGGTCTTAATGACGAGACCAACTGCCACTTCCTCAACCTTCCGTTCTATGAGACAGGAGGAATCAAGAAGGGACAGCGTACACAGGCCGACATCGACATCATCATCGCCCTTCTCCAGCAGGTGAAGCCTCACCAGATCTATCTCGCAGGTGACCTTGCAGACCCTCATGGCACACATCGTGTATGTACTGAGGCCGTTCTCGAGGCTCTCAACCAACTCAAGGGCGAGGAGTGGCTCAAGGATTGCCATGTATGGCTTTACAGAGGCGCATGGATGGAGTGGGAACTCGGAAAGGTTGATATGGCCGTTCCGCTCAGCCCTGATGAAGTGATCAAGAAGCGTCACGCCATCTACCGTCACCTTTCACAGAAGGACATCGTGCCGTTCCCAGGTGAGGACCCACGTGAATTCTGGCAGAGGGCCGAAGAGAGGACTCAGAACACCGCACGTCTTTATGATGAATTGGGAATGGCTGAGTACCAGGCAATTGAAGTGTTTGTAAAACTTTTTTAACATAGATAAAGATGAGAGTTATTATTGAGCAGAATGCACAGAACGGCTCTGTATGGGCTGCAAGGTACATCGTTTCCAGAATCAAGGCAAAGGCAGCCGTAACAGACAAGCCTTTCGTACTCGGTCTTCCTACCGGTGGCACTCCTGTGGGCACATACAACGAACTTATCCGTATGTACAAGGCCGGTGAGGTGTCATTCAAGAATGTGATCACATTCAACATGGACGAGTATGTGGGACTCCCTGAGGAGCATCCTGAAAGTTATCACTCATTCATGGCAAGGACATTCTTCGACCATGTCGACGTTCCAAAGGAGAACATCAACATCCTTAACGGAAATGCAGAGGACCTCGAGGCAGAATGCGCAGCATATGAGGCAAAGATCGTCGCAGCAGGCGGTATCGACCTCTTCATGGGCGGTGTAGGCGAGGATGGACATCTTGCGTTCAACGAGCCATTCTCTTCACTCGTTTCACGTACAAGAATCAAGAGCCTTACTTATGACACAATCCTTGTGAACTCACGTTTCTTCGACGGAGATGTAAGCAAGGTCCCAACCACAGCCCTCACAGTGGGTGTAGGAACAGTAATGGATGCAAAGGAAGTTCTCGTGCTTGCTTTCGGTCACAAGAAGGCCAACGCTCTTCGTGAGGCTATCGAGGGAGCATACTCGCAGAAATGCACTCTCTCTGCCCTCCAGGCTCATCCTCACGGAATCATCGTTGCAGACGAACTCGCAGTAGGAGAACTCAAGGTGAACACTTACAGATATTTCAAGGATATCGAGAAAGCCAACCTTCTCTAATCCTCCGGACATACGATTCTGAAGCCGCTTCCAATGCTGATTTGGAGGCGGTTTTCTTTTTTTCACTATCTTTGCGGATCGTTAAGTATTAAAACCTGAAAAAATGAATAGATTCAGACCATTTATCCTGGCATTGACCGTAATCTCAGCGGGTCTTCTCGCTTATGGACTTTGGACCAGACCAAGTGCGGAACCTGTTGATGCAGAGGGATTTTCTGCTGCAAGAGCAGTTGAGGATATCGAAGTCATCTCAAAAAAACATCATTCTGTTGCACATCCTGAGGAAAGAGCGGAAGTCAGAGAATATCTGACCGGCAGACTTCAGGAACTGGGCGCTGATACCATCCGTCTTTTCAAATATGATTCACTTGTAGGACCTCAGAACAAGCACGTCGTATATACTTTCGACGCTGTGGATGTACTTGCTGAATTCCCGCCACAGAAGGCAATGGATGATACTACATATCTCCTCTTTGTCGCCCATTATGATTCCAGATATTCCCAGCCTATGCCTAAGGATACCGTGTGGTCCTATGGTGCAGCGGATGACGGATATGGAGTTTCAGTCATTCTGGAGAGTGTGAGCCAACTCCTGAAATTCCGTCAGGACTGGAATCAGGGAGTGAAGGTGCTTTTAACTGACGCCGAGGAGGTCGGAATGATGGGTATGAAGGCAATATGGGAGAACGATAGGGAAGTGTTCGACAATGTCGGCTTCATGATCAATCTCGAGGCCAGAGGCCCTTGGGGACCTGCCCTTCTTTTCGAGACATGCCCGGGCAACGAGAAGATCATGGACCTGTATGCAAAGGCTGCGGATTATCCGTTCACTTATTCCCTTACAACTGTCGTGTACAGTTTCATGCCTAATTTCACCGATTTCACTATCGTCAAGGATGAGATTCCGGGCATGAATTTCTCTACAATAGCGGACATCAATCACTATCATACCGACCTTGACAATTTCAGCAACATAAGTGCGAAATCAATCCAGCATTATGGCGCTCAGATGCTCCCTGTTGCTGCCGAATATCTTACTGACCCTGTCTATGCCGACAAGGATTATCTCAAGGCAGAGAACGACACTGTGAATTTCACCATTCCTGTACTCGGCCTCTTCAATTTCAGCAAGGGAGTCTATACCGTCATAAATATCGTCGTTTTCGTCCTTTTCCTCCTTCTCCTCGGTCTGGATGTGCTCCGTGGAAGAGTGAAGATGAAGAAGGTCCTTGTAAAGGCCCTCGTCGTATTGGGAACTGCGGTAGGTGTGCTCCTTCTTGGTGAAGGCATCGCATGGCTCTCCTCTGTCATCGCAGGAGCGAAATTCAAACTCTTCGGCATCATTTCAGGAGTTGCCTTCGACAATGCGGCTATGGTAGCCTCGACTGCCATCATGGCTGTCATCTGTGTGATGGTCTATGTTTCAGGAAGAGAAAAGGCCATCAGACAGGCATCGGGATCGATGCGCGCAAGCGCTGTCACCAATGCAGTGACAAGACATGCCGAGAGCCTGCTTTACGGAACTCTTGTACTCATGCTTGTGTTCAGTGCCGCTCTGCTCTTCACTATCGGCGAGAACCTCATGTTCTTCATACCGCTTACATTTGCAGTGGCGGCGATGATCCTTTACAGACTGACTTCTCTGAAATTGTGGCTTCCGGTTGCAGTTGCACTGATCCTGCTTCACGCATTCTCATTCCTTTATGCTCTTGCAATGGCTCTGACTCTCGGTGCCTTCGGTGCCGTAGCCATGCTGGCCTTCCTTGACATAATGGTACTTGTTCCTGTTGCGGATCTTTATCTGACATCCAAACCATCGAAGAAATAGATATGAAAAGATTATTATTGCTTGCCTGCGCTCTTGTCGTGTCGTTTATGGCATTTTCGCGAGAGTATGAGTATGAAAAGGAAATCCTTTACAGAGGGACACCGGATGCATATACGGAAAAAATGTGTCGTCTGGATGTCGCATATGAAAAGGGCGCAGAGAACCGCCCGGTAATCATCTGGTTTCATGGCGGAGGACTTACCGGCGGATGGCGTCATATTCCGGAGACACTTCTTCGTGACGGTGCCGTAGTTGTGGGCGTCGGATACAGGTTTGTGACTGAAGTTTCCATCCCTGAGACTCTTGATGATGCAGCCGCTTCAGTTGACTGGGTCCTTAAGAATATTGAAAGATATGGCGGTGACCTGTCGAATGTCTATCTTGCCGGACATTCGGCTGGTGGTTACATCGTGAACATGCTGGGACTGAACAAGGATTATCTCGCAAAGTATGGCATTGATCCGGACACTCAGATAAAGGCTCTGGTGCCATACAGCGGGCAGGTGATAACTCATTTTGCTCAGCGTCGCAAGCAGGGGCTCGGTGACCTTACTCCGACGATAGACCATCTTGCACCTCTTTATTATGTACGTGGGGATGCTGCTCCGATGCTCGTCATTTCAGGTGACCGTGAACAGGAACTCTTCGGACGTTATGAGGAAAATGCCTATTTTGTCCGCATGCTCCGTCTGAACGGTCATAAGGATGTCATATTCCATGAAGTGGACGGATTCGACCATGGTGACATGGCGGAACCAGCCCACTTGATTCTTCTTAAATATATAAAGAATAGATAGAGGTAACAGAAAACCCGCCCCAGTCTGACATGAACCCCGAAAGTTAGACAAAAAACTTTCGGGGTTTTGTTATGTCTAAAAAGTACAGAAAACATGGGTATGCAGAACGGCTGAAGTATATGCATATGCTTGAAAATGGTTTTAGCATGGCATATATAGAACAGAA
>JAZQES010000055.1:0-3550 GCA_045539115.1 Candidatus Cryptobacteroides sp. | reverse complement strand
TTGCGTCTTACGATCTTGCAGTCCTCGCTGCGCTTCTTGATGGATGCTTTTACTTTCATTTCTTTATCGTTTTATTTGTATCTGAAAGAAATTCTTCCTTTTGTTAAATCATAAGGTGACATCTCCACCTTAACTCTGTCTCCGGGCAAAATCTTGATGTAATTCATCCTCATCTTGCCAGAGATGTGGGCAATGATGACATGTCCGTTCTCAAGTTCAACTTTGAACATTGCATTAGGGAGCGTTTCAACGATTACTCCTTCCTGCTCGATTGCTGATTGTTTTGGCATCAAAAATCACTTTAAAATTTAACATTATTCTCTATAAAGTCAAAGGTGGAGAGGAGTTCAGCCTGACCTTTTCTGACAACAACCGTAAGTTCGAAATGCGCTGATTTCCTGCGGTCCGCCGTGTGTACTGCCCAACCATCTTTAGCTAAATACACATTTCTTGAACCTGCATTGATCATCGGTTCGATACAGATAGTCATTCCATCGGTAAGCCTTGCACCCTGACCCTTGCGTCCGTAGTTCGGAACGCCTGGAGCCTCGTGCATCTTCTTTCCGATTCCGTGTCCTTCCAATTCGCGGACAACAGAGAACCCGAATGACTCCGCATACGTTTGCACCGCGTGTCCTATATCGCCAGTCCTGTTTCCTGCCACTGCAGCAGCGATGCCTCTGTAAAGAGACTCTTTTGTCACATCAAGGAGGCAGCGGGTTCCAGCGTCCACCTCCCCTACAGGGAAGGTGTATGCTGAATCGCCATTGTATCCTTTATATAACGTACCGCAATCCACTGAAACGATGTCTCCCTCCTTGAGGACGTAGTCTGACGGAAAACCGTGTACCACAACATCATTAACGGATATGCAGAGCGCTGCAGGGAAGCCGTCATAACCTAAGAAACTTGGTATAGCCCCGTTGTCACGGATAAAGGTCTCAGCCACCCTATTCAACTCAAGAGTTGTCACACCTGGGGCAACTATCTTACCGACCTCAGCCAATGTCCTGGAAACGAGTATTCCGTTTTCACGCATCAGCGCTATTTCTTCTTCTGTCTTAGGCTTTACCATCTTATTCAAAGAACTTTATCGAGATTACATGCCGGAACGTCCTTTCAGGCGACCGGTCTTCATCAGTCCGTCATAGTGACGCATAAGGAGATGGCTTTCGATCTGCTGGAGAGTATCGAGAACAACACCCACAAGGATGAGGAGGGATGTACCTCCGTAGAAACTTGCAAACTGGTTGTTCACTCCGCAAAGCATTGCAAATGCAGGGAGGATTGCGATGAGACCAAGGAAGATAGAACCTGGAAGAGTCACTCTTGTCATTACATTGTCAATGAACTCTGCAGTCTTCTTGCCTGGCTTCACTCCTGGGATGAAACCACCGTTCTTTCTCATATCCTCTGCCATCATTGTAGGATTCACAGTCACTGCTGTATAGAAGTATGTGAAAGCGACAACGAGGACGAAGAATGTGATGTTATACCAGATACCGGTATAATTTGTCATTGCAGCCGCAAAGCCTCTCGACCACTCCCACTGAGTGAGGAGGAGGAATACCATCATGAGAGCCTGTGCGAAGATGATAGGCATCACACCTGCAGCATTGAGTTTGAGCGGAATGTACTGGCGAACGCCGCCGTACTGCTTGTTTCCGATAACTCTCTTGGCGTACTGTACAGGCACTTTTCTCACAGCCTGGAGAAGAGCGATACCGCCTACGAATACGAAGAAGAGGATAACCAACTCAACGATGAAGATGAGGATACCGCCACCGGTGTTGGCGCTTACCTTCTCAAGGAGTTCAGCAAAGAATGCGAACGGAAGGCGTGCGATGATACCCACCATGATGATGAGTGAGATACCATTTCCGATACCGCGGTCAGTGATGCGCTCACCAAGCCACATTACGAACATTGTACCTCCGAGGAGGATGAATGTCGATACCAAGTTGAACCAGAAGTTGCTCCAGCCTAACTGATTTACAGCGAGGAACGCTGAAGCAGGGATCTGCTGGTGAAGGTTTGCCATATAGGCAGGACCCTGGATGCAGATGATCAGAATGGTAAGATACCTTGTGTACTGATTCATCTTACGACGGCCGCTCTCGCCCTCCATCTGGAGTTTCCTGAATGAAGGTACGAAAATACCGAGCAACTGGATTACGATCGATGCCGAGATGTATGGCATCACACCCAGTGCAAAGATGGAAGCATTACCGAACGCACCACCCGAGAACATGTTCAGGAGACCAACGAGTCCCTCTGAAGCACTGCTCTGGAGATTGGCGAGCTGTGCGGAATCTATACCCGGAAGTACGATGAAACTTCCGAGGCGATAGATCACGAGCAGCGCGAGGGTATAGAAAATCCTCGTACGGAGCTCCTCAATCTTAAAGATGTTCTTGATTGTCTGAATAAGTTTCTTCATCTTTATCAGATTGTTGTTGCTGTGCCTCCTACAGCCTCGATCTTAGCGATCGCTGACTTAGAGAAAGCGTTAGCAGATACTTCCAATTTTGCAGTGAGTTCACCGTTTCCGAGAATCTTCACAAGTTGGTTCTTGTTGATGAATCCAGCCTCGCGGAGTGTGTCTACAGTGATAACTGTAACATTCTTAGCCTCAGCAAGTGTCTGGAGAGTAGCAACATTGATACCCTTGTACTCAACCCTGTTAGGGTTAGTGAAACCGAACTTAGGAAGTCTTCTCTGAATAGGCATCTGGCCTCCTTCGAAGCCGATCTTGCGAGAATATCCTGAACGAGCCTGAGCACCCTTGTGACCACGTGTCGATGTTCCGCCGTGACCTGAGCCCTCACCACGTCCGATTCTCTTCTCTCTGCCTTTTGAGCCTGCAGCAGGTGTCAAATTATGTAATTTCATCTGTCTGTCCTCCTATTTAAATTTCCTCAACGATTACGAGGTGACGAACCTTCTCGATCATACCCTTGGTAACTGGAGTAAGTTCTACCTCAACTGTCTGATGGAGTCTGTGGATACCGAGAGAAACGAGGTTTGCAACCTGTCTGTCAGTTGCTCCATTCTTGCTCTTGATCTGAGTTATCTTAACTTTTGCCATGTCTGATGTCCTCCTTAACCTTTAAATACTCTGCTCATAGGAATACCACGGAGACCGGCTACAGTGTAAGCGTCTCTCATTTCAACGAGTGCGGCAACAGTTGCCTTCACGAGGTTGTGAGGGTTAGATGAACCCTTTGACTTAGCAAGCACGTTGTGCACACCTACTGACTCGAATACAGCACGCATCGCACCACCGGCCTTAACTCCTGTACCAGGCGCAGCCGGCTTCATGAATACTCTTGCACCGCCGAACTTAGCCTCCTGCTCGTGTGGGATTGTATGGTTGAGGATTGGAACCTTCACGAGGTTCTTCTTTGCGTCCTCGATACCCTTTGAAATAGCAGTTGTAACCTCGTTTGCTTTTCCAAGACCATAGCCTACAACGCCGTTCTCGTCACCAACTACAACAATTGCTGCAAAGCTGAAGTGACGACCACCCTTAGTAACCTTTGTCACTCTC
>JAZQES010000054.1:0-4161 GCA_045539115.1 Candidatus Cryptobacteroides sp. | reverse complement strand
ACGAAACATGTGCCTTCTGCATATGGAGCAGCCACAATGGCATCTGCCGTCAACGGGCTGTATCCGTGACCATTCAAACGGTCAATATCGGCATATGGACGATCAGCATGATGGAAATCACCCTGGTGCTTCAGATATGTGTCAGAGTACTCCAGTGGCGCATTGGCCTGCTGAGGGAATATGCCTCCGGCCTCATCCATCAGCCAAGGCTTGCCGAAAAGTTCTCCGGGGAAGAACTCCAGGTTGAAGCCGGCCTTGCCTATGAATTCATCAGGAACCGGCTGATCCAGGTCAACTGTGACCACAAGAGCATCACCATCAGCTTCCAAAGTAACGGAATAGGTCAGCTGGACATCCGGATAGAACATGGGATTGAATCCGGTCGCATGGCGTGACGAATCCGGGTATGCCAGACGAGTGACGATCCTACCGTCTTTCACTTCACGGCTGATCTGTCTTGGCACAGGCTGCCACTGACCAGGCGTAGGTTCGAATCGGATGTCACCATTGGTCACTACCCTCTTGCCATGCATTATCACAGAGACTCCTCCCTGATGTCCTTCAGGGTAATAGTCGTTGAATGACATTGCGTCCACGCCATGATTGCGGAAGTATCCGGTCTCCGTGAGGACGAATTCCTGGGCGTACGCACATTTGAATGAGGCCGCAATGATGATTGCGGCAGCTATCAGTCTGAGTTTCATAGGTTAAATCAGTTTGACTATTGAATATGACTGTCCCGGCATCTTCACTGACACCTTTCCGCTTTTGCGGTCATGCTTGAAATCGATTTCGTCTCCCATCAGGAGTCTGGTCTTCCTGAATGGCACATTTATATCAAAGACAGCTTCAGACTCCTCCGCACGAGGATTGAGAAGGACTATCACCACATCGTCACCGGCAGCCCTGGCATAAACGAACGGATATGTATCCTTCTCAGCGTACAGCGGAACGAACTCAGCATAATTGGCAAGTGCCGGCTCATTATGCCTGAGGGCGATAAGCTGCCTTGTGCGATTCAGAAGTGAATTAGGGTCATTCTCCTGATCTGCAACATTAGGGGCATCGTCAGAAGGGTCGACAGGCAGATAAAGGTCTGATGGATCGGCTGTTGAAAAACCGAGATTCGGGCCACTTGTCCACTGCATCGGAGTACGTGCACCATTCCTCGGCTGGTATGCGCCCTCAACCTGAGGCCAGTCTCCAGGAAGCTGCTTCATGCCGATTTCATTTCCATAGTATAGGAACGAAACTCCCGGCATGGTGAAACCGAAGGCATAGATTATCTCCAGTTCCTTGTCCGTACGTCTGTTGCCCAGACGGGCATTGTCGTGATTGCCCAACGGCAGGCTTATGTATCCCTTCCCCTTGGTCTGCTCATACTGATCCATATAGCTCGCAAGGAAGTCGGTGATATTTCCCTTTCCTTCCGCATCAAAATAGCTGTGTCCCTCGCTGACGCCATTCAGAATACGCCAGCTTTCTTTCTGGAAGAGGTCATTGTACCCGTTGAACCAATGAAAGAAATCCACATGGAAGCAGTTGTCCAGGGCGTCTGCCGGATATGACCATTCCGCGACCATGAATCCATGCGGGAACTCCTCTTCGAGAAGGTGGCGTATCTCCCTCCAGAAGAGTTTTGTGGCATTTTCCCGGGTATTGTGGAACTGTTCGTTTCCGATTCTGTGAGATGTCTTTGTAAGCGCGCCGGCCATATCGGCACGGAATCCGTCCGCTCCCATCTCCATCCAGAAGCGAAGAACATCCTTGAGATCCTCCTTCATTGCCATAACGTCAGGATGATCGGTTGCCAGCTGCCATGGCTCGTCAGGATCGGGATTTGAGAAACCGAAGTTCAGAGCAGGCTGACACCAATAGAAGTTTCTCATGAACTGCCCGTTGCGCTGTCCATAACCTTTGATGAAGGAACCGGCGAACTCTCTCGGGGGATCCACCCAGTTGGTTTCAGTCCATATATAATAGTTGGAGTATTTGTTCTTCTCCTGCTTTGCGGACTCGACGAACCAAGGGTGGTCTATTGCCGTATAACTGATCACATAGTCAAATATGACTTTCAGGCCTCTCTTATGGGCCTCTTCGAAAAGCTGACGGGCATCTTCGTTGGTTCCATATCTTGGAGCGACTTTGTAATAGTCACGGATATCATATCCTGCATCATTGAAAGGCGAATCAAAGAAGGGATTGAACCAGATGGCATCCACTCCGAGACTTTTCACATAATCAAGCTTAGAGATGATGCCCTGCAAGTCACCGATTCCGTCCCCGTCTGAGTCACAGAAAGTCTGTGGATATATCTGATAGAAGACGGCGTTCTCCGCCCATTCAGGAAGCGGAGGAATCTCATATTCACCGGTAATCTTTCCGTAATCCTGTGCTGCCGCAGAGAGGCAGACAAGAAATGTAGCAATTGTTGAAACGACTGATTTCATATGATGGTCATAGTTAAGTTTGCCGAAAGTCATGTGGTCTGTACAAATATAACAAGTCCCGGACTTTTATCAAATCCGGGACTGCATATTTTCAAAAGTTTTAAAGCGTTACGCCTGACTTGAAGATCGCGATCTCGCTATAGCCTGACTTTTCGTTATTGGTGTGCTCTCCTGAAGCGACGCCCAGCACGAAGTCTATGAATGCCTGATCGACCTCCTCGACCGGTGTTCCGTCTACTATCGCCCCTGCATTGAAGTCTATCCACAACGGCTTGTTTGCCGCCAGAGTGCTGTTGGTAGATATCTTGGCTGTAGGCACGAATGTTCCGAACGGAGTGCCGCGTCCTGTCGTGAAGAGGACTATCTGGCAGCCTGATGCTGCAAGGGCTGTTGAAGCAACAAGGTCATTGCCCGGCGCGCTGAGCAGATTGAGTCCCCTGGTCTTGAGACGGTCTCCATAGAGGAGGACATCGCGAACGATGGAGTTTCCTGACTTCTGCGTACATCCGAGAGACTTCTCCTCAAGAGTAGAAATACCACCTGCCTTGTTGCCTGGAGAAGGGTTCTCGTACACCGGCTGGTCGTTCTTCATGAAGTATGCCTTGAAGTCATTGATCAGATGCACAGTCTTGTCGAAGGTCGCCTCGTCCTGACAACGTGACATGAGGATAGTCTCCGCACCGAACATCTCCGGCACTTCGGTAAGAACTGTCGTACCTCCCTGAGCAACGATCCAGTCTGAGAAGCGACCGAGAAGCGGATTGGCTGTAATGCCGGAAAATCCGTCGGATCCTCCACACTTGAGGCCGACCTTCAGCTCGCTTACTGGAATATCCTCGCGAACATCGTTCTTGGCCGCCTCTGCGATCTCACGCAGAAGGCCCAGGCCGAACTCCACTTCATCGCCATGGATCTTCTGTGATTCCATGAACTTGACTCTGGTTTCATCAACCTCGCCTACAAGCTCGCGGAATGCTCCAAGCTGATTGTTTTCACAACCAAGGGCAACTACAAGCACACCGGCAGCATTCGGATGATGAACCATGTCTGCAAGAATCTTCCTTGTGTTCTCATGGTCTCCGCCGAGCTGCGAGCATCCATAGTTGTGAGGGAATGCAATCACCTTCTCTATGCCCGGATATGCAGCCATCTCAGCCTCGAACTGCTTCTGGATGTTCTGCACGACTCCGTTCACACATCCCACTGTCGGGATGATCCAGAGTTCGTTGCGGATGCCGGCACGGCCGTCCGCACGACGATAGCCCTTGAATGTAGCCTTGGTCTGAGCCGGAGCTATCTCCGTAAGATCAGGCTGATATGTATACTCAAGAAGTCCATCGAGATTGGTCTTCAGGACTGAATGGTCAATGAGTCCTCCCTGCGGGACAGCCTGAAGAAGGTGTCCTATAGGGAATCCGTACTTAACGACATCTTCGCCTTCTGCCAGATCCTTCAGGGCCACCTTATGGCCGGCTGGAATCTTTGTCAGAGTCGTGATGGATACGCCATCGATGCCGAAGCCGACTCCGGCCTCGACATCGTTTATTGCCACGGCCACGTTGTCGGCCGGGTTTATCTTTATGAATTCTGCCATAGCATTGTCATTTCGAGCTTGTCGAGAAATCTAGCAGATTACTGTACGTACAGCAGCTCTCATACCTTCATTCTGTATAAGTTCAAGGTCTGCGACCACGAGGTCTGTGAGGCCTGG
>JAZQES010000053.1:0-5366 GCA_045539115.1 Candidatus Cryptobacteroides sp. | reverse complement strand
TTAGTGGCACTAACCACTTCATCCCCCTCGTTCTTCAACTTCGTCTTGAGATACTTCCAATAGTTCCTGTTCTTCGTATAGTCATCCTGAGCATTGAGAACTCCCACAACATCAAGCACAGAGAACCACCATTTGGAATTTACCTCATCCCAAACGGCCCTGACCTCACGGTCATTGAAGAAGCTGATGGATATCTTGCTCATAAATAATCAATTCTTCTCTTTAAGTTTCTTGATCTCTCTATCAAAGTCACTTTCAAGCATCTCCATTTCCCTCTGACGATAAATCTCAAACTCCTGCTCTGCCTTTTGGATTGCCTGAGCATGCGAAACAGTTCCTTTTCCGATCAGGACCTTTCTCTTATGAGCGGTTATCTGACCATCCAGGGCCTCAATCCAATCCTTCATAGTCATTGGATTCATCTCCAAAGCCTGGAACTCAGCAAAGTCCAAGAATCCGGACACAAGAAGATTCAGCCTCTGCAACTCCAATTCTGAAAGATAATTCTTTGCAATCTTCACATCGTCCTTGGTAACATAATTACCCTTGAAGTTAGTCATACCAACAAACGGCTTTTCATTATCCACACGATTATATATGACCTCTGCAGCCGTATTCTCATGCACTGCATAATGCAATTTATTCTGTACAGTCGCGAAGAAAGTCTTAGTCATATCACTGCGAGGATCATAGTCGACAGCTGTCGCATATATATCCGTCACCTGCTGATAGAAGTTACGCTCACTACTGCGGATATCCCTGATACGCTGCAAAAGCTCACGGAAATACCGGTTTCCACCCTGCTTCAGTCTCTCATCATCCATAGCAAATCCCTTCTGGATATACTCATGAAGCCGCTGAGTCGCCCACCTACGGAAACGCACGGCAACCTGAGACTGAACACGATAGCCGAGAGCGATGATCATGTCAAGGTTATAGTGTGCAACGTTACGCTTTACCTGACGGGAGCCCTCTTCACGAACTAGTAAGAAATCCTTACTAGTTGACTCCAACAGCAGCTCTTCATCGGCATATATATTCTTTATATGCATTGTGATATTCTCGCGGCTCGTGCAATAAATCTCCGCCAACTGATTCTGCGTCAGCCACAAATCCTCATCCGCAAATCTCACCGCCACACGAGTGATCTCGTTATCGTCCTGATATAGTATAATTTTGTTCTGGTCCATGGTCACAAAAACTATTTCCCACAAAATTATAAAATTTAAACCACTTTATAGGCGCCACTACCATATTATTCCATGTAGCCTGTACTTATTTCGTCTTCAGGAATGATTCTTTGAGTTTGTAGAGGGAGATTCCGTTGTAGGAGAAGTATTTCGGGCCTTGGCAGAGGCCGGAGACGCTGCGCTTGTTGCGAGGCATATGTTTGGCTGTGAACTCTGCGAGGGTGTAGAGTTCGCCATTACATTCTACCTTGTTGTCTTCGGCTACTGTGAGTTCTGTGCCTGTCGGGGTGTAGATGATCTTGTCGCCGATGGATACGCCGTGATCAAGGAGGTTGAAGTTGGCGAATTCCGGGTTGATGAGTTCATCTGTGTTGAAGAGAGCGTCTTCACCCATTGGTTTTATCATTGACTCTATGTAGTCGATCTCTTCTTTGGAGAGGTTGTATTTCTTGTAAAGTTCGGTGTCAGTCCAAGGTTTTGACCAGTCTTGGAGGGGAACAAATTGATAAACTAATCTCGAACCATTTTGAGTCTTCTTCTTAAATGACACAAGATACCTAAAGAATTTTGTCTTCATATATGACACCACATTCTCCGCCTCTTTTTGACTCGTTAAAGATCCATCGAAACCGACACAAATATAAGTCTCCGAACAAATACTATTCGGCTCTCCATAGAATGGTGTACCAGTGATAACATGATCATCGTCTCGCCCAGACCCTCCGGCTTGAGGAGTAAAAACTTTATGATAATTTATTGCCGAATGATTCTTCGGAATATCCTTGTATCTAATCCAAGCGTATCCTTTATCTTCACGTCTCTTGTTCAAATAATACTTAATTGAGTATTCCCCATTTTTCTCCTTCACATAACCATCCCAAGTCGTAGTCAGGATACCACCAGCACAATCGGTAAAATAACCTCTACCACCTATAATATCCATAAAGGTCTTGGTAATAAAATATTTTTCTCCTTCGACTTGCTGTATTTTACCTATTACAGAAGATGCAATCTCATCTCTAATTACGATGCCATAGCCTTGATCGAGATATGCAACTCGTGTAAGAACTTTCCCATTTCGATGAAGTCTATAATCACAAGGTCCTGTATAATCTTCACAGAACAAGAAATAATTAACTCCACCTTTAATTTCAACTCCAGGGAAGCAATCGCTTTCATTCATATAATCTTCTATAAGGATATAATGATTACATTGAAGCATTGCATCAATCCACTCCTCTTTAATTCCTCGTCCAGTCCTATTCATCCAACGACTAGGAGTAATCATAGAAATATATTGAGGTTTAATTTTTCTTGATATATCAATGAACAATGGATATATAGATGATGATGACACACAATCACCTGCGTCACCCATCTGATACGGCGGATTTCCTACTATGGCGTTGAATTTCATGTTTTCTTCGAGTGTATTGTTTTTCCAATAATTGATGCCGCTGCTGACTTTTGTGACGAACAGGTCCGGCTGGTTTGTGATTTTGTTGATGAGGTCTTCAAAGTATCGTGCATTGACCTTTACCTGACGGAAACCACGCAGAGTGCGTTTGGTGATACTTTTTGCCATCTCGGTCTTGCAGACGATGAAGATGTTGTCACGAAGGACTTTATCCCATATCTCGTTTTGGATGGACACCGGTATATCGGTTGCAAGCATGCGAGTGTCTCTATATGCCTGAAGTTTCTCTGCAAAGACACTGTATGCCATAAAGAGCGGATACAGACCAGTCTTGGAATTGATTTCCAGTATCCTTGTATCTGGATCTTTGAACACTCTGTCTGTTACTTCCCCGTGATCTACAAGACGCGGTTTGAGTCCTTCGGTCTGCATATCTTCTTCATAGAACACCTGTCCTCCAATGCAGTCACCGATGTGCATATTGACTACTCTCCAAGGGGTGAGGACGGTTTCCTTGTCAGGATTTCGGAAATATGAGAAGATGCGGGCGATTTCCCTGGTGCGTTCCATAGGTGCAAGGCGGTCAGCTGCTCGGACGAGGTCCCGATAGTTACGACCTACTGCACGGAACATATCCGGATCGTAATATGGCACGAATTCCTTGAAGGGTTCCTTTGTGACTCCTCGCGGCATGAATTCTTCCCAAGACTGGTTGTCTATGAGTTCAGCAAAGTTCTCAAGGGTTATATCCTGACCTTCATCTTTAAGTTCTGCTCCGTACATGAGAAGCGGAAGACGGATCGAGATGCCTCGAAGGATGGAAATAGCGGCATCTGCATTCTTCTTTTTCTCTTTGGCTTCTTCGAGCCTGCGTTTATCTTCTTCCGTGAGTTCTTTCTTGTTCTTTTTCTTGATGCGCTCCAGTTCTTTGTACTGCTCATTCGTGAGTCCGGTCTTGGCCATATCCACGTCCGTAGATGTATGATTGGCTTTGGTCGCTCCGATAATCTTGTGGAGACCGGCAAATTTTTCGAGTGCTGCAGCGTCGAGTTTGCGGAGCATTTCGTGATTGTAGAGACGGGGATCATCGCAGCCATTCTTGGTCACGCGGGTGATATAGGCTCGCTTGAGTTGCTCCAGCATATTCTCCACGTTGTAGGTAGCCATCTTTGTTCCGTTGTAACCGATGACCGGACAGAAGTTCAGGAATTCTCCGAGTTTGACTCGGTCATTCTGACTGGCAGTGGCTTTGGTGCTGACTTTTGCTGTGTCTGCAAGGACTTTCAGCGTACGGTCTGGAGCGAAGTCAAAGACATAACAGTTCTCTTTGCGTCTGCCATCATTGGTAGTGTACGGGCTCTGAACACGGAAGATGGTCTGCATATAGGCCTTCGCATCCGTGTTGTGAGAACCGGAGAGCATCATTACTGCTGACCACGGGCGTACAGTAACACCGGTTGTGAGTTTTCCGCAAGAAAGGGTGATGGTACGGGTGTCTTCCGGATTGTCTCCCATTGCTTTCTCAACAAGTTTGAGAGCATCGTCATTCTCGACTTCTTCATCTCCGTCTCCGGCAACATTGACTATGTCGAACTGTCCGAAGATGGCATGCTCTTTCAGGAGGGCTGAAAGGGCACGGGCTTCCTTCACGCCGGGAACCATCCAAAGAGTATGACGGAAGGCATTCCTGAACTCAACGGTAGAATATGGGTAATTGCTTTCCGGATCATATTTGATAATGAGGTCAAGGAAACTTCTTACGTGATCTTCGTGGATAAACTTGCCGAGAGAACCTTCCGGCATTTCACGATGGTCACGCTCTATGTCTCCTGTCCAGGTGCGGAAGAATTCCTTGAAGTTAAATGCTGAGTCTTCTATATCCTCAAATCCTGCAAGGGCTTTCCCGAGATCAAAGGTGAAGATATTCAGACGAGGCAGGCCCGCATACGGATTCGGATCGCCGAAGTGGTTGATATCCCATTCTGCTTTGGCTCTCTGCTCCATGACATAGTCCCAGGTGTAGATTTCATCTTCTGAATAGTCTTCAAGAAGATTGAATGGGGTACCGGAAAGGTTGAGTACGTGGGTATTTGCCTTGGTAAGAAGTTTTATGACGTTCTGACCGAGTTCGGTCTGGGTACCTTCGTGAGCCTCATCAATGATGAGCATATCATATTCAGCCTTGAAGATTGCAGAGTTCTTGTCGAATTTTCCTCCAGCGAGCTGGGCTCCTCTGAGGTCCTGCATCGATGCGAAATAAACATAATGCCGACTCGGGTTCTTCCTGGCAACTTTTTCCAGAACTTCAAACGGTTCTCCCATTTCACGGGAGCCATAAGTGTATCCGTCAAAGAGTTTGAATATCTTATGAAAATCCTCGAACCATCCCTTATCGACTACCGGACGATGGGTAAGGATCATTGTGCGATGGTAGCGACACTCTTTTACGACCTGCAGGGCAGAGAGGGTCTTGCCGAATCGCATCTTGGCATTCCAAAGCATGGTCTTTCCACCTGACTGAAATTTCCTGACAGTCTTTTCTATTGCCTCTTTCTGTTCAGGACGGAATTCGATTTCATCATCTATTGGAGTGATTTCATTGGCACGGATGGAGAAGCGTCCTTCCTTGACCGCCTTGATTGCTGCCAGAGCAGTATCTACACTACACTCAAACCATTCACGACCTTGATTCTTATGCGAAAAGTCGTGGCGCTTGATTCCGGACCGGAGGAGCACTTCGTGAACTGCCTTGTCATTGA
>JAZQES010000052.1:0-2677 GCA_045539115.1 Candidatus Cryptobacteroides sp. | reverse complement strand
TTCAGTTCCGCCCCCTGTTTCACACAGCAGAAAGGTTCCTTTTCCTGTGCCGCCAAATTCAAACCCAAGCACAATGCCATAGCAAATAATAAAATTCTCTTCATAATATTATCTGTTTTAAGGTTAATAATGTTATTTCTTCTTTCCTCCGCCCATCATTTCCATTAGGGCATTCATTACATCAGCCTCTTTTGATTCCGTCTTCTTCTGGGTTCCTTGCTTATCGGTTTTCTTAGTACCACCCAGTATTTCCATAATGCCACCTAACGGCAAATCACCTCCATTATAATCTTTCGGCAACTCAAACATACTTGCTGGCTGCGTACCGAGTTTGATGTTGCGACGCACAAGATAGCCACCCGGATTAACCATATCGCTCTCTTGGATTACCATATTATAAGGTTCGTAAACCCATTCGTCCTTATCGGAATATGAAGTCGTCCCGTTTTCGTGGCTGGTGGCGGTTTCTACATAATAATGATTACAATCGTACCCTTCCACTGTCTCCTGACCTCGATGTGTCCGCTTGCTCTTATTACCTGTCAGATTGAGCGAACCGCCCATGAATGTACCGGCTTTTACACTTGAAAGAGGGATGGCTATCCACGAACCGTTACCAATCTGCGTGTATATTTTTGCAGAATCGGCACGAAATATCATAATGGTACATTTCCCGTTAGGATCGTATGATTCCACACGCATCTTGTCGGGCATAATCCACTCCTTGGCTCTGAGTTTACCTGAACCCTTCTCATAGACTTCACTATAACTTGGCGAGGTCTTGATTTGCCCAATCGCCGATGTCGCTCCCAGCAACACCACGAATAATGATATTATCAGTCTTTTCATAATTTCCTGTTTATGTTATGTATGTACCATCCTACGGAAAGTTCAGAATAGGAAAGATATTCTGTCTTTTCTCCAGGCATAAGATCCAGATGGAAAGTCCTTGCCCTGCTGTAACGTTCCAGTTCGTCCAATCCGGCCTCGAAATCCCGATTGTATGCCGTAGCCATAAGCCTGATAAGTTCGACCGGCTCCTTCTCGGCAAGTGAAGGTTCCCTTTCAATCAGGAGCCTGATGAATAAAGCCAGATATACACATTGCCATTCTTCATCATTAAGCCTTTCGAGCCGTTGCCTTCGGGAATATTCGTCATCAGTGTTTACGAAGTACAGCTGATATTTATGTCTGAGGGGACTCTTCATCCACGCCTTCTCGATTTTCTCGGCGAATGACGGCTTCATCTGAAACAGCCCGATGGAAAAGTCCGCACCTTCCTTCCCATTCCTGATATAGAACATATTCAGCGTTGCCTGTTCTATAGTGTTTCTGAGTCTTGACCAGCGAAGCACTTCCGGAAACACTATCGCCTCGCACACCCTGCTGTCTGCATCAAGGCTCGTGAAGACCGCTTCCCACGACTGATGATGCTCACGGACGATCTCGTCCGCTTTCTTCCACTGGTCATCAAACTGACGGCGGTATGGCTGTGCGGCTGAAACAACAGCCACACCGCACATCAGCAACAATACTCGTATCAGAGTTTGTATGTACATTTCATGAAACCCTCCTTATCCGTTCCCGGAATATGATCATAAATTACGAATTCAAGCCTGTCGGAATGGCGGCGCATGAACATCGGATACATATACGTTCCGTCGTGAAGGACCAGACTGCCGCTGCGGGTATATGATGCTTTGCGGCTTCCGCTTCGGTGAGGGATGTCCCCGTAGACGCTTTCGTCCGGCTTCGGAGACGCCTTGTAGAAATCGAACGGTCCTTCGCCGGAGAGTTTCACACGGTTTCCGTTCTCTATCTTGTAATACGAAGATTCAGCGTCGTTCCAGACAAGGAAGCAACTTCCGTTTATGAACTCATCACGGATATCACCTGCGCCGGAAGAAGGGCTGAATCCACGTGGAAAACCGCTTTCCGCACGCATAAGCCTCTCATTTTCATTGAGCACGGATATCACCTCCATCTCCACAGGCAGCACCTCCGGCTGAGGGAAGTCCGCATATGCTTCATTCAGGATATCCGTACACTCCGTAACAAGATTCAGCGGTGCACGACCCACGGCGCATTCCGGAATCATACCGCCTGCCGCCATATCTGCATAGACCTTCTCTGCCTCCGGAATCAGTTTGACCGTATTGTCAAAGCGCACCTGAAGGCCCTGGAGCCACACCTTCGCCGCACGCAGACGGTAATTCTTCATCATCTCGTCAGCCTGATCATACAGGTCCCTGACACTTTCCGCATCTGAAGTCCGGTATATCTGCTCATATATAGCCTTCAGTCCCGCCTCATATTCAGATGCAATCTCTTCGCAAGTCTTCACGACACCGTCCTCATTCCTCCTTATAGTCTCGACCTTTTCAGTATACTGCTTCAGGGCATTCTGGAAACGTGTCTGCTCCGCATTGACCTTTGAAGTTATTTCAGCAGCCTTGGTCGCAGTCTGCATGATGTTGCCCATGCCGCCCATCAGGTCCTGGGTCATCGCCATCATCTCCTGATTCAGTTCCTGCATCCTCTGTTGTTCGGCCTCTGTAAGAGTTCCTTTCTCCGCCTTCTTTTCATAAACCTCCATCTCCTTGCCTATCTCCGCTATACGTGCCTGAGACGATTCCGCCTTAGAGGTGAAGGAGTCCATATCCATACCCCCTGTCAT
>JAZQES010000051.1:0-2979 GCA_045539115.1 Candidatus Cryptobacteroides sp. | reverse complement strand
GACCGTGGTCGCCCTGCTTGACTATGTTGTCCTGACCATCGCATTCTCAAGGTTCAGGATCAAGGAGATAGCTACCCGACAGCTTCTCGGCACCGGAAGAAGAGGAATCATAGGACGCTGCTTCCTCGAAGCATTCATGCTCCTGATGGTATCATGCATCTTCGCAGTCCTGATTGCGGTCGCATTCAAGGAGCCTGTCGGACAGATACTGGGATCCGAGATAAACCCGCTGTCGCATTTCAATGAATATCTGATACTTGCGGGAATCATCCTGATCATGGTAGGTCTTGCAAGTGCCGTCCCTTCGTTCATTTTGTCATCATACAGTGCAATCAATGTAATCAAGGGCGAAGTGCGGTACAACGATAAGACAAGGTTCGGAAAACTGTTCATCGGCATCGCCGGCCTTCTGAGCATCGGAGCATTGTCTATATGTTTCGGAATTACCAGACAGACAAGGCATCTGATTGATCTGCCTCTAGGATATGATACGGAAGGAGTCATAGTCATAATGTTTATGGACAGAGGACTGAACAGATATTACGATGAGCTGAAAGCCCAGTCATATGTGTCTGCTATAGGCAGATGGAGCAATCTCCCTAATAATGCACATATGTCGATGATCGTTTCGGACGATGGACAATCAGAGGAGATAAGGTACATCAGTGGCAACAGAGCATATTTCGACATACTTGGGATAGAATTCCTTGAAGAGTATTCCTCACCTTCTGCAATGGAAAACTATTATATGTGCAGAAGCACATACGAGGCAGCTGCCGGATTCGTAAAGAACAATACCATGAAGATGTGGATGGGAGAGATGCCTTTATGCGGAATAGTATCGGACTTCAAGATTGGAAAACTTGACGAGGAGACAACCGGAAAATTCACATTCATCAACCTCCTTGACGATTTCAGCGGAACTATGGGCGACATGATCTGCATCAAAGCAGACGGTAACGAGACGGAAGCAATCAGACGAGTCAAGGAATTCTACAGATCAAAAGGTTACAATGATGAAATCTGCGAGATAGGTACTCTCAAGGGTAGTCTCGAAAACGAGATACGTGAGGAAAGGAACATCATGAAGCTTCTCACCGGATTCTCGATCATCTGCATCCTGATGACCATAATGACCATCGTGGGACTCAGCAGCTACCATTCCAAGACCAATGAAAGGAGCAATGCCATACGTAATGTTTTCGGATGTTCGAAGCGGGAGATGATCCGGAAACTTACAATTGACTTCACGCTTCCGGTGGTGATTTCCGCAATCGTGGCAATCCCGGCCGCATATATGGTTATGGAGCGATGGCTGGAAGGTTATGTCATAAGAACCGACAACTCCTCTCTCATCTACATTGGAGCATTTACAGTTGTGTTGGCAGTCACTGTCACAGCAGTCGTCCTTCAGGCCATCCGGCTGATGCGCACCAATCCTGCTGAGGCTTTGAAGAAAGAGTAAATCATATGAATTCTCCCGCTGAATCGGGGAATGGGTTTGTTAGTTGGGAACAAAATACGCATCATAATTGGGTTATATGATTTCCATTCCCCTTTTCAGCTTTATATTATAGAAAAATGAAAAGTTATCTGAGATTCTTAAGCAGAAACAAGAGGTACACCGCTATACAGGTGGTTGGTCTGAGCGTATCGCTCGCATTTGTGATAATACTTGCCAGCTGGCTGGTGAATATTGTGAAGATGGGACATGAGAACCCTGAGTATGATGATATCTATGCCGTGTGCTATCAGGATTCATTCCATACGACATGGGCCCTTGGAGAACATCTTGCTGACAACATTCCCGAAATCGAAAGTACCAGTACCGTGCTCCTGTATCCGGGACATTTCACTATCAAGAATGCGGATTGCGTGAAGATAAACTGGTGTGAGGAGAATTTCTTTGATTTCTTCCCGCAGGATTTCATCGCAGGCGATGCAGGTTTCCTGAAGACACCCTCAGAGGTCGGTGTGTCAGAGACGTTCGCCAACACCTATTTCCCCGAAGGAGATGCAATCGGCAAGAACGTCACATTGTTGGAGAAGGATTATCTTATTACAGCAATCTATAAGGACTTCGGTGATGGTCTCATCAAGTATAACGACATGATAATGGCAATGTCGGCCCGCGGCGAGAAAAATCCTTCACTTCCATTTCAGGAAATGCTTTCAGGCATGGTCACGATGGTCAAGCTCAAGGATGGTGTCGATGACGATGAGGCTGAAAGAAAGATCTCGAATCTGACTGTAAGACATTATAATGACTTTGGCAACAGGTATATAGATGAAGTTGTTTCCACCCAAAGTGCAGAGTGGTCTGAACGCTATCGTGAAAGTTTTGTAGGTACAATCAAGAATCGTCTCGCCGATGAACATTGCCGCCTGGTAAGATATGATGAAATCACCTATGATGGTGCCAATGAGTACTTTACGGTAAACACGAAATTCACCATCAATATCATCGTCATCCTTGTCGTGCTTCTCCTGATCATGGCGTTGATGAACTATGTCAGCCTCAATGTTGCATTGGCAGGAAAGAGGGCGAAGGAAGCTGCAACAAAGAACCTGCTCGGTTCTCAGAAGGCCGCTACATATTTCCAGTATTTCAAAGAGGCGTTTGTAATATCCGCCTTCTGTACAATCTTGGGAATCTGCATCGCTGTGGCTGCACTTCCAGGCATAAACAACATTCTTCAAGGATATGACGGACTTGGCAGCAGGTTCAGCATATCGTTTGAGCCATTGACGGTAATTGCGGTGCTCACGATCCTGCTGATCACATCCGCCCTGTCCGGATTCATTCCGGCCTATTATGTTTCACGTTTCAGCGCCCTGGATGTCACCAAAGGCACATTCCGTTTCAACAGAAAGACCATATTGAATAAAGTCTTCATCTGCATTCAGACCGTTCTGGCGACAGCCTTCATAACCTTCAGCATCATACTTCAGGTAGGATACAACAACCTGATCAATATC
>JAZQES010000050.1:0-2820 GCA_045539115.1 Candidatus Cryptobacteroides sp. | reverse complement strand
CACTGGCAAGCTCGATATCATGAGTGGAAACCACTGCTGTAGTGTTCTCCAGTGATGAAAGATATCTGATTACTGCGTCTGCAATAGAAATCCTTTCTACAGTATTAGTTCCTTTGAAAATCTCATCAATAAACACAAAGTCAGTGACATGATTATCTGCAGAGCTGCATCTGTCAATGATGGACTGGATTCTTAAGACTTCTGACATATAGTAACTCTTCCCTTCATCAAGATTGTCCGATACTGAAAGAACAGAGTGCAGACGGCATTCCGGCAATGAGAACTCTGAAGAAAAACTCATATTCAATGCATATGAAGACACGATGTTTACTGCAAGAGTCCTTAGGAATGATGATTTACCTGACATGTTGGAACCTGTTATGATTACAGACTTGTCTATCTGAATACTGTTAGGAACGCAGTTGTTGATTAGAGGATGATAGATGTTATTTGCTTTCAAAGTCTTAGGCTGTGAAACGAAAGTCGGCAACGACCACGCAAATCCACACGAATCCATCCAATTTCTGAATGAGGCAATCGAATAAAGAACGTCCCAACCTCCTACATATTCAAAAAGAGTTCTTGAGTCCTTGCTGACATCATCCATTTTCTTGAGTATAGCATATGTCTTGATCGGCTCAATGCACAAGAGAATCTTGATGAGTTCAATCAGAATATAGAACATCGCCATGAAATCGGATTCAAGTATGCCGTTCAGACTGAATATCCTAAGCTTTTTGGATAGCTTAGAAAGGTTTTTTATAGAATGGTTTACTTCCTGAAGATCATTGAACCTGTCTATCTCCGAAAGTTTGACAGAAGCCTGTCTCAGTCTATCAAGCTGCACGAGGGGACGTATATACATGTCTACATATGACTTGTTGGCATAATGCAGACATAGGTTGAGTATCAGGACTCCTACGGCGAAAATAATGGCAACTGCCGGAGGAAGAAAAATAAGCATCAAGACGAATACTGTGAGTTCAAGTAACGGTATCAACCATGAAAACTTATGCCAACGTCCGATTTGAACAGACATATTCAAGAGTTCGCTTACGGATATTCCTTTTTTAAGGTTTACCGCACCTAATGCTGACTCCAACTTGGTCCTTAAATCCTCATTTTCAATGATTTGTGATATGTCTTTTTCATCATCCACAGACCTCCCGCTTCGCTTCATCTGTCGGAATCTATCATAGAGCATAAGTTCTCCAACAGGCGTGATGCATCGATTGGAGTATCCGAAAAGATCATCCAAATCGATATCCTTACACACATCATCATCCAACACAACATCATCACCTCGATAACAACGAAGGTAGGATCTGATGTTGTCAATATCAGTCGGATCATCTTTCAGTACTCCGAATATCGATTTGTGGACTTTTTTCATAGCAAGTTAGTTGATGTGTAAATCCGAATTTAACCTTTACTATCTCCAAAATCCTCTTATACTATCAGGGAGCATATGATTGATTTCTGATAAATCGCGGGCACCTGGTATTGAGGTTTTATCGGGATAAATCTCTTTCAATATCCACTCCCTTGTTTGTGGGATATTACGATACTCAGATGATATAGGTTCGTCTAAGTATATGACAGCAGAGTGATTTACAACGCTGTTTGTTGTCTCATCAGGTCTGTACTTAACCTTATACTTCATACCTACTATTGCCTTTTCATAATACTCTCTGCCGTAGTAAGTTCCTTGAATCCATTTCCCATCTTGATTGAATACATAATCCACTTTTGAACTCCCTGTACCAGGTTTAACCGAACGACCAGTACTACGCTTTACAACAATACCTATTGTTTCCTCGCCATTTAGATGAGTTTCGTGCAGGTCATCGTGTTTGGCCGATGTGAAGTATAATGTACCGATGATACCAACGATAGCAACAGTCCAATTTAATGCTTTTTCTAATTTCTTATTCATACTACCCCTATGTAATTCGTGAAGTATAAATTCCGATTTATGTTCGTAAAGTTATGGTTTTCAGTAAATCTATATATTAGTCCACCTAAAGTTTCTGAGAAAGATGACTTGGGTGAGGACGTTATGTATAATTTATTCCACTTCCTTAAGGTCAATAAGATATTCAGAAGACTCTAATTTCAGACCATCTGAAGAATGCACTGCCTTGAACCGGATGTCTGCAAAAGTACTGGTGAATGTTATCGACTCCCCTTCTTCAATGACATTACCTTTGCTTGTCGAGCCTTCTCCGACCTTGATAGGAACGCCTGTCGGTGATTTGAAGTCATATAGAATACAAGTATAGGAGGATGATTCTTCAATAGTCAGTTCGATGATATTACTCACAACGAGCATCTTATCGTCACCATCGTCAGCAAACACGTAAACCACACCTTCCCAGTCTCCGACATATTTTTCTGAAACAGAGGGATCCTTTTCACAAGAGCACAGAAGGATCGTCATTAGTAACAGCAACCTTTTCATAGCAACTATTATTTAGGGGATAACGTAAAATAATACTTCATAAAATATGATTGAAGTATCAAATGAACGCATAAATGAGAATTTACTTAATAGGTATCAATTCTAATTTCAGGTAAATAGGACGAGTGCTCCACTTCCCGTTTTCGTCATCATAATTTTCCACGCCAAAACAATAGAGTGCATCTTTATGCCATACCATAGCATTATTGAAGTCCAGACCTTCAAATTCAGGGAAATCTTCGTACCAAGGTAATTTCCACTTGTTGTTGATATATACTGCCATTTCTTCCATTTTGGCAAGGTTTCCGTCTTTGTGTCGGTAAAAATGAAGCCACGCAATATTATCGCAGTCAAACCCT
>JAZQES010000049.1:0-5089 GCA_045539115.1 Candidatus Cryptobacteroides sp. | reverse complement strand
GTCATGGCATGACTGAACACAGTGGCCTGTACCTGAATCTTGACACGATGAAGGTGAATCCGATAATGGTGTGATGATAAGAAACAGTTGCAATGATGATCATGAAGAACATAAATGACAGGAACTCTTGCCCGATGGCTGCTGAGGTTGAAAGCCTGCTCAATACCGTCAGGCCATCAAGCGTTCATCTTGAAGAACTGCTCAAGAGATATCCGGAACGGATACTGAAGGATTTCTTCATATCCTGTATTCTGTGCTGGGCGGACTACGGAAGGTTCGATGACAGGAATATCCGTGCCGTGCTGGTCAGCAGGGAGATTGTCTCTTACTTCAGGTCCTTAAAGGATGATGTGAAGGATAATCATATGATTGATGAAGCGTCAGGATTCGTGCTTTTCGCCCACCGGGCTATCCATCAGTATCTCTTCGACGTGATCTGCCTCTATCTCAAGGAGACAGGGTACAGAGGGATAGCCTTCTGGCTTGACAGAAAGGCGTTCGTCATAGACCGTACGCTTCAGACAGCGGTCCCCTCTGGCAGATGAGGAAAGTGTTGGCGGAACTATGTCCGAATGGGAGCGTGGCGTTTCATCTCGGCTTCAATCATTTGTTTTCGCAAATGTAGATTCCTCTTTCGGACACATTCAAGAACCGTTCGTAGAACTAATCCGTCAGAATCTCCACACACGCTGTGGTAGTATTCCGGCGGATTTTCTTGTCTGTTGCCGTCATCGGCCCTGCGGGTGCTTCACAAATGAAGTTGAACCCGATAACGGATATCATTATGAAAAGAATTCATCAGAATCTGACTACGGAGCAGAAGATACAGATGCTCACGACAGACTTCCTTGACAGGGACCAGACGACCTTCGTGAAGATAAGAAGGACCGGCAGACTGGGCTGGGAGAGTTCGATCCCTGAAGGAACACCATATTCCGACTATATGCTTTCACCGGCCTCGGATGAGGAACTCATCAAGAATTCCTACCGCCTTGCAGAGGACATGATAAAGATCATGGATACACCAGAGAAGGTCATCGTGAGGATCTCTCCTGACGGATCCAAGACCAACGGCAAGATAATCTGGGTCGCCACAGAGGTGTTCGACGATACCGACCTCCCGATTGGAAACCGGATCGACACCTTCCTCGGCCTTGCGATCCATGAGGGATGTCATGTACTTTATACTGATTTCAGTGCATACAAGGGTATAACCAACGGAATCATAAAGTTCATCGAGAACATCCTTGAGGACGAGAGGATAGAGCGTGAGCTCGGACAGAAGAAGCCGGGCCTTGCCAACTTTCTGAAGGCGTCCAAGTATTATTACTTCGACAGGTATTCCCAGAAGATGAAGGATGAGGGCAAGACTGAAGGACTGGAGACATTCCCGAGGCTGATGAACGCCATCATCTCCCTTGTGAGGTATCCAAAGACAGTAGAGATGTCCGACCTGGAAGAGTTCGCGGATACGCTTCTGCAGGTGCGTGAACTACTGACTCCATATCCGGCATCGACAGCGCAGTGCGTCGAGACTGCAGAGAAGATTTTCGATATCATCAAGCAGTACTTGCAGGATGAAGAGAAAGAGAAGCAGAAGCAGCAGGCCTCGGACGGAACGCAGGACGGTCAGCCTTCGGATGAGTCTGGTGAAGGTGACAGCTCGTCAGGACAGTCTCAGCAGCCGCAGATTGGTGGCCAGCAGCCAAAGCCGAAGAAGATGACCTCAAGGCAGATTGCCAAGAAGGTCGACCAGCAGATGAATGAGATCTTCGAGCAGATAGCAGATGCTCTTAAAGAGCTGACCTCCGAACCTGAGAAGAAGACCATCGATTCTCAGAGCCAGTCGGAGACCGTCAAGGCAGACTGGGACCTTGTCGGCAGGATCTGCGAAGGCAGGGTCGAGAGGGGAACCCAGAAGGGATGTGTGGTCATCAAGGAGAAACCTTACAAGGACAGGTACATGGATTCACTATCGCGAGTACGCAAGTACATACCTGCAATCTCGAAGTCTCTAAAGTGCTCTTCGATGGAGTACAAACTTATCCACAGGGGTATGAGAAGCGGAATGCTTGATACAGGCAAGATAGCCGAGGCCTATCAGGGTGTCCCTACGGTCTATATGAGGGAAGGGCAGGTCAAGTCCGACAGGATATCTGTCTGCATACTCATAGACGAGTCCGGTTCGATGTATGGAGACGGAGAGCGGGCAGCAAGAGATACGGCGGTCCTGCTTAACGAGGCCATCGGAACTCTTCAGAATGTTGACCTTTATATCTATGGCCACAGCACAGACGGAGGTACGGCATTGTATGTATATCGAGAGAAGTCCTTCTGTCCTAAGTACGCTCTTGGAAGCACTGATTCCAGATGGGGAAACAACGACGGAACGGCAATCCGCGAGGCAGCCTCAAGAGTAAGGAAGCATACCAAGGAGAACTGCCTGTTCTTCATGATATCGGACGGTGCTCCGAACGAGTCCGTGCAGGAGGTCAGACAGGCTGTGCTTGATGTCGAGAAGCAGGGCTTTGCCATCGTGGCGGTAAGCATAGAGCCGCAGTATGACCCGTCGCTGATGTATCACAGGAATGTGAACCTGACTGATATGTCAAGGCTGGCGGTTGATCTTGGCAAGATGGTCAAGAAGGCCATAGCAGATAATACAAAACGTAAAATCCAATAACCATGAATACACCCAACACTATAGCAGCGGTAATCGCTGGAGACAACGAACTGCTGAAGATTAATCACTATCTGGATTCCAAATTCGGTCAGGATTCAATACAGGCATTGACAGTGATGTCGGACCTTGCAGAACTGAAGAATATGCTTGCAGAAGAGGTTGTTCATTTCGTCTTCGAGAAGACAGATGGTACAACCCGTGATGCATACGGGACCAGAGCGGTGGACGTCATCAGACGATATGATACAGGATCGAGTACTCAGAAGCCTCAGAGGGCGTTCAACGGAACATTCCCGTATTTCGACATCGAGAAAGGGGAATGGAGATGCTTCCGCGTGGATAGGTTCGTGAAGATTGATAAGGATTATGTTTTATAAAACCTATAAGATTATGACAAGAAGTGATGAGATGATGCTGTCCGCCATCAGGCTTAAGGTGGCGATGCAGATGAACGGAAGGGACGTGAGCGTCGAGGGTGACCATGTGAAGGTTGCCCTTCACGGAGTCCCGGCGATGGTAGTGAGGTTCGACAGCGGTGACGTGAGGGTCAACGGAATGCTCAAGGTCTCCCGTAAGAGTGCCAAGGTGCTCAATGCTGTACTGCGGACCTATACTGATTGTACGGTGGCCTCAGTCGAGGGCTGCTGGGTGCTTGAAGGAAAGGACGGTCAGAGGATACCGATGACAGGACTTATGGCGACTGTCCCGATGACTCGCAAGGCGAAGTCCAGACAGATGGATAAATACGTAAAATTTTAAAAAATAATAAGTTATGCCAAACTGGGCGAGCTGCTCATATGCAGTGACTGGAGAGATGAACGAGGTTCAGTCTCTCTATGACAGAATGAAGAGATTGCAGGAGATGACGGAACCGCTAAAGTCTAACGGGCTCGGAACAACTTGGCTGGGCAATCTTGTAGAAGACTTTGGGATTGAATATGGAAAGATATCCTGCCGCGGCTCATGGGATAATCTGATGCTTGATGATGATGTTCTGACCTTCACGACGGAGTCTGCCTGGGACAGATGCCATGAGGTTGAAAACCTGATAATGGAGAAGTATCCGTCCTTGAGCATAGCCTTCAGGGTGGAGGAATCAGGAATGGCCATATACCAGAAGAATGACTGTCATTTCTTTCCGGAGGAATACCTTATAGACATAGAGGATGATGATGTGTACTATTGTACCGAGGAGCAGGCTCTGCAGAAATTGTCGGATTTCTTCGGCATCGACTTTAAGGATGTTTCTGAGGCGATGATTCTGGTCAATGAACATAATGATAAGGATGAGGAACATGTGTGGGTTCACGAGTTTGAGTTGGTGGAGTGATTCTGTAAGATTATTATTTGCAAGTGAAAGATTCTATTTCAAAAATCCCCCTTGCAGACACTTCTGTGAGGGGAAAGTGAAAGATTGGATTTCCCTTTTGTAAGATTCTGCTTATCTTTGCTCTCCTAATTGATACAAGATGAAGATAATAAACGATACATTCAGCTGCGGAGTAAGGACTGTCGTGGCACAGCCTGAGGGAGTGTGCTCGCAGGCGATCGAACTCAAGCTCTTCGGGGATGAGATTCTTGATGTCGCCTTCTATGGCGGATGCAACGGCAACCTCAAAGGAATTGCAGCTCTTGCGAAAGGTCATAAGATATCTGATGTGCAGCAGAGACTGTCAGGAATAACTTGTGGAAACAAGATGACTTCGTGTCCGGATCAGTTCGCGCAGCTACTGAAAGCTATCGGGAAGTAACCGTAGGTGAAGTCATGAAATAGAAAAGTCAGCCAAAATCACACAATTTGATCGATTTTGGCTGACTTTTTCTTGACGTACACTTTTATATGCCGCGTTCCCTACAGATTGCTTCGTAAGCCTGATTTACAGCCTTGAACTTTTCCTCGGCCGCTTTCTGTACATCCTCGCCAAGTGTAGCAACCTTATCCGGGTGGTACTTTATGGCCATCTTGCGGTATGCCTTCTTCACTTCCTCGTCTGTTGCGTCAGGAGTGATTTCAAGAATCCTATAGTTGCTGTCGTTGCTTGGTCTGAACTGTGCGAAGATGGAGTCAGTTTCGCTCTTTGACAAGCCGATGTATGTGGCGATGGTCTCGAGGACGTCAATCTCTCTTTGCTGCAGACCGTCGCATGCTCCGAGCTGAACGAGGAAATGATAAAGTTGAAGACGCTGCGGGTAGTCCATGCATGAGCGGATCTGGCTGCATACCTCATAGAGGTTGTAGTCCTTCTGAAGAAGTTCTTCGAGAATCTCATCAACCTCATTGGCTGCCTGTGCTCCGAAGTTCCTTGCAAAGAACTCTCGGAGTGTGGCCTTCTCCTGCGAGGTCGTCTTACCATCCGCTTTGATGACAGAAGCTGACAGCACCAACAGGCTCATGAGGAAACTGTT
>JAZQES010000048.1:0-19814 GCA_045539115.1 Candidatus Cryptobacteroides sp. | reverse complement strand
TAATTCACATTATCAGGTATGACAATTTCTGTGAGTTTTGTACACTCCTCAAATGCATAGTCACTGATATTGACTACACCTGTACCGATGGTTACGTCAACAAGATTAGTACAGCCAGCAAAAGAAGAAGAACCTAATGTCTCAAGTCTGTTACCGATGACAACCTTCTCAAGTGACTTGCATGATGAAAATATACTTGAACCTACTGATGTCACCGACTCAGGAAGAACAAGTTCTGTTATTGAAATGCCACTGAAGACAGAATTACCTAAAGATTTGAGTGACGAACCGAGGGTGAGGTCGGAAAGTTGAGGACAACGATAAAACGACTCATTTCCGATGCTGAGTACACCATCACCGATAACTGCTTTCTTCAATAATGTACAGCCGTAGAATGAACGGTAACCGATGTAATTCACATTGTCTGGAATGACGACTTCAGTAAGTTTGGTACAATCCTCAAAAGCATAGTCCGCAATTTTAGTTGCACTCTCCGGAATATTGATCGAAGTAAGTTTGGTCTGTCCTGAGAAACCTGAAATAGTCTTTATCGGCTCGCTGAAAGTAAGTGTACCTACACCGTTCTCATAGACATTGCTTATGAGTTTGTCATGCTTGTAGGTTATGGCTGTTCCGTCAGTTGTAGTATATGTGATTATAGGCATCATGCTGGTATCGAATGCAGCAAGAAGCGGAACATAGGCACTTGTAAGGTCTGTTTCACCTTCTGAAATGGTAAGGGCAGCACTTGCTGTAACATTTTCCATATAGAAGTCATCGCTGAGATTCTCACCGGAAACAGTTACTGTGATGATACCGTCCTTTGCGTCTGTCTCAACGGAAACAACAGGGAGAGCCACATACCTGCTCTCGGCACGAGTCTCTGTATAAACGGCCTTCATGGAAACCATTTCTGCAGTAATCCTCGCAGCAAGTTCCTTAGGAGCAACCTCAAAGTCAAATAAACCTACACCCTCGTCAACTCCTGCAGTCTTCTTGATGAGAACACAACCGTCATTATATTCCGGAACGAAGGTAAGCGACTGAATCTGATTAGTTACTTTTCCTGAAGACATCGGGATAGTAAGAACTGTTCCGTCAGCAAGAGTGAAGCGGGCCTCATTTTCATCCCATTCCACAGACTTGAACATAGAATCGCCGTCCTTACCGTCTTTTCCATCTTTTCCGTCAACGCCGTCTTTACCATCAGCACCATCCTTACCGTCAGCGCCTGTTGCAGGTCCAAGTTCAAACCATGATTCACCCCAATCATAAGTCATATACCAGATACCATTTTCAATGGTCAATATCGGAGTAAGACCGTCCACTCCGTCAAGACCGTCTTCACCATCTTCGCCGTCAAGACCGTCTTCACCATCTTCTCCATCTTCTCCATCTCTTCCATCCTCTCCGTCGAGACCGTCTTCACCATCCTTACCGTCTGTTCCGACAGCCTTTACCTTATTTCCTGATGCATCGAGAAGCCACTCACCGTCGACAGTCCAGTACCAGATGCCGTCTGCAGCCTGCTTAACTCCGATTACAGGTGTATGGCCGTCTTTACCATTTGCTCCATCTTTACCATTTGCTCCGTCTTTGCCGTTAGTACCATCCTTTCCATCTTCACCATCCTCGCCGTGATAGATAGTCACAGATCCCGACTTTTCAAACTCGATACTATATCCAATGACAGCGTCACCGGACATGACTTTGCTGACAGATTTAATGTAATCCTTCTCTTCCAGAGCCTCAACTATAGTCTGAAGAGAAGTGATGTTGGTGTTAAGCGAAGCACAAAGTTCCTCAAGATAAACAACCCTGTCTTCAAGGCCGTCAACACGCTGAGAAACCTCCTCCAGATCGCTTTTCATAGCACAACCGCCTAAAATCAAGGCAATTGCCGCAAACAAAGGAAATAACTTTTTCATGTGTATATAAATAAAGAATTTGATGAATTCAACGATATAGATTCTTGCAAATATATCCAGATTATGGCAGAAATACAATAAAAAAATCAGATTCTCTGGCCGAAAATCATCGAGCCGATACGGACCATTGTGGATCCGTATTCCAGCGCGACAGGATAGTCGTCAGACATTCCTATGGACAGTTCAGTGAAAGTGTCCGACAATGAAGGATATTTTTCACGGACTTTATCGAAAACATCACGCAATGCAGCAAAATCCGATCTGATGACAGACTCGTCATCTGTAAATGTAGCCATGCCCATTATGCCGCGGAAACGTATGTTCTGGTATTTCCCGGCATCTGAAAGAATGGTCATGATCTCTTCCGGGGAAAATCCTTGCTTGGTTTCTTCCGCAGCGACATGAGGTTCAAGAAGGACATCGGCAACAATGCCGTTTGCTTCGCACCAGGCATCTGTCGATTCAAGAAGCCTGACGGAATCAACCGACTGAATCATAGACACATACGGCAGTACCATCTTGAGTTTGTTGGTCTGAAGATGGCCGATGAAATGCCATTCGATGTCGGACATGTAATCTGGTTCTCCCCTTTCCGCCCTTATCTCTTCAAGACGCTTGACCTTTGCCAGAAGTTCCTGAGGGCGGCTTTCAGCAAATATCCTCTGCCCTGCTTCATAAGCCTCTTCAATGGCTTCGAAAGGGTGGAATTTGGAAACTGCCACCAACTTTGCAGTTGCTGGCAGTTCTATATGTAATCTATTGATTACTTCCTTTATCATAATTTGTCTTGATTATTTTAAATTTACTGTTGTATACGATGACCCCCGCCTTCCCGATGGTCAGGCACCCCCTAGCCGGGGGTGGCATGTCATCTTGATCCAACAGTAAATTTAAATTAAGTATGGTATATCATGATGAAATTCGATCAGTGCAGACAGGTATACCGTTACCTTAAATTATCTACGGTTCTGCTGCTGTTTCTGCATCTGCTCCTGCATCTTCTGAGCCTCTTCGAGCCTCTGCTGCCATTTAGACTTCTGCTTAGGCTTGCTGGCATTGAGCATCATGTCTGCACGGACCTTCTCCTCTGTCACCACAAACTTACGGATATACCATGTCATACCCATTGTGATGATGTTTGAAAGAAGATAATAATAACTGAGGGCTGCAGAAAGGTTGTTACAGATGAAGAACATCATGATAGGCATAAGCCATACGCTCATGAACTTCATTCCTGCCATGTTAGGATCGTCTGACATCTGAGAAGAAGTCATCTTCGAATAAATGAACATGGTCACGGCCATCAGGAGTGCGAACAATGAGAGATGGTCTCCGAGAAGAGGCACATTCACACCGAAATCCCAGATTGAATCATATGCACTGAGGTCATCAGCCCAGAGGAACTTCTGCTGACGAAGTTCGATTGATGCTGGGAAGAAACGGAACATCGCGAAGAGGATAGGCATCTGCAACAGCATAGGGAGACATCCGCCCATAGGACTGATGCCGGCCTTCTGGTACAGATCCATCATGGCCTGCTGCTTCTTCATCGCATCCTTCTCGTTAGGATACTTCGCATTAAGTTTATCTACCTCCGGCTTGATCACCTGCATCTTTGCAGAAGACTTGTAAGACTTGATCGTAAGCGGAGAAATGAGAAGTTTGATAAGAATGGTCATCAGAAGGATCACAAGACCGTAATTGCTGATGAACTTGCCGAGGAAGTCGAAGCAAGGGATGATCACAAGACGGCTGAACCAGCCCACCATCCAACCTCCGAGAGGAATTATCTTCTCATATTTCTGGTCATAACTCTTGAGTGTACGATAGTCATTAGGGCCGAAGTAGAACTCATAAGGAAGCACGATATTGCTTGAACCTGCCTGGAAATCAGACCTGAGCCTTGCTGTACATGCCATGAGGTCACCCTTTGACTTGTATTCGTCTTCAGAGAAGAACTTGAGACTGAAATCAGCGGAAGCGAATTCAGTTCCTGAAGTCATGATTGCAGAGAAGAACTGCTGCTGGAATGCGAACCATTTCAACTTGGTATCGACACGCTCGCTGCCGTCACGGCCACGGCCGATTTCTTCCGGCTTCTTGTCACCGCTGAAATAGAAATCGAGTTTAGAATACTGTTTCTCGTTCTTGTAGCCCTTTTCGAGGCGAGGGATGATAACAGACCAGTCGATGTCGAGCATAGACACATTGCGCGGAATGATTCCGTCCATGCCTACGAGCGAAAGTTCGTTCTGCATCATATAACTGCCCTTTGTAAGCCAGTATTTCTGCTGGATGTATCCGCCTCCGGCAAAAGGAAGTTGCATCACCAGTGTCGAATCATCATGCTCGACAACGTTGAAGACAAAATCCTTGGTGTTGATGTTCTCACCTGCATAGATGCTGATTCCCATCTGGCTCATTTCTGGCTTTATAAGATAAAGGTCGGTGCTGTCGTAAGCCATATAATCCTTTATCTTCACCGAATAAGGCTGCGCTCCCCTTGTGGTGAACTCTATGTCGACCTTGTCGTTAGAAAGCATGTATACAGACGCGTCAGCAAGCCTGGCTTCAGTAAGCATGCTGTCCTTATATGCAGGCATGTTCATTACCTTCACACCTGCCATTTCACCTTCTGTAACAAGGCCTTCTGCTCTTTTGAGCGAGTCCATGGCCATCGCAGCCATCTGCTCTACCCTTGCAATGGAGTCAAGTTGTGCCTGTGCCTCCTGCTGTTTCTTGTATTGTCTCGACTGATACCATGAAAATCCCATCATGATAGCAAAGATCAAGACAAATCCTGTCAAATTACTCTTATTCATCTATTTTTGAAAATGTTAGACAAAACTTGGCGGTGACCTCGACAGTCACCGCCATTGTTATTATTCCTGTTCTTCAGCCTCTGTGAGGACTCTGATCTGCTCTGCGAGAGCCTTGAGTTCCTCCTTCGACTGAGCGATCCTGTCTTCCATCTGCTTCACCAGAGGAGCCGAATTCTTGGACATCGAGAAGAATCCGATATTGTTCTCATATGTCACGATGTCCTGCTCAAGTTGGTTGTACTTCTGGATCAGGCGGTCCTTTTCAGAAAGGGCAGGCTTTCCGCCACGACCGCGACGGTTGCCGCCACGTCCCTGGCTAGGGAACTTGGAGTTGAGAGCCTCCTTATATGCCTGTGCGATATTGTCCTTCTCCTTGAACGGCACGAAACCTATTTCCTGCCATCTCTTCTGGAAGTCCTGCATTGCCGCTGCATCAGACTCGTCATTCTTAAGTTCATATGCCTTGATTTCCTCGATCAGACGCTGCTTTGCCTTAAGGTTGCCGTAGAAGTCGTTCTCAGGCTTCGCGTTCTTGTCACGCTCTGCAAAGAACTCGTCACATGCAGCACGGAATCTCTTCCAGAGTTGCTCTGACTTCTTACGCGGAACAGCACCTATCTCCTTCCACTGCTTCTGAAGATTGATGAACTGGTCGGTAGCCTTCTTCCACTCGGTGCTTGACTTGAGAGCCTCGGCTGCCTCACAGAGAGAAATCTTCTTCTCAAGGTTTGCATTGATGCTGTCCTTGTATTCAGTATAGAAGTCACGCTTGCGTCCGTAGAACTTGTCACATGCGGCACGGAAACGGTCATAAATCTTCTGATTCTCCTTCTTTGAGGCGAATCCGATGGTCTTCCACTCCTTCTGGATATCCTCGATCTCCTTTGAGAACGCATTCCATTCGTTAGAGTCAGAAACCTCTCTCTCAGCGATTTCCTCTACCTTCTCGCAGAGAACGGTCTTCTTCGCAAGATTCTCGGCATGCTGTTCCTTGAGTCCCTCAAAGAATGCCTGATATTTCTTGTTGATCACTGCTGTCGCAGCCTTGAAACGGTCCCAGATCTGGTCACGATACTCTTTGGCAACCGGGCCGAACTCCTTCCACTGCTCATGGAGTTTCTGGAGGTCACGGAAAGCCTCGACAACATTTGGATTCTCCGCCAGTTTCTCTGCATATGCACAGAACTGCTCCTTCGCCTCAAGATTCTTCTTGAAATCAAGGTCACGAAGTTCGCGGTTGATCTTCACCATATCATAGAACTGCTCTACATAGAGTTGATATGTCTCGTTGATGTTCCTGTAACTCTGAGCAGGTACAGGTCCCACCGCTCTCCAACGGTTCTGGATCTCGCGGAATTCTGGGAATGTTGCATTAACATCCTCCTGCTTTTCGAGAAGGGCCTTGAGGTCGGCGATCACCGCCTCCTTCTTTGCGAGGTTGTCCTCACGCTCCTTCTCCAACTGCCTGTTATACTCGGCACGCTCTTTCTTATATTTATTATAAAGGTCCTTGAAGCCTCTTTCCACCTCTGCGAAAGGATTCTCGCTTACAGTGTCTTCTACCGGAGTCTCAACTGCCTCTTCTTCCTCTGACGCTTCCTGAACAGGTTCTGCGGCAACCAGACCGGCATCCGCCTTCTCTTTCTGAAGCCTCTTGTAGAAAGCCGACTTGATAGCCTCAGCCTCCTTGGACATCTTCATTCTTTCCTCGTTCTGAACAAGTTCTTCAAAGAGTCTTATCAACTCTGCAAGTGTCTTTTCAGAATAATTTACCGCTGGCTCTGTAATTTCAACAGCCTCAGCAACTGCTACATCTGATGTTGCTGCAACATCAGGGATGATCTCTTCACTCATAATAATGGAGTTATTGGTTTATAAATTCGTACAAGTCGCAAATATACCATTTTTTTAGTAAAACTCACACCAAAATGTTATTTTTGCAGTCCGAAAAGAAATTTTGAAAACTTTTATCATGAGAATTGACATAATCACTGTTGTCCCGGAACTGCTCGAAAGTCCTCTAAGTCATTCGATAGTCGGACGCGCCATCAGCAAAGGCCTTGTTGAAATACACATCCACAATCTCCGCAAATACGGCAAAGGACCGCGTCAGCAGGTTGACGACTACAGTTACGGCGGCGATGCCGGCATGGTGATCATGGTAGAGCCCGTGTTCAAAATGATTCAGGAACTCAAGGCAGAAAGAGATTATGACGAGGTCATATATATGTCTCCGGACGGTGAGATCCTCAACCAGGGAATAGCCAATGAACTCTCGCTCAAAGGCAACATCATCATCCTCTGCGGCCATTACAAGGGCATTGACCACCGCATCAGGGAACATCTCATCACACGAGAGATCTCTATCGGAGACTACGTCCTGAGCGGCGGAGAACTGCCTGCCGCAATTCTTGCCGATTCCATCATCAGGCTCATCCCGGGGGCACTTACAGACGAGACTTCAGCCCTGAGCGACTGTTTCCAGGACGGTCTTCTCTCCCCTCCTGTCTATACAAGGCCTTCAGAATTCAACGGTTGGAAGGTTCCTGATGTACTCCTCAGCGGCAACCCGAAACTGATACGCGAATGGCAGGATGAACAGGCGATCGAAAGGACAAAGAAATTACGTCCGAATCTTTTAAAAGAATAAAAGTGAAAATTATTTGGAAATATCGATTTAATATCTAAATTTGCATTCGACATAACGATTTAATGTCAATCAGACGTTTCTAACCACTAATAATTAATCATCCCCAAAAGGGAATACACTACACTACTAACTAACCGAAAAATCCCGCAGTGATGCGGGATTTTTTACTGGGGACCGTCGGCGGACAATTTTGATCTGGATTTCATCCATCAAAAAGCCACCTTATCATGGACAGGAGTATGAAAGTTGGCGTAGCGGTTCCTTTATCTTGATATTGAATGATTCTGTCTAAGCCTTAATTGCTGTGACTGTTCTTACTCTGTTTATTTTAAAGCATAGTAAGAACGGTGCCATTTGGCAACATATTGATAATTAATCATATACAAAATGCCACTGTTCTTACTCTGCTGAAAAAACGACAGGGTAAGAACGCTTGTAAGAGAATCGCCAATCCTAATGCTCCAAGGTCATTTACGCCTACCTTGAAGCAGAACATCATGCAATAGAACGTCATATAAGCCACACCCATCTGCTCCAAGGTAACTATCGGCCAAAGAATCATAACCAATAACCTTTATCTATCTTCTTAAATAAATGCCCGGAAGAACATTTAGACTATTAAAGGCCGCATTTATTCACAACGCATAAGTCTCTGAACAATAGTGCATCAGACTATTAATGGCGGGTTTTGCAAATATTCCTCGTGAAGCATAAATCACTGAACGATAGCATACCAGACTGTTTATAACGTGTTTTGCAAATTTACTCGTGGTGCATAAATCTTTGAATAATAACGTATTAGACTATTTCTAGCGGGCGTTTTTGTCCGATAGGAAGAGCGTAAATGATTGAATGCTCGAAAGTTAGCCGCCACACCAGATTCACCACAACATCTCGCCGTGGACCAAGGATATATATAAAGTCAACATAAAAACAAAGTTGATATGATCTCCATTCATAAAGACGGGATTTTGCGTACAGCAAGGCACAAATCAGGCGAATCGGTTCTAGTGATGAAAGTAGCCGAAATGTTCACTAGAACTCTTGATTTAGAGTGTTTTTGGACGATTTTGGCTTGTTCTAGTGAAGTTTTCATGCTAAAAGTTCACTAGAATAATTAGACATTAAAGTATTGCAATACACCTCTGTCACTTCATGGAATAGAAACATCCAAGGCATCCGGTTTTACTGATTAAAAAATCAGTGTAGTCCCTGGACAGCAAGGCACAAATCAGGCGGAGCAGCCCTTGAACTGTGCTGCGAAGCCTGATTTGAGCAGTTGGCCGGCATATTTGCCAACTGCGGTGCCGTTCAAACTACCAACAGAATATAAGACTTACTAATCGGTTCTATTGATGAAAGTAGCCGAAATGTTCACTAGAACTCTTGATTTACGACGATTTTTGACTTTTGGGGGCTTGTTCTAGTGAAGTTTCCATGCTAAAAGTTCACTAGAACTCATTATTTAGGACGATTTTGAACTGTTTTGGCTTGTTCTAGTGAAGTTTTCGTGCTCAAAGTTCACTAGAATTAGACATTAAGACATTAAGTTGCCATTCAAACTACCAACAGAATATAAGACTGGCTAATCGGTTCTAGTGAAGAAAGGAGTCGCAAAGTTCACTAGAACTCTTGATTTACGACGATTTTGGACTGTTTTGGCTTGTTCTAGTGAAGTTTTCATGCTAAAAGTTCACTAGAATTCTACATTAAAAAGCAACAAGAGGAACTTGACGTCACGTATTGCCGGACATTCCCCAAAAAGAAGTATCTTTGCAACCGCAATAACAATAAAACACAGAGAAATGGAAGAGAACATACAATATTACGACACCTACGAGGAGAATCTCCTGAGGGAGATGCTCAGGATGTGCACAAGTCTCGGCATGCTTGACGGAGAACTTCTGAACTCGGAAGACATCGATCAGAAATGGAAGGAGTGGGCTCCGGAATATATCGCGGAAGCGATTCCGGAAGTGAACAGTTATCCTGAATTTGCAATCGCATGCGCAGGATATGCAGGAATGGCAACAGCACAATGGTGGGACCAGGACTGGGGACGCCATCACAGCGCGAAATATGAAAGTCTCCACGGCCCGAGAGGATTCGATGACATGGATGAGCATATCGTCCAGAACATCCTCGGACTGGACCTCGCCTCGACTGATGCGAAACAGATCATGAACATACTTCTCTGCTGCGCACAGAAGGCAGTGACCTTCATCCAGCACGAGCAGATCGAGCACCAGACGGTGAAGGCATTCCACATTTTTGCACGCACCGTGAAGGTCATGTACAGGATAGGAGCGGCACTGCAGTTGAAGAGACTCGGCTATAAATTCCATAAGGTCGATCTCGGAAGTGCCAAAGGTAAACCGATGAACTGATGACTGACTATCCTAAAGATCCGTTCATCCTGATGAGTTGGGTGAACATGAAACTCCGGGACTTTTACCCGAGCCTTGACAGCCTGTGCGAAGACCTTGAAATCGATCGTCAGGAACTCGAAAAGACGCTTTATGACGCCGGATTCGAGTACAATGACTCTCAGAACAAGTTCTGGTAACAAATCTAACACAAACCACTATAGAATAGGATATAAAACATGATTGTTACCACTATTAACATTTTTGTTATAACCATGAAAAGGATAAAGATCGGCCTTCTTGGCAAGATAATCATCGCCATTGCCCTCGGTATCGGCATAGGCATGTTTTCACCCGACTGGATGGTAAGGATATTCCTTACATTCAACGGCATTTTCAGCCAGTTTCTCGGTTTTGCCATACCGCTGATCATCGTCGGTCTGGTGGCTCCGGCCATCTCCGACATAGGCAACAAGGCAGGCAAGATGCTCCTGATCACCGTTGCCATCGCATACGGATCGACTATTTTTTCGGGTCTTGTATCATACCTCACGGGAGCCTCTCTTTTTCCTGACATGATCCAAAGCGGAGCCATGCATGAAGTCGCATCAGCGGAAGAACTCACACCCTATTTCACCGTGACAATACCGCCGCTCATGAATGTCATGACTGCCCTCATACTGGCATTCACCCTAGGCCTCGGAATGGCGGCGACAAGCAGCGTCACCCTGAAAGAGGCCACCCATGATTTCGAAAGGATAATGGTCAAGACAATCGAGGCAGCCATCATTCCCCTGCTTCCGCTGTACATTTTCGGAATATTCCTCAACATGACATCGGCAGGACAGGTATTCTCCATTCTCACCGTCTTCATCAAGATCATCGGCGTCATTTTCGCCATCCATATAGGCATACTCATCCTGCAATTCTCAATTGCCGGAATCTTCGTCAGGAAAAACCCTTTCAGACTGCTCTGGAACATGCTGCCGGCCTATTTCACGGCCCTCGGCACACAATCATCCGCAGCCACGATCCCGGTCACTCTGGAACAGAGCAGAAAGAACGGAGTATCGGAAGACATAGCCGGATTCACCATCCCTTTATGTGCGACGATACACATGTCGGGCAGTACGCTCAAGATCGTCTCATGCGCCCTCGCACTCATGGTCATGCAGGGAATGCCGTATGATTTCGGAATGTTCGCAGGCTTCATCTGCATGCTGGGAATCACAATGGTAGCGGCCCCCGGAGTGCCTGGAGGCGCGATAATGGCATCTTTGGGACTTCTGCAATCGATGCTGGGATTCAATCAGGAAGCACTTGCCCTGATGATTGCGCTCTATATCGCCATGGACAGTTTCGGCACCGCATGCAATGTCACAGGTGACGGCGCCATATCCCTGATAGTAGACAGGATAATGAGGGGAAACAAGGCTTAAAGCACCGGTATCACATATACTATTCCAAGAGAAACGCGCTGGGTATGAGGCTTGACAGCCATCAACGCAAGGGCGTTTTCCGTCAGTTCATGTCCCTTGTAAAGATAATGAGCAAAGACCTTGAAACCCTTGTCTGAAGTGAACGGGAACCATTCCAGACATGCCTGGGCGTTCCAACTGGTGATATACCTTCCGACCTTGAAGAAGCCGTTTTCCTCATATATGCTTCCGGTTTCGTATGCGCCTTTCAGATAGGCGTTCCATTTAGGATGGAACTGATAGTCCACATTGGCTATGAAAGTGAGATATTGGGCATTCTGTGCAGTCACAGGGAGCATTCCCCTTCCCTGGCCCTGAAGCGCGGTTATACGCTGCTGGCTGTCTATACCCTCACGCGAATACATCACGTCCAGATAAGCGAGCAAAGGGCCTTTCTCATACGTATTTCCACAGGTAAGATAATATATGTTCTTTCCTTTTGCCAACTGACCGACAGAAGCGGCATAACGGAACTGCAAGGCATCATCAAGGAAGTTTCCGTTCCAGTTTACAGTTGCAAGAAGAGGCACCTTGGCGGGACCTATACCGTCCGGACGGCCATAGAGATAGAGGTCGCTGTCGCTGCCGCTTCTGTTGTTAACCACCTGAAGGATCAGTTGCTGTGAAGGTGAGAACTGGATGACTCCCATAAGTCCCGCCTGATATACAGCGACACTTGAATTAAACTCACTGAACTCTCTAACTCTCAATGCATTGATATAAGCCTCATGTCCACCGAGAGCGACAAACTGCTTTCCTGCAACCATCCTGAACCTATCGGACGCATGCCATGTTATGTTGGCATATTCTATCGAGGAAGCAAGATTGTCAAGCGAATAAGGATTGCTGTAACGGTTGAAGGACTGACGGAAATTATACGAAAGATGCTTGTTGAGCCTGCCATATATTTCAAGCCTCACACGGTTGATCTTGAACGACATCTCATCGAACTCGTTCCCCGTGAAATATGCATTTGCAGAGGTGTAGAATTCAAGATTTATATGAGACTTTATCTCTCTGAAATTCGCACGATAAGCCGAATCGTTCTTATGGATCATACGCTCCACAAGAGAAGGAATAGAATCCACAGCAGAAATTATGGTCTCATTCTGGGCATAAGCACAGAAAGGAAAAGCCAGAAGCAAGGCAATGAACAGTCTTTTCATATCCGATCATATAAATTTCTGCAAATATAGTCAATTTCGGGCATATCAGTCAACCGGAGAAACCTTTGGCCGCCACGAACAGAATCAGACCGACCAGTGCAAACGTCAGGAAGAAGGCCCATATGTTGACCTTGCGGAACACCGCCTCCAGGACAAGGTCACCGGCAAGAAGCCTGTACGCATCCACCTTCCACTGCGGCATACCATCCCCAGAAACAGCCGCATTTCCATCGTAATACCGTCCCGGCATATCCAGTGCATAGACAAAAGAAGAAGCGAAGCAATCAAGGATTTCAGCCTGTTTTCCATATGCCTTCTCCACAGCCTCGACATTCTTCCCATAAACCTCATCAAACCCCATATCCGGGGCAATTTCAGCCAATCTCTGAACGAACTCATCCGGTTCCATGGCAAACATGACCTCCTTGTCCGTCCTTTCCATGAAAGCCTTTCTGGAAGCATCCATGAAAGCCACCTGATCAGCCCTGCAATAAGGCTCCAGAATATCACACATGACAAAATAGACCATATCCGAATACCACGAAGCAAGACGGCGGTTCAGGTCGTCCAGAAGAAGATACATTTCCACTCCGTTCCACCCCTCGGGGACATCACCGCCCCTGAAAAGAAGTTCGCGCTGGCTTTCCGTAAGGTAGCCGTCAAAAGGAAGCGGCAGACGGTCATGGATCCCCTTGAAAACTGCCTTATAATCGTAATAAGTATAGAACCATCTGAAACGTTTTGCCAATGTCTCCACCGGCTCCGGGAACGCTATACCGGCGTCCTCATTATTAGACATATACTTCAAATCATCAATGTTATCACATTGTATTTCAGAAACATCCGTCATAAGAACAGTTTCATCATAAAAATCCACGACGAATGGATCAGACAACCTCACATGCCCCTTCCAGCGTCCGCCTGAAGCAAATTCCGGAAACACCGCATTTTCCTCTGACAGATCCGCATGCACCTTCCGGCTCACAGTCATATCATCTGACACATCAGTAACAACATAATAGTATGACGTGCAAGAATTTGCACAAATCATCAAAAGGATTACATCAAGTAAACACACTACCTTCATGACTATCTGTTTTTTCTTAACGACGACGAATGTTCATATGCCTCATATATACGAAGACTTCCATTCTTTCCATCTTCGGACACCCTCGAATCTTCCCATACATTTCCTTCCGGAGCAGTCTCCCGACCTCTGGATACACTGACCATGACAACGGCTGAAACCGCAATCACGACCACCGCCAGAACGATTGCAGCAAGCCTTCGCAAAAGGACAAGAGCCATATGCATTTCAGACGTAGCGGATGCACGAGAGATAACCCTGCCGCACACCTGTTCCACATCCGACGGCCGGAACGTCACCTTTCTCAGGTACCGCACATACGCCGCATACTCTATTATCTTATCTGACCTCTCCATAAAAACCAAGTTCCTCCTTTATACGGGCCACCGCCTCCGCATGAAATTCCTCCACCCTTCCAGCCGTCATTCCAAGTACATATGAGGCCTCATCCACAGACAGGCCTTCCAGTTCCACCAACACATAGACCGCTCTCTGACGAGGCGAAAGATTCCGGGAAGCCCTGCAATAAATATCCCATGATTCCCTTGTGATATAGTCCTCTTCGGGAGTCAAAGCCTCAGGAGAAGACAACTCATAGACCGGCCTCCTTATCGACAGGATTTCCTGAAATCCCCTCCACCGAAGCCTTCCGATACACATTCTGCAAACGATCCTGTATATCCATAAATCCATACGGAGAACATCATCATATCCCGAAGGATTACGCCATACCTTCATGAACACATCACATGAAACGCTCTCGCTGTCAGGACGGTCACACAATATCCTGTAAGAGATTCTGGACACCGCCGGCATATAACTGCCCACGAGTTCACAAAAAGCCTCGTCACGCATACCTTTTATTTCCGATTTTCCGTTCATCACATCACCCGCATTCAAAAACGGTTCCTTCATGCATGTAAACGGTCAAGTAATTTTACACCACATGTAAAGATTCTTTACACATATGACCCTTCACTCGAAACACAACTCACTACATATCAACACATTACAAACATTGGCACGGCAGGTGAAAATAATCAGGCGAAACAATGAATATCATGAAAAGAAGAACATTCGCAACATTGGCCCTGATGCTGATCATCTTAACGGACATATCGGCACAGAAAAACATGACCTTATCGGAAGCCATATATACCGCCCGTAACCAGTCGGTGGCGGCGCTGGAAGCAAGACAGGCCTTCATCTCCACATACTGGGCATACAGGTCATACAAGGCCAGCAGACTGCCGTCATTCTATCTGTACGGAGACATCATGCACTTCGACAGGTCCCTTACCCTGCTTCAGAATCCGCAAGACGGAACATTGAACTATGTCAGTTCAAACAACATGCAGAACGGTATAGGAGTGGAGATGACACAGAATGTAACATTCACCGGAGGTATATTGTCGGTCTATTCCGACCTTTCGCGAGTCGACCAGTTCGGTCTGGCCCAGAATCTGACATGGCATTCCCAACCGGTCACAGTATCATACAGACAGCCCCTGTTCAGTTACAACCAGTTCAAATGGGACAAGAAGATCGAACCCAAGGAATACGAAAAGGGAAAGAGGGACTATCTCGAAAGAATGGAAGCAATCACGATAAATGCGGTATATGCCTACCACAACCTGCTTCTGGCCAAGATGAACAACGAAATCAGCAAAAGCAACTTCGACAATTCCGGGAAAATGCTGAGGATAGCAAGGGAAAGGCTTCAACTGGGACATGTGACCCGTGCGGAATATCTTCAACTTGAACTCAGGATGCTCAATGACAGCATATCCATAAATGAAACCGCAGTGCAAGTGCGTGAAGCGCAGATGACTCTGAACTCACTGCTTGGATATGACGAGTCATTCGTGATTGCACCGGTACTGGAAGATGAACTGCCTGATATTCAGATGGATTACGATGTCGTCATGTACAAGGCATTGAACAATTCCAGTTTCAGTCTCGACAATGAACTCAGCCTGCTGAATGCGGAATCGTCAGTCGCTCTTGCAAAAGCGTCGAGAGGCTTCTCGTTTGAATTGAACGCACGATTCGGTCTGTCACAGACAGGACCGGAACTGCCGCAGGCATACATAGACCTTCTTGATCAGGAGACTGTCGGAATCACTTTCAGGATCCCAATCTTCGACTGGGGCCTGGGAAAGGGCAAGGTTCAGAAGGCAAAAGCGGCTCAGGAAGTCGTCAGAGCCCAGGTCCAGCAGAATGAGAACGATTTCAGAAGGCAGATGTTCACGGCAGTGAGCCAGTTCAACAACCAGCGCCAGCAATGCAATGTGTCAAGGAAGGCGATGAATGTCGCGCAGGAAAGATACGAACTGATGATGCACAGGTTCCGCGAAGGCAATGCCAGCGTGACAGACCTCAACATGGCACAGACGGAAAACGACAGCGCACAGAGACAATACATCAGCGACCTGAGCAACTTCTGGACATTCTATTACACCCTCAGGCAATACACCCTCTACGATTTCATCAACGGTCATGACCTTGAAATCGATGTGAATGAAATGATATTATAACGTCATACCCCAACGTCTAACGTCATACCCTAACATCTAACGTCATACCCGGCCTGACCGGGTATCCAATAAGAAAACAATGGACAAAGTACTAGAAAAGAAAAAGGGCCTCGCCCTCGTATTCAGCAGAAAGGCACTCCCCTGGTGGTTCGGAGGCTTAATGGCCATATTCGTCTTATGGCTCATCTTCCGCGATGACTCCAGCACGCTTCGCGTCAACAGCGACACACTCTCAGTCAGCGAAGTGAAGGCCGGGGAATTCAATGACTACATCCGCATAAGCGGCCAGGTCCATCCTATGACAACTATCCAGGTCAGTCCGCGTGAGGCAGGCATTGTGGAAGAAATCGTATGCGAGGAAGGCGCACATGTGAAGGCAGGAGACGTCATCATACGACTGAGCAATGACGACCTTGACCTTGAAATCCTCAATTCAGAAGCCAACCTGGCAGAGAAGGAAAATGCGCTGCGAAACACCATGATCCAGATGGAGCAGGAAAAGATGCAGTTGAGCCTGAACATCTTGGAACTTGAAACCGAGGTGAAGAGGAAAGGCCGCGCTCTGGAATCGCAGAGAAGGCTTTTTGACGACGGTCTCATCGGAAAGGAAGAGTATCTGCGCAGCGAAGAGGATTACACGCTGTTCTGCAAGAAACTGGAAGTGACGCTGGCCCGCGCAGGTCAGGACAGCATGTACAGAAGTGTGCAGATAAAGCAGTTGCAGGAGAGCCTTGAAAACATGAAGGTCAACATGCAGAGGATCCGCAAAAGAAAGGAGAATCTCGCCGTCAAGGCCCCGATAGACGGAGAATTGGGTCTTCTTGAAGTTGTCCTAGGCCAGTCCATCGGCAGCGGAAGCAAGATAGGACAGATAAATGCCGTCGGCAGCCATAAGATCGAAGCAATGATAGACGAACATTATATCGACAGGATAAGCGCCGGGCTGACCGCTACTTTCGAGCGTCAGAACGAGACCTACGACGCTGTGATACGAAAGGTATATCCGGAAGTGCGCAGCGGAAAATTCCAGGCAGATTTCAGATTCAGCGGCGAACAGCCTGCCAACATCCGCACCGGCCAGACATATTATCTCAACCTCCAATTGGGTCAGCCGGAAAAGGCCCTCCTGATTCCACGCGGCACATTCTACCAGAAGACCGGAGGAAAGTGGATTTATGTAGTGACTCCGGAAGGCGGCAAGGCGGTGAAGCGTGAAATCCGCATCGGTCGTCAGAACCCTCAGTTCTATGAGGTGCTTGAAGGATTGGAAGCCGGAGAAAAAGTGATAACTTCGGGCTATGATAATTTCGGAGACAATGAGGTGCTGGTATTCTGACGGGATTGCCGGTCGCGCCGGCAATGACGGCCACATCATCCCCGACCTGATCGGCACGTCATCCCCGACCTGATCGGGGATCTTTACACTTCTGTAAAATATCTTTACACCCTGCAGCGACAGAGCAACAACACAAACAACTAAGCATCAGCCACTTGACAACTTTGGCACAATAATCTCTTACTATTTGCGCAAACTGACAAATATTAACAATCAAACATAATCACTATGATCAAAGTAACTAATCTCAGCAAGGTTTTCCGTACAGAGGAAATCGAGACAACAGCACTCAACAAGGTTTCATTCGAAATCAACGACGGCGAATTCGTAGCCATCATGGGCCCTTCCGGATGTGGCAAGTCTACCCTCCTTAACATCCTCGGACTTCTTGACAATCCCACAGAAGGCAGTTATATGCTTCTCGGACAAGAAGTTGCAAAATTGAAGGAGAAGGACCGAACAAAGTTCCGCAAAGGCAATATCGGCTTCGTGTTCCAGAGTTTCAACCTCATCGACGAACTCAATGTATTCGAAAACGTGGAACTCCCCCTCCGCTATATGAACATCAGTTCGTCCGAGCGCAAGGCCCGCGTGACCGAAATGCTCAAAAGAATGAACATCAGCCATCGCGCCCAGCACTTCCCTCAGCAACTCTCCGGCGGTCAGCAGCAGCGTGTCGCAATTGCCCGTGCAGTCGTATCGAACCCTAAACTGATCCTCGCCGACGAGCCTACCGGTAACCTCGACTCCAAGAACGGCAAGGAAGTCATGGACCTCCTCACAGAACTTAACAAGGAAGGCACAACAATCGTAATGGTTACCCACTCCCAGAAAGACGCCTCATGCGCCCAGAGAGTCGTGAACCTCTTCGACGGCGAAATCGTCAGCGACGTGAAGAACGAACTCTGACATCACGCCCGTCACGTCGACACGCAATCCCCTATCCCACAGCGACTTACGCAAAATGCCTGCTGTAAAAGTGCAGCAGGCATCAGACATAAAATCCTAATACACAGGCACTTTGGCGCCACCCATATAGCAACTAGATGAAAAGTTATTTAAGATTCCTTGGAAGAAACAAGCGATACACTGCCATACAGGTGGTGGGGTTGAGCGTGTCGCTCTCATTTGTGATAATACTTGCCAGTTGGCTGGTGAATATTGTGAAGATGGGGCATGAGAATCCTGATTATGAGGACATCTATGCCGTATGCTATCAGAATTCATTCCATACGACATGGGCGCTGGGAGAGCATCTGAGCGACAATATTCCAGAGATTGAATGCACCAGCACCATGCTCCTGTATCCGGGACATTTCACTCTCAAGAATGCGGATTGCGTGAAGATCAACTGGTGTGAGGAGAATTTCTTTGATTTCTTCCCGCAGGATTTCATTGCAGGCGATGCCGGTTTCCTGAAGGCTCCTTCCGAGGTCGGTGTTTCGGAGACATTCGCAAACACATATTTCCCTGAAGGAGATGCAATCGGCAAGAGCGTCACATTGTTGGAGAAGGATTATCTTATTACAGCGATCTATAAAGACTTCGGTGATGGTCTCATCAAGTATAACGACATGATAATGGCAATGTCGGCCCGAGGCGAGAAAAATCCTTCACTTCCATTTCAGGAAATGCTTTCCGGCATGGTCACAATGGTCAAGTTCAGGGACGGGGTCGATGCCGATGAGGCTGAAAGAAAAGTCAAGGCCTTTACTGTCAAACATTATAAGGATTTGGGATACAAATATATAGATGAGACTGTTTCCACCTATGGTGCAGGCTGGTCTGAACACTATCGTGATAATTTTATAGGTACCATCAAGAATCGTCTCGCTGATGAACAGAGCGGCCTGGTAAGATATGATGAAATCACTTATGATGGCGCCAATGAGTACTTTACGGTAAACACAAAATTCACCATCAATATTATCGTCATCCTTGTCGTGCTTCTCCTGATCATGGCCCTGATGAACTATGTCAGCCTCAATGTGGCTTTGGCAGGAAAGAGGGCGAAGGAGGCCGCAACAAAGAACCTGCTTGGTTCCCAGAAGACCGCTACATATTTCCAGTATTTCAGAGAAGCATTTGTCACAACCGTGTTCTGCACAATCTTAGGAATCTGCATTGCCGTGGCGGCACTTCCTGGCATTAACAATCTTCTTCAAGGATATGATGGTCTAGGAAGCAGGTTCAGCATATCGTTTGAGCCATTGACGGTAATTGCGGTGCTCACGATTCTGCTGATCACATCCGCCCTGTCCGGATTCATTCCGGCCTATTATGTTTCACGTTTCAGCGCCCTCGATGTCACCAAAGGCACATTCCGTTTCAACAGAAAGACCATATTGAATAAAGTCTTCATCTGCATTCAGACCGTTCTGGCGACAGCCTTCATAACCTTCAGCATCATACTTCAGGTAGGATACAACAACCTGATCAATATC
>JAZQES010000047.1:0-90966 GCA_045539115.1 Candidatus Cryptobacteroides sp. | reverse complement strand
AATCTCCGGTAGGTATATCAGATAAAAACGATTTTACCAGATAAAAGGGATTACCTTATACTTTACACGCTTCATATATTCCTTGTAGCCGTCCAGACCTTCTGAAAGGACTATCTCCTCATTCCAGATCCTCTTCGCAATCACGGGAATATATCCGAGCATGACGATGAATGATATCGGAGAACCGAGGACCATCGGCATAGATAGAAACATGATGACTGTTGCCATATACATCGGATGACGGACAATGCCATATAGTCCGGTATCAATGACTTTCTGTCCCTCCTGGACTTCGATGGTTCTGGAAAGATATTCGTTTTCTCTCAACACTTCCGCGTATAAAATGTACGAAAGAATAAAGAGACCTGCGGCTGCCCATACTGCCCAGTCCGGCAACAACCACCAGCCGAACCTCCAGTTCAAGCCTGCCGTAACGAATGATATCATGAACAGCAGGCCGCTCAATGCCACTACTGTCTTCTGTTCGCCTTCCTTCTCCTTGGCATTCAGCCTTTTGCGGAGAAGTTCCGGATTCTTGACGAGCATAAAGATTCCGGCAATGAACATCGGCACAAACAGGATGCCCATAAGAAGCCATCCCTGCCAATAGGTAAATGATCCCGCAGGCAGAAACACCAGTAGCCCTGTCAATATTATTCCGGCAAGAAATTTAATCAATGCCTGTGTCAGTAATGTCCTGTTCATATTGTATCCGCATTATTCTATCCGCCACTTCTTCCGGACGGTCGACAAGGAGTTGACCGTGATTCATGCCCTTGAACACTTCAACCTTGGTGTCGCAATGCAATCTGACGAGATGTCTGACCTGCGGTCTTGCAACAAATGCCTCCTTTGTCCCATACCAATAGTAGATGTCGTGCCCTGATATCCATAACGCTCCATTTATTCTATCTTTCTGTTGCTCCACTCATAGTACCGTGCATCCATGCTTGATTTCCAGAAATCCGGTGACCTGAGATCCCAACCGAGAGCAAGAGCGTAATCCAGAATCATATCATTTGTAAGCCGCTTCTTTATGAATCTTTCAGAGTATTTTTCCACTTGTTCGAAAGGGAGCCTTTCACCTTGCTCCCAGAAGTCCCATTTAGGGTCCTGCATTACGCGAACATATCTTTCGTTACCGTTAATGTCAATATGATGAAACACCCTCATGGCATAGTTGAATTCACTGTCAATGTCGAATTCCAGACAGACTTGTGTTATTTCAAACTGACGTATTTTCATCAGTCGGTAAGACAAGAAGGGCATGCCACCCTCTAAATTGGCAAAACAAGCAATGCCTTCGGAATTTTCAGGAGTCCATAATTGACACTTTATTGCAGGTGGATTATAGTGGACATCTGTCAGATCCAGATTCAGAGGGGCGTCATATGACATCTCTTTTCTCTCATACGAGACAATTGCCTTATGAACCGCTTCAAGAATTTCGTCCCTGTCGCCCTTTATTAAAGTGAAATATCTGCTATCCATCGGTACGATTATGTTTGTGACTCTCAAAGATAATGATTTTCAACTATATGAGCAAGTGAAGGCTCTGCTTTGGAAAATAACAACTGGAACTAGTCGAAAAATGAGTATATTTGCCCCATGGAATATCTGTCAAAACAAAGATACGACGAGATTGCGGCCGAGTTGGATCATCTTATCAGAGTGGTCTATCCCGAGGTACGGGATCATGTCGCAGAGACTGGATCGCAAGGGGACAGAAGCGAGAATGCAGGTTACCGTGAAGCAAGGCGGAGGCAGGCGAAGACCATCAGCCGTATACGTTTCTTGCAGAAGGTCCTGGAACATTCCCGTGTGATTGATCCCGATGCGCTCCCGAAAGACAGAGTATGCCTTCTCTGCAAGGTCGAATTCACGAACCTCTCTACAAATACCCGAATGAAATTCGAGATAGTCAGTCCTCACGAAATGAATTTGGAGGCTGGCAAGATCTCGCTGAAATCCCCGATCGGTGCTGCCCTGATGGGCAAGAAGGTCGGTGAAACAGCAGAGGCCCAGACCCCTTCCGGCACACTGCGTCTGAGAATCGAGAGCATCTCGTTCGACTGATCGGGAATCAAAGGCAAAATATCATATCAGTTAAATCTTTTTTCAACTTTTCGCGTCTTGTTATCGGATGCATCTGGAATCTTATAACATTAACGAATTATGAAAGACAAGACACAAAACAGATTGGTTGAACTTGAAACCGTGATAGTACGGGAGCAGGATATGCTTTTCAGGTTCGCCTATATGCGTGTCGGTAACAGGGCGGATTCCGAGGACATTGTTCAGGATGTCTTTCTGAAACTGTTCCGTTCATCTGAGAACCTAAAGTCAGTCCGGAATGTCAAGCATTATCTGATCCGCTCGATCAGCAATGCCTGCATGGATTTCCATAGAAGAAGACAGGACACTCTTCCTTTGGAAAAGGCGGACAAGGAGGCAGTTCCGGACGAGGATGTCAAGATGTACGAGGAATATCTCAGGATCACGGCATTGGCCCGCACGCTTCCACCGGAGCAGAGGGAAGTCCTCTATATGAAATGTATAGACGGGCTCAAGTTCAGGGAGATATCCGACATTCTGGACATCCCGGAGGCGACAGTGAAGTCCCGCTACCGCTACGCCATTCAAGGCATTCAGAAACAACTCAATTAAAGGAAAGTGAAATGAAGACAACTGATAACATAGAAAAGATGCTGACTCCACAATGTGAGTTCAAGCCATCAGCCGGTCTCAAGGACAGGATTCTTGAAACTGCCTCTCAAGCACAGATTCAGACAGTTCATGAAGAGCCAAAGGTACGGAAGTTAAATTTCCACGGATGGATAAGCACATGCGCAGCAGCAGTTGCTGTGATTGCAATTCTTCTGGTTTTCAGACCAGGAACGCCCCCGATATATGCCGCATCCGATTTCTTCCACGCTGCAATTGAATACTTTACAGGACATCCCTCATTCGTCGCCAATATTGACGTGCGCACGAAACCAAAGGAAAACTTCTCATACATAAACATGAGCCGCCGCTTCATCAGACATACCATGGCCGTAGAACCGCAGACTGGAAGATGGTCGCTTGAAAAATCCGGTCGCAAGGCCGTGAACGACGGACAGTATATATGGCAGTGGATTCCTGAGCAGGAATACGGATGGAAGTATGACTGTACTGCTGTCGGTGTGATCGATGACTTTGCCTTCCTTCTCGACCCGATTGCACTTCTCAAGTCAGAAGAAGCGATAGCAGCCTCAAGCGAAGGTGCTGTAGCAAAGAAATCAGAGAACGACAACACCATTACTCTTGTAGTCACATCTCCGGCCCAAGGTGAATATGTTGACAATGTAGGCCTCAATACATCAATCCTTGAGTCTGACACCAGAAGAGAATACACCTTCGACAAGCAGACCGGACGACTTCTGACATTGGAAATCTATGCAAAGGCGTATGGGATCACAAGATGTGTCGTCAAACTCACTGACATCGAATATAACACCTCAATACCTCAGACATTGTTCTATGTTCCTGAAGACATCAGATGGACTGACAACACGACAGAGGGAATCAGGAAGTCAGTGGAAGGTCTCCCTGTCGATGAGTTTGCTGCACTTTCAGCAGAAGAGACAGTAAAGAAGATGTTCGAGGCAATGAACATCTGGGATGAGAATGTTCTGAAACTTGTCCTCAGAGGATCGGACCTGAACGCAGTTTCCAATATATATTGCGGCTGAACCCTCATTGAATGCGGTGAATCATTCCGCTCAGGCGTCTATGCCGGAGTATTCGTCCCTTGCAAGGTAAAACTCTCAAACGGAAGGGAGGAAACCCTCGTGATCGCTATGAGAGATGACAATCCTTGGAAGATCTGGATAAACGACGGAGGACTATAGCCCCTTCCTTGTCATGTCGAGCGTAGTCGAGACATCTGTAAAAGGACAGTTTGTATACAGTCTTCAAGGCATTTAAATCCTTGAAGACTGTATGTTTAACGTCATATCCGAGGTTTCTGGAAAGTATTTATCAGGACAGATATCAGGTATATGAACAGTCCATAGACGATGGGGAGGAGTGAGCATAATATACCGCCCCAGACTACTGGTGCCGAAACGTCGGGATTGACCATAAGTGCCTTGCTCATCTGTACCAGAGTCACCGTCACCCATAAGATTGAGGCCAGGAGGGCTGAAAAGCCGATGCCTCTTACCCAGTTAGGTGCTTTCCATGCCGCAATGTCTTGTCCTGAGGTGGCTCCTGCCTCATGTGTCTTTTGTGAATCTCCGTAAAGGAATTTTTGACCTGCTGGCCGTGGTTCTTGCAGTCATTCTGACGGATATGCTTCTGGTGATATGGTGTCATGTCTTGATGAACGGTATGCAGGCTTCTTTTTATTCCGGATTTCCGACTCTCCTTGTAAATCCTGCTTTTCTGGTCCTTCTGATGATCGTGCTTACAGGAGGAGATCATGTCCTGTCCCGTTATCTGAAATCTCGTTTCCACAACGAACCGCATCCGGTGACATTTACATCCGAATATCGTAAAGTGACCCTGGACTTGAAAGAAATCATCTTTGTCGAGTCTCGTGTTACGGAAGTATGGATATATGCTACGGATGGTCGCCATTTCCGTAACAAGACAGGAATCACTCAATGGGAGAACCTTTTGGGAGAAGACTTCATAAGAGTTCACAGATCATTTGTTGTCAGAAAGGAATCAATTCAGGAGAATTCATATGATTCGCTGACACTTGCCGACGGCACTTCTATCCCAGTTTCAAGGAAATATCGGGATACTGTTGCATCGTTAAGCGACAATTAAAGAAAGATGCCCTGCAACTTCCATCGCAGGACACCTCTCAATGAACTTGGATCAGAATGAGAAACTCAGGTTAAGGGCTGTTGCAGTTTCTTTGCTGAGGAATCCGTACTGGCCGTCGAAGGCGAAATCAATTTCCAGTCCGATACGGAATCTCCATATCTGCAATCCTAATCTTGGGCCGATTGTGCCGAAGATGTCTTTATCATTGGTGCCGTTCGTCCTTTTTGTGAATAGCGCTCCTCCGCCGAATCCGGCTCCGACATAAGGTCTGACTAATTTTCCGGGACGTCCGTTGTAGTCGGCGACTGCCTTCAGGCCGATCTGGTTGTAAGTGAGCCCCCATGACTGACCTTCCTCACCTGTAAATGCAGAATGTCCCTTGCCATGCTTGAAAAGTGCTTGCGCACCGAAGTCAATCCTGTCGGTGTAATCGTATCTGTATTCAAACAGGAATCCGGGACTGATGTTTCTGCTTGGCCCACCAACAGCCCCAAGAATACCATAAGCGTTTACCCCGATACCTACATCATAATTGTGCTTGTCCTTTTCCTGTGCTGATAAGAGCAGGGAAGAGCCTAACGATAAGGCTATGATAAAAGTGATGATTCGTTTCATTGTTAATTGAATTATTTAAATGTTGGGGAATGATATATAGTTGACACCTAAGTGGCTATCTCCTGACTGTCATGCTGAATAAGGTAATGTAAATCAGAATGACAGGTAGTGTGAACATGTATATCATTACCTAAATCAAATTGTCCGTAATAAGCGTTTCGTATTCATAATACCTCTTAGAATTCTACACCAAACTTTATTCGTACCTGAGGGAAATAGCGCATACGGTATGCGTCTGTTGTACGGTCAATTTCCCCGTCAAAGGCATATGATATACCCACGTTCGCCCTTTTTGAGCCGCAGTCGAAGCGGATACCCACTGATGGTTCTGTGAAGAAGCCTCTTTCGCTGTCGGAATTCCTTGACTGTGCATCTGCATCGCAGAAGATTGCGCTCATTATCAGCGCGATGATGGAAATTGTTAAGTTCGTTTTCATATCTTTTTAGGATTGTTCTGGAATTATAACGCACCGTCAATGAAATTACTTCCGCACCGGTCAGAAAATTTTCACTTTGTGATATACGAGTTGCCGAGGATGGTGGTACAGTTTCTGAAATATCTGTTCATGTCTCAACAGGAGATATGAACGGAATTAACATTTAGATACAGAAACTATGGACACAGGCAAATCAATGCTATGCTTCATCGCAGGTGCGATGGCTGGCGCAGTGGCGACGCTTTTCCTTGCTCCTGATTCAGGTGAGAATACCCGCGCCAAGATCAGGAAAGGTGCGGCTGACCTGAAAGGAAAGGCGAAGGAAAAGATCGCGGAAGGTCTTGGAATCATCGAGGAAGCCTTGGAGGAAGAATGATGGAGGAGAACAGGACCATTCTTGGAATTCTGTCCTCTGCTGTAGGGGAGTACCTCAGCATGAGGACAGATGACTTCAAGAAGAATATAGTCACAAGCCTGTCCGTAGGCTTCAGCAGAGTGCTTGCAGTTCTGGTCATCATCCTGCTTCTGCTTATTGTGCTCGGCGTCTTTGCGTTTGCCTTCATTGTCCTGATCGGCGAGGCAATCGGAAGCATGAGCGGAGCGGCCTTCATCGTCGGAGGTGTGTATCTCATCGCCCTCGTCATACTCATCCTGTTGAGAAAGAGACTCTTCCTGAACATGTTCACCAATCTCTTTTCGGGAATAATCGAAAAAGAGTCTCCCTCGGACAGTTGGAAGACTCTTCTTCTGATGATCGTCAGGAACCTGCGGAGTAACCTGGATGCCTGAATCCTAAATTATCGCGCCTCCGTCAACCGGAATCACCGCTCCTGTGATGTATGATGCCATATCGCTTGCAAGGAAGAGGGCCGCATTGGCTATGTCCTCCGCCTCTCCCATCCTTGCAAGAGGAATTTTCTGAAGCAGGGGAGCAACCATGCTTTCAGGAAGTGCGGCAACCATATCTGTGCGGGTCACTCCCGGAGCGACAGCGTTCACCCTTATGCCATATCTTCCCAGTTCCCTTGAAAGCGAACGTGTGAGTCCGTTCACGGCTGACTTGGATGCAGGATACATGCAGCCGAGTCCCTGGCCGTAGAAACTCACTACCGAACTTGTGTTGATGATGCATCCTCCGCCGGCCTCCTTCATATATGCTGCGGCTGCCTTGCAGCATACGAACACGGCCCTGATGTTAAGGTCAATGATTCTGTCAAGGTCCTCGTCTGTATAGTTCTCGAGAGGTATGCTCTGAGATATGCCTGCATTGTTTGCCAGGATGTCTATCCTTCCGTACTTGCTCACGACCTCCTCCATCGCCTCCCTGACCTGCTTCTGGTCGGTGAGTGCCGGTGCCATCGCCATGGCATCGCAATCCGGATATATCTCCCTGAGTTTCTCTAATGCGGCCTCGGCAGTCTCTTTCTTCGAGCCCCAGATCACCACCTTGGCCTGTGCTTCAATAAACTTCTTCACCATCGCGAAGCCGATGCCACGCGTTCCTCCGGTGACGATCGCCACCTTGTCCTTCAATGTAATATCCATATCTTTAAGTTTATCCTCATCTTTTGCAAAAATCTCACCTTTCTCCCCGTCATCCCCGACCTGATCGGGGACCTCGTGCAAAAATATAACAAAATTGCTCACGGTCCCATCAATGTACTGCGAGCAGTTTCGCTATATAAATGCGTCAGGTCTATTCCGAATCTACCGAAGTCCGGAAACCCATTCCACAATCAATTCAAGTACCTTCGGGGAAATGGTCTCATCGATTTCGCGGTATTCGGATATTTCACCGGTTGTGCAGTGTTGGAACAGATGATTGACTCCATCGACAGAAACTATCCTGTTCCGGACGTTATCGCCGAGACCGTCATTTAATGCCCCCAGATTTGTGCTGTATTCGACCTGAATGTCTTTAGTTCCGTTGACCGCCAGGACCGGACATGTCACGTCATCCAGTACGGGACGGACATCCAATGAAAGAAGATACCTCATGTAAGGCATTTGGATCTGGTTCAGCACGGCATAAAAATTCTGCTTGAGACCTTCCGGAAGATCCTGATTATCAACATTCGGCATTATTCCTCCTTTGACGGTCACATCAAATGCCTCTTTCAGGAGTCTGCAATAAGTACTGACCGTCTCCTCCGGAACACCTGCTTCAAGAAGCATGAACCTGTTCTGATATATCAAAGTCTCCGCTCCTGAAATCATCATCCCGGCAAGGCTGATAATGAAGTCGGCCTGCTTTTCTGCTGCAAGCATAATGGCGATAGTTCCGCCTTCGCTATGACCCAGCACACCGACCTTGTCGAATCTTTTTCTGAGCATTGAGATTGCGGCCTGTGCGTCTTCCTTGAAATCATCCGTCGTCCAGCCGAGAGGATTGACTGTCTTGTCGCCATATCCTCGGTCATCATATCGCAATGTAGCGATGCCTGCGCGTGCAAGAGCGTCGGCGATGACAGCAAAAGGCTTATGTTCGAACAACTCTTCATCCCTGTTCTGAATGCCGCTTCCGGTCACCATCACGATAACCGGTGTCTCGCGTGAATATCCTTCCGGAAGGACCAGAGTGCCGTTCAGAACCATTTCTCCATTCTTGAACGCAACCTCTTCTTCTCCATATGGAAATGGTCCTGTTGGGGTCTGTGGCCTTGCCGGCTTGTCTTCCCCGGGGGTCAGAGTCAATGGCAGAGAAATGTTCATCTGCTTGAATGTTCCGACAATCTGCTTGAACATCCACACTCCCTCATAACTTGCTCCGAGAGATGGAATCCTTATCTTGATGCCTCCTGTGCCGGTTTTTTCAACCTGAATCGGAATGCCTTTGGCTCCCTGGTCCGGCGAATCCATCGTAGGGTTTTCTCCGTCAAGATGGAACACCAATGACAATTTGCTGCCTTGGACATCAAGTTTTCCCGACCATGTGCCGGTCTGTCCTGCTGCCAATAATGCTGACAAGGACAGAATCATCATAATGCATAATCTCTTGATCATAGGTCGTAATCTTTACTCCGTATATCTGAACTTATAAACAGCGAATGTCTTTGGACCGATATCTGTCCTGAAATGGTTCTCCACGATTCCGTCCTCGACCTGTACTGTCACAGGAACGATGAGGTCAGGGGTTTCAAGAGAGTTTTCTCCGACAGCGTCATCGGAATGAAGACTTGTACAGGACACATCTGCTGCAAGTTTCTGTCTGCGTGGAAGTCTGTCGAAACGGATCTTGATTTCCTGAGGGTCCGACGAAATATTCACAACCTTCACGACATATTCCTTCTTGTTGGAGTCCTTCACAACCGATGCATACAGACCGTTCTGTCCATACTTGCCTGCCACAGGCTTTCCGTCCATCGTAAGAGACAGGACCTCCGTGCCCTTGTTGTATGCATACAACTGCTGCACATGGTAACTGCATGTCAGTACCACATCGAGATTGTCGAACCACACAAGGTCCGGTCTCCACTGCCATCCTTCTACATGGGCCAGAAGGGGAGCGTAGGATGCCATAAGCACCACATCGGCATTCCTTTCCAGTCCTGTCATGAATGCCGCTTCAAGAAGTGAAGCGTTGAAATGGTTCCATTTCCTGTTGTCCTTTCCGTGACATGCGTATTCTCCGGCAAAGACCTTCACACCCTTTCGTGGATAACTGTCATATCTGTCCGCATTGTTGATGAAGAAGTCTTCGTCGGCATAATAATGCTCATCCACAAGTTGCACGTCCATCGTCCTCATCGCAGCCCAAAGTTCATCGAAAAGTTCTCCATCCTTATATGGTCCTGATGAACCTATGATGTTGATCTCAGGATATTTTTCTCGTATGGACTCAATGAAGACTTGAAGTCTTTCGGGATATTCCATACCCCACTGCTCGTTTCCGATTCCGATGTATTTGAGGTCGAACGGTTCCGGATGTCCCATATCCGCACGTACCTTTCCCCATTGCGTATCCGCATCACCGTTTGCAAATTCGATGAGATCCAATGCGTCCTGTACGAAACATCCCAGTTCATCGATTTCTGCATGAGGATGTGTCGCCGGATCATTCTGGAACTGACATGCCATTCCGCAACTTATCACCGGAAGCGGCTCTGCACCGATCTCTTCTGCAAAAAGGAAATATTCATAGAATCCGAGGCCGTAAGACTGGAAATAATCAGGATAAAGACGGTTTGCGAATGTATAGTTCCATCTGTTCATGTTGATCGGACGGTTCTCGACCGGGCCGACTGAATTCTTCCATTGGTAACGTGTCTCCAGAGTCGTCCCTTCCACGATACATCCGCCAGGAAAACGGAATACTCCCGGTTTGAGGTCTTTAAGTGCCTCGGCTATATCTTTACGCAGGCCATTTTCATGCCCGTTGAATGTCTCGGCAGGAAACAATGAAATGTGTTCAAGATCAACCGCCTGCAACGGATCTGGCCTCTCCAGGATAATGCGGAGCGATGCCTTCGCCTCGGTGACAGGAGAGGTCACTGTCATTTCATATTTCTTCCATTCCCTTGAATCGATTTCGATATATCCGCGGCAGAAAGACTGGTCTTCTCCCATGGTTGCATTCTTGCAAAGGTGGAATGAAATGCATCCCTTCTCATTCTCTCCGGCATTTCGCGCCCATACGCTGAAACGATATTCCTTGCCTTCCTCTACACCGATTCCGAAGAATCCTTCGTTTTCCAGTCCGGTGATGAATACAGGATGTCCCGGATATCCCAGACGGACATAATGCGGATTCCTCTCGAAGGGTCCGTCATTACGTAAGGTTACATTTCCGAATATGTTCCATCCCATGAAGCGGTCATCGAACTCAAACGAACGGTTCTTCACCTTTTCGGCATACAGGCCGCCGTCAGCAGCGAAATTGATGTCTTCGAAGAAAAGTCCGTACATCGTCTCATGCACTGGAATGCCTTTCTTTCCGGCATCGATGGTCATGAGATTGCATTGTGATTGTGCGGAGACCGCAACCGCCCCGGATAGGAGAAGTGCTGCGGATAATGATTTGAGATGGTTTATATGCATGACAGATAGGTTGTTGGAGTATATCTTACAAATATAATGATATTCCTTGAATATGATACTTATGATTGTTTTTGTTCGATTTCTTAAAAAATACGTATCTTTATATGTTTTTTCGTGCACACAATAAAACCTAAACAATGAATAAGAATTATCCTATTTACAAGACCACCTTTATAGACGACATGCGTTCGCTTGTAGAGGAGGCTGCTCAGAATTTCCCTGAAAGCATCGCAATTTCATATAAGGAAAACTATTGGGACAAGGAAGTGAAGAAGGTCACTTTCTCACAGTGGAGGGACGATGTGCGTCATCTCGGTACTGCCCTTATTTCAGAAGGACTCAGAGAAGAAAAGATCGCTATCGTAGGCGAAAACTCATACGGCTGGTGCTGCTCTTTCTTTGGCGTGATGGCCATAGGCTCGGTGACCGTTCCTGTCGACAAGGAACTTCCTGTCCAGGATATTGACGGAATCATAACCACAACCTGTTGCAAGGCCGTTATCTTCGGAAAAGCCTCAGAGTCAAAGATTAAGGAAATTCTTCTTGCAGGAGGTCTCAAAACTGTAGGACTTCTTATCTCTGTCGCTTCTGAAACCTCTCTTGACACTGCCGATCTCGGTGGAAAGACCGTCGTCTCACTCGCTAAGTTTCAGGAGAAAGGTGCGGAACTCAACAAGGGCGGTGACAACTCTTATTACGACTATAAGATCGATGTGAATAAACTGGCTTCCATCGTGTTCACATCCGGTACCACTGGTAAAGGCAAGGGCGTCATGCTTTCTCAGGCGAATATCGGCCTCGACATGACATTGGGAATGTACAATTTCGACATTACCAGAAAGACCCTTCATGTCCTGCCTCCTCATCATACATTCGGCTCGACCGTCAACTATGTGGGACATCTCTCACAGGGCTGTGAGGTGTATATTTCAAGCGGAATCAAGCATGTGAGCGACGAGATCAGGGAACAGCAGCCGACCCATCTGATTCTTGTTCCTGCTTTCCTTGAAGTGATGAACAGAAAGATCTGGGCGACAGCACGTAAGGAAGGAAAGGAGGGCCTTTTGAAGACCATGATGAAAGTCAGTGACGGACTCAGGAAAATCGGCATTGATGTCAGAAGGAAACTCTTCGGAAGCGTACTCAGTGCCTTCGGCGGCAAACTCGAACTCATCATATGCGGAGGTGCCAAACTCGATGAGGAAATCATCCGCACCTTCGATTCTCTTGGAATAACCATTCTCAATGGCTATGGAATCACAGAATGTTCACCGCTGATTTCTGCCAACAGAAACGAATACCGCAAGGCCGGCAGCGTCGGAACACCTATTCTCGCATGCCGCGTGAAGATTGACAATCCTGATGAGAACGGTGAAGGGGAGATTTGTGTTAAGGGACCGAACGTGATGCTCGGATATTACAATAATCCGGAGGCCACAGCCGAAGTCTTCGACAAGGACGGATTCTTCCATACAGGAGATTACGGAAAACTTGACGATGAAGGCTGGATCTACATCACCGGCAGAAAGAAGAATCTGATCATCCTTTCAAACGGCAAGAATGTCTATCCGGAAGAAATCGAAGCCGACTTGCAGAAGGTTGAAGGCGTATGCGAAGCAGTGGTCTATGCCGGTGAAAGCCGCGTTCAGAAAGATAAGATCACTATTGTTGCTGAAATATTCCCTGATTACGACCTGCTCAAAGCAAAAGGAATCACCGACCCTCAGAAATATTTCGAAGACCAGGTGAAGGACCTCAATGCGAAAATGCCTCCATACAAGGCCGTCAAGCGTGTGAAACTCAGAGATGTGGAATTCCAGAAGAACACCTCCCGAAAGATCACCCGCTTCAACATCGACAAGACCATCGACTGATCCCATCCGTCATCGTCATGACTGGCTCATGACATTACGCCTGATGCATGTCGTCATGCCCGGCTCATGACATTACGCTTGATGCATGTCGTCATGCCCGGCTCCGACCGGGTATCTACTGTTCTTACCCTGTCCACTTTTCCGCAGGGTAGGAACATGGGTATTTTGTAAGTGGTTGATTTTTAATGCGTTGATAAAGTCTGCCGTTCTTACCCTGCTTCAAAAATTACAGGGTAAGAACACCTCCCATCGAGATGTCTTCAATAATAACCTTTTCATCACGATGAACTAACTTTATTTGTTTTGAGAACTCCCAACCCATATCCAAGGCAGTATATGTGTACCAGTCGCCATCCGAATTTACCTCTACCAGCATAGTCTTGCCATCCGAGCCAGGTTTGCTGTCCTGCTGCCCGCTCCTGAACAGCCATGTTGCATACGCCACGCCATCCGAATCATACGGATAGGCATCGTGCAGTTTCTTGAGCAGTTCCGTTGAGCAATGTTTTTGCAGGAAGTCATAGTCCTCATAGAGTTTTTCATTGTACATCTTTGTAATGAAAGCCTCGAACATCATTTCATGAGTAAAAATGACCGGAAAGGTATATACGAGTAAATGCGGATTGCCTACGATATCTTTTCCAGGCGTCCATTTCGGCGAAGATGAAACCACATTGAACGCTACGGAATCCAATGCCGGGTGTATGCCTCGAAGGACCTTCACCTCTTCAAGATTACCGAATATGTCGATTTTAAACATCACTGTCACGCGACCTGTTGCAGCATCCTCCAATGCAGCATCAGGATAAGTCAGCCTCTCCTTGACCCAATTGGAAAACTGATTGGCATCCTGGCCCTCAAATCTTGCCTTTTCATCGATATACTCCACATGAATTGTGGTGATTAAGTCTGAGAAGTTTACAATCTCCGTGCTGTCATTCGACCACGTGTCGTCGTTCCATTCAGGTCTTGTAGTGCGCAGGTATGAAACCGCAGCCTTGAACTTGACGGGGTTTGCCGGATCAGCGCTGCTCTCATATCCCACCACATTCGTTGCATAAAGCGCAATCGGGAAGGTATATAGTCCCTGCGGATCATGATAGAAAAGATGTCTCTGATCTTCCGGCCATGTCACAATATAATCTTCCAGACTTCCATACAGATCTTCGATCACCGCATCCAATGAGTAGCAATACCGTTTCTCTTCTACATTCAGATATTTCAGATATCCTTTTTCCTTGTCCTTTATTCCGATGAACCGGGGTGCGAGATCAGCGTCTTCATCTTTAAGGTTTACGATAAATGCATCCTGTTCACCCAGGTACGCCAGGATGTCCATGTCCATACCAGAAAACTGCTGCGAATCTGCTGACAGACACTCGAATGACGTCGGTCTGGCCAACGCCCTCTCTATGTCTGACAGATAAGTTGCAGGATTATATTTGATAATAGGGATTCTGACTTTCTCTGTCTTATGTTGGATGACACAAGACAAAGCCATAAAAGACATCAGGACAAAAATTAAAGTTCGCTTCATTATAAAATTCCGTATTGATAACATTATGTGAGTCAGTATGACCGTTGGCGACATAGCGTAAAAAATGTGATGAAAACCGCAAGATGTATCGCGAAAAGTCCTGCTGATGACGTAAGATTATAATATTGCATAGGGACTTTGACAAGTAGAAATCCAATAAGGAAATACAGAATGCTCGGGATGAATGGGGAACATTTGACAAAAATATTCACCTTCCTGTCAACAGGACTTGCATTTATAAATATAAATACTCCTACAATGGTGATGATGGTTGCTGATATTCCTGCTAACTGATATGGAAGTCCTGTTGACAGAGTGTCAGGAGAGAATGCTTTTAATGTCGCCCAGATCGGGTTTGCCATCATCAGCAACAGTCCTGTCTTATATCTCTTGTCAATGTTATATTCCTTAATCATGATCAGCATTATCAGAACAAGCACTGTACATAGACAGAACACCACTTTGATCACATCGGCATTTGCGTTGAGAATCCTTTGCCAATGATAGGAGACTCCGGGTATGCCGTTGACAACAGCCAAAGCACTTTGAATGACAGGTATTGCATAATAGCAAAGCAAGAGCAGAATGAATTTCCTTCCTGACTCGATTGTTCTGATTTCTTGTTCCATAGTTAAAAGTTTGATTGATTTCTGAATACGTCGGTTAAATTGGAATTGACTTTATACTTCATACCTACTATTGCCTTTTCATAGTACTCTTCGCCATAGAACGTACCTTGTATCCAATTCCCATCTTGATTGAAGATGAAATGAACAGATTTGCTTCCCGTACCAGACGGTGCCGAACGACTTGAACTGCGTCTTATAACAATACCTGTTGTTTCCTCTCCATTCAGATGAGTCTCTTGCAGGTCGTCGCGTTTTGATGAAGTGAAGTATAAAGTACCAACAATGCCCACGATGGCGACTATCCAATTCAGAGCCTTTTGTAATTTCTTGTTCATTGGTCAATTCCGATAATCGCTTTAAAGTTATAAATAATTTTAGAATAATTCAAACTATAAATTTGGGGTATTAGAGTGATTCAGCGATATTTTCGCTAATCAACTGTTCTTACCCTGTCCACTTTTCCGCAGGGTAGGAACATGGGTATTTCGTAAGTAGTTGATTTTTAATACTTTGGTAAAGTATGCCGTTCTTATCCTGCTTTAAAAATTACAGGGTAAGAACACTTGCATTGAAATTAGCCGCTCTTGCTGACGGACTTGACAGATTCCCGTCACTTCATAAACTGATGAAAATTCAGTAAATTTGCCGCATGAAGATAGAAGAAGCCATAGTCTATTGTCTGGCATCCTCCGGAAGAGGCATGCGTACGGAGCAGATTGCGGACATGATCAACCGCCGGCATCTGCACTTGCGCAAAGACGGACAGCCTGTAACTTCCAATCATATATATGCCGTCATCTGCCGCTATCCGGATATGTTCGTCAAGGCCGAAGGCAGAATAATGTTGATGATATGAATTAAATGGACGCACCTGTGCTGAATAAACATAACAAGCAACCTTATTCCACCAGGTGAGCCCAATTTCAAGACTGTTTTTTTGAGAAAATCGTCTCTGTTCTTATAAAACAGAATCAAGATAATACTTTCAGTCCTATTATTGATGCTATGAGCGTCAGTGTAAACAGCATCCTCCAGAAGGTAACCGGTTCATGGAAAAAGAATATTCCGACGAGGACCGTTCCCACCGCTCCGATACCGGTCCATACCGGATATGCGATTCCTATAGGCAGAGTCTGGGTCGCTTTAGCCAGCAGTGACATGCTCACTACAGAGAAAATGATGAATCCGCCGATCCATAACCACCACTCCAAACCATCCACAGATTTGGCCCGTCCGAGGCAATAAGTAAAGCCGACTTCACACAGTCCGGCTACAATCAAGATAATCCAATTCATTCTGTTTTGAATATTCCTGCCGAGGGCTGCAGCGATATGCCGGCGTCTCCTTCCAAGGATAATGCAAAGTTATAATTTTTCAGACGCTTTGCAACAAGCCGGCCGCATGTAATCTCGATGTAACATCTAATATATTGACTGATAGTTGTTTAGATGAAATGCCTGCTGCATTTCGACAGCAGGCATTTCGCTTAAGTTGCTGTCATGCAGCGTGTTGGGTGTCTCGGGGAAATGCTCTGACGCACTGGAGATGACCATCAATGTCTCTATTTTTGTTGAATTTGATAGTTGTCGTATCTCTGGGATATTCCTTTCCTGTATCAGGGTTTATGGAAATATAAGCGTATCCGATGCTTTCAACATCACCGGATAGTTGAGAATCATATCCCGTTAACCTTTGACCATTACGATATGGCGGATTATGTGCTTGTGAGAGTACACAGATTAACATAAGAATAATGATTAGATCAAATCGTTTCATCTACATTGAAAATGATACTCTGTTGACATAATTGCTTATCTTTGTACTATGGAAGTAAATTTAACTGATGTGGACGGTAAGTCCAAATTTAAGGATGTGTCAATCGCACCTATGCATACCGCTGAGCATATTCTGAACGCGACGATGGTGAAGATGTTCGGATGTCCAAGGTCGAGGAATGCTCATGTGGAGAAGAAGAAGTCGAAATGTGACTATATATTGGATGTGGAACCAACTGCTGATCAGGTGGTTCAGATCGAGGATAAGGTCAATGAGGTCATATCGTGTAACCTGGATGTGACGGCCGGATTCATGTCGAGGGAAGAGGCGGCGGAAATTGTCGACCTGAGCAAACTGCCGGAGGATGCGTCGGATACCCTGCGTATCGTAAGGATAGGGGATTATGATGCATGTGCATGCATCGGTGTCCATGTGAAGAATACTCGTGAGATCGGAACATTCAAGGTGATAAGTCATTCATTTGAAAACGGCATATGGCGTTTGAGATGGAAGGTGATACAGTAAGAAATATTGTAATCCGTCGTGCGACAGAGAAGGATGCCCCTGTCATCGCCCAGGCAGTTGCTATGGCGATAGGTCATGACTCTTCCGTGAATTATTGCGGTGAAAACTATCTGGAAGTCCTGACTGAGGTCGCACAACTTGCCGGTACACAGTACAGTTATGCTAACTCCTTAGTGGCTTCTGTCGATGGTGAACCGGCAGGAGCATTATGCGGATATGACGGAGCAGCCTTGGATGAACTGCGTACCGGTACCTTGGCAGTAGTCAATAAATATAACCTTTTGGACGGACCGATTGACGACGAGACCCAGCCGGGAGAGTTCTATCTGGATTCCATAGGTGTCTTGCCGCAATACCGAGGCCTGGGAATAGGTTCCATGCTCATAAATGCAATGACGGAAACCGCACGAAATGAAGGACATCGCTTCGTAGGACTGATAGTGGACTTTGATAATCCGAAGGCGGAGAAATTATACGCACGTCTCGGATTCCGACGCGCAGGCACCAGGATGTTCTTCGGTCATAAGATGTGGCATCTTCAAAAAACAATAGAACAATGAAAGCATATACATATATTGAAAAAGGCCGCTTCGAACTCATCGATAAGCCGAAACCTCAGGTCATGGATCCGAAGGATGCATTGGTGAAGATTACGCTGGGAAGCATTTGCACAAGCGACCTGCATATCAAGCACGGAAGCGTGCCCAAGGCCGTTCCTGGGATTACTGTGGGCCATGAGATGGTCGGAATTGTCGAGGAGGTCGGTGCGGTAGTGACGAAAGTCAAGCCCGGAGACAGGGTGGTGGTCAATGTGGAGACTTTCTGCGGCGAGTGTTTCTTCTGTAAGAACGGTTATGTGAACAATTGCACAGATCCTCATGGCGGATGGGCATTGGGATGCCGTATTGACGGCGGACAGACTGAATATGTCCGGGTTCCATATGCAGACCAGGGCCTCAGTCTCATTCCTGACGGTGTGTCTGACGAGCAGGTTCTGTTTGTCGGGGATGTACTTGCGACAGGCTTCTGGGCGGCACGTATATCCGAAATCAAGGAGGATGATACGGTCCTTATCATCGGTGCGGGCCCGACCGGAATCTGCACATTGCTATGTGTAATGCTGAAGAATCCTGCAAGGATTGTAGTTTGCGAGAAATCTCCTGAAAGACAAGAGTTTGTACGTAAGCATTATCCTTCGGTGGAAGTGGTGGGTCCGGAAGAATGTCTTCCGCTCATTAATTCATGTGAAAGGGGAGGTGCTGATGTGATTATCGAGGTTGCAGGAGCGGAGGATACCTTCCGAATGGCATGGCAGGCTGCAAGGCCAAATGCAATCGTTACTGTTGTTGCTCTGTATGGCAAGCCTCAGGTTTTGCCTCTTCCGGATATGTACGGCAAGAATCTGACCTTCAAGACGGGTGGTGTGGACGGCTGCGACTGTGACGAAATACTTTCGCTTATTGAGCAGGGGCTTATAGATACGACGCCACTTATATCGCATCGTTTTCCATTGGCAGACATAGAGGAGGCATACCGTATCTTCGAGAACAAGGAAGACGGAGTAGTCAAGATAGCAATATATTAATTTGAATGATATGATAGGACTTTTACTTGTTGAGACAGTTGTAATGTGCTTTGCACTTCTTATTGTTTGTGTTGTGGGCATTGCAAACGGACCTGCCGGACTTGTAGTATTATATGAAGATGATGTGCAGGAAAGGGTTGTTGAACTCGGTTATATGACAAAGTCACAGATCAGAAGGTCATTTGTCATTGCCAGCATCGCGCTCTTCGCACCCGTTCTGACAGTCACTCCTCTTATGGTCTATGGACTTAACGGTGCAGAAGGTTTCTGGGACGGATTCTGGCAGATGTCTGTAATTCTTGTTCTTTCCGGTATTTTTGACAGATTCTTCATCGACTGGTATTGGGTAGGCAAGACAACGGCATGGATCATTCCCGGAACCGAAGATCTCCGACCCTATATTCCCCAAAAGGTGGTAATCCGCAAATGGTTCGGTACTCTTGTCGTATATCCTGTGATTGCGGCAGTTATAGCCGGCATAGTCACTCTGTTCATATGAAGACTCTCAGCAGAAATGCCCTGATAGGGTATCCAGCCGGAATCATTACCGGCATTACATATGGACTTAATCCGCTTTTCGCCATGCCTTTGATGAACAAAGGTGTAGCGATAGGCTCTATCCTTTTCTTCCGGTATTTATTTGCTGTTCTGATCCTGGGAGGTTTTCTCCTCCTGCGTAAACAAAGTTTCAAAGTCTCTTTCAAGCAGGCCGGCATTCTCCTGGTTCTGGGCCTTTTTTATACTTCCAGCAGCCTTTTTCTCTTCGAAGCATATAAATATATTGCCTCAGGACTTGCCACGACGTTGATCTTTCTATATCCAGTGCTGGTTGCAATCATAATGGTCTTCCTGAAAACCATTCCATCCTGGCCTGTCTGGCTTGCCATTGCAGCGACATTCGGCGGTGTCATTCTTATGACCCAAGGCGAGGCTGGGGAGTCCCTCAATCCCACCGGAATCTTTCTTTCCCTGGGTTCCGCCCTCGTTTATGCCTTCTTCATAGTCATCATCAACAGAAGCAAGTCCATCGCTTCCATTCCGAACACCCTTCTGACCTTCTATGCATTATCAACCGGAGTATTCGTGTTCCTTATAAAGGTCATCCTATCCGGTACCCCTATCCTATCCGGTATTTCTGCAACATCAGACTGGCTCAACCTTATCGGTCTGGCAATACTCCCGACTATCATCTCAACTGCCACATTAGCAGTCGCCACCCGCAATATCGGTGCTACAAAAGCCTCTGTCCTGGGTGTATTCGAACCGATCACAGCAATCCTTGTCGGCACCCTGATGTTCGGGGAACCATTGACCTTCAACATCATACTCGGTATCTCAATCGCAATCATCTCTGTCACATTCATGATCGCAGTCACCAAACGATGATTTGCCTTTGGGGCTCACAGGGGTTAAATTTTGCTACCCCTATGTGACTGAATCGTCCATTGGGGCCATATATCCACATTGTCCTCTCATATGGATTAAATTTCGGAATGATATATCAGTTTACACCTAAGTGGTTCCCCTTCTTCATGTCATGCTGAACAGAGTGAAGCATCTTCATACAGATTCTTCGCTGACGCTCAGAATGACAGATAGTGCAAATCAGAATGACAGGTAGTGTAAATCAGAATGATAGGTGGTGTTAATCAGATTGACAGGTAGTAAATCAGAATGACAAGTCGTGTAAATCAGAGGTGAATGATATATCAGTTTACACCTAAGTGGTTCCCCTTCTTCATGTCATGCTGAACAAAGTGAAGCATCTTCATACAGATTCTTCGCTGAGGCTCAGAATGACAGGTAGTGTAAATCAGAATGACAGGTGTGAAATCAGAATGATAGGTAGTGTTAATCAGATTGACAGGTAGTAAATCAGAATGACAAGTCGTGTAAATCAGAAGTGAATGATATATCAGTTTGCACTTAATTGGTTACCTTCTGACTGTCATGCTGAACAAAGTGAAGCATCTTCATACAGATTCTTCGCTGACGCTCAGAATGACAAGTAGTGCAAATCAGAATGACAGGTAGTGTTAATCAGATTGACAGGTAGTAAATCAGAATGACAAGTCGTGTAAATCAGAGGTGAATGATATATCAGTTTGCACTTAAGTGGTTACCTTCTGCCTGTCATGCTGAACAAAGTGAAGCATCTTTGTACAGATTCTTCCCTGACGCTCAGAATGACAGGTAAGCATTCATATCATTACCTTAAATATTGCCGCCCCTATGTAACTGAAACGTCACTGTGAGCATATATGCACATCTTCTTCTCACAGGGGTAAAATATTGCGACTCCTATGTGACAGAATCGTCCATTGGGGCCATATAAACGCATTCTCCTCTCATAGGGGTCATGATATTTTACTCCTGTGAGAAAATGATGCTCTATTCATCTAAATTCAGCAATATATGACTTGCCCTGTTCTTACCCTGTTGATTTTAGTACAGAGTAAGAACGGTGTGTTTTGGTAATATGTTGATAATCAATTCAATGCAAAGTGGTACTGTTTTTACCCTGATGGAAATTCTACAGGGTAAGAACGCTATGATCAGATTTTCTAACCCAATTCTAATGCTCCAAGGTCGATTCCGCCTGCCTTGAAGCAGCATGTAATGCAAATGAAAGTCGTAGCAGTAACATTCATATCATTCAATGTAACTACTTTGCGAAATATGGCATAATCATTAACCATATCTGCTTTGTGCAATATGACATAATCATTAACCCATATCTGTCTAAATGTATTCCAGATGATCTTCGATTATTTTCAGGCATCATTCGCACCGAAAGCCTCATAAAGACATTGAATGAGTTGCATTTATCATCATCAGGATCCATCAACACTTTAAGGTAAATTTTACAATTCGTTCGTGGCGGATAAATCACTGAATGATAGGTTATTATATCCTTTGTACGGGGTGTTTTGCCCGGCAGAAATATCGTAAATAATTGAATTGTCGAAAGTTACCCGCTACACCAAATTGGTTTCTATTCAAAAAAATCAGTGAGGTCCCTGGACAGTAAGGCGCAAAGCAGGCGGAGCAGCCCTTCGGCTGTGCTGCGAAGCCTGCTTTGAGCAGTTGGCAGTCATATTTGCCAACTGCGGTGCCTTTCTCGCTGGCAACAATGTCAGTTGATCGATGTCGGCTTCCAATTAGGAATATTGTCAGTTATACTTTATTCGCTGTAATTACAATTCTAGTGAATATTCCATGCAAAATTTTCACTAGAACTAGCAAAAAATGCTTTAATAATCCTGATATAGATACTTCTAGTGAAAATTAACAATCATTTCTTCACTAGAAGTATTCTTAATAATTAACAATCTACTTTTCACAAAATTCTTCATGAAATTCAACGTTCTACTATTTACTTGAATTCTTCTTTATCACGCAATTGAACCATAATGCATCTACATCTTAAATTCGGTGTATATATATTCCCTATCCTGATTTAGGGGTTAGTGATTTTGACCAATTCTTCTGTACTGTACTTGCATTTTCTTCCTGCCTGTCATGCTGAACAAAGTGAAGCATCTTCATACAGATTCTTCGCTGACGCTCAGAATGACAGGTGGTGTTAATCAGAATGATAGGTAGTGTAAAGCAGAATGATAGGTGGTGTAAATCAGAATGACAGGTTTGAAATCAGAAAGATAGGTAGTGTTAATCAGAATGACAGGTAAGGTAAGCATGCCTATCATTGCCAGATGCAAAATCAATAACGAACATGACTTCTATATAACTATCACTGAATTATTACTATTAAGTGTTATTTAAGTATAAAAAACAATTTCTATCAACGAAATTATCTGCCATTGAGGGATTTATCTAACAAAGAGTATCCCTAAAGTAGAAAAATTCAAAATAAAATTTGGAAATTCCGATTTTCATCCTATATTTGCAGTAAATTAAAATAATTCAAAATAAGAACAATAAAAAGGAATAAGATATGGCAACGAAATTTTATAGATGTGCAAATTGTGGAAATGTAGTACAGAAGGTTGTAGACCGTAGAGTACCGGTGTTTTGCTGTGGTAAGAGAATGGAAGAACTCGTACCGGGTACGGTAGAGGCAAGTGTGGAGAAGCATCTTCCGGTAGTTACATGGATTGATGAGAAGACTATCAAGGTAGAAGTCGGTAGCGTGGCTCATCCGATGCTTGAAGAACATCACATTTCATTCATTTATGTCGAGACCGAGAATGGCGGAATCCGCGTCGACCTTAAAGATAAGCCGGAGGCGGTGATTGCTTTGGGAGATGAGAAGCCTGTAGCAGTGTATGAGTACTGCAATCTCCACGGTCTTTGGAAAACAGAATTATAAAAATCTAAGATATGGAAAGAGAACTTGTACTTAAAGTAATGAAAGAGGCTGGAAAGCCGATTGCAGCAGGTGAGGTGGCAACATTGTCAGGACTTGACAGAAAGGTGGTCGACAAGGTGTTTGCAGAGTTGAAGAAAGAAGGGACGATCGTTTCACCGATAAGGTGTAAATGGACTCCTGCTGAGTAAGATTATCGGATCGTGACTTTTGTGACCGCAGGGTCACCTGTTGAATAACTGCATCTGAGGGCAAGAACTTCATCAAGTTCCCTTCGGATTGCAGTTTTCAATATGCCGTCACCTATCCCATGGATGAAGGTGATGGACATTCCTCTGTGTGAGAGGTTCTGGCGGATGATTTTGCGGAATGTGTCAAGTTGGAATTCCAATTGCCGGCCTTTGGGAATATTGCGGCCGCCAGGAATGGCTTCTATATGAAGGTCAACGGTGAGGGACCCCGAAGCGGAATCAGGGCGAGACTTGCAGGATTCTGTTCTTTTGGCCTTGACTTTTGACTCTTTGAGAGAGGACAGTTCACTCTCATCTGTAACTGCAAATTCTCCGTATGCAGCCTCGATCATCAGCCCGTCTTCCAGTTCAATGCCGACCTTTCTGCCTATGGACACGATCTTTCCACGGAGATCCGAATCCATAAGCACGACGGTCTGTCCTGTTTTCAGATAATTCTCTTTCGGTATTGCCGGCACTTTTACTTCCGGTTGAGATGGCTTCTGCACATCATGACAAGGCTCTGAAAAGGATATTTTCCCTTTCAGAGCAGTGAAATCAGATATGACATTCTTCCTTGCCATCGATGAGGTTAACCGAGTATGCTGAATGATTATAGTCCCAGTTTCTTCATTCTTGTGATTATGGCCCTTGACTTTCTGCCGAAATGGTCGGCTATTTCCGCTACAGAACGGCCCTCAGCCCACATCTGGGACAGTTCGGAGTCGGCCTCTGCCGTCCATGGGTCATATGCGTTAGGATGTTCCTGACGGGCTGCATAGACGGAATATACAGGTTCTCCGATAAGCCTCTTATAAGCCTTGAGATATTTTTTGAGACGCTTTACGTCCTTGTCGCTCAGATAGGGGAGACGACGTATGTCCATATTGTCTGTCAGGTCGTTGATCTTTACAGCCACAGCCAGCGGATTCTTCTTCACACGCTCTATGAAATCGTCATAGTTCTCGTTTTCGGAAGTCTTGGTGACACATCTGAGAGCATCGATGATCTCCTGTGAGAATCCTTCTTCTTCCAGTTTCCCGAATGTCCATCCGGTATCCTCTACGACATCGTGAAGAACCCCGACGATCTTCTCATTCTCAGTCTTTCCCATTTCCATCACCCTGAGGGGATGACCGATATAATCCCTTCCCGCCTTGTCAAACTGGCCCTGATGTGCCTCGGTGGCTATCTCTATGGCTCTTTCAAGTGTACTCATGTTCAAGTCTCTTATATCGTTGACACAAAAGTACAAAATTTATTCAGTTATGTATATATTTCTCATCCTGACATCATTTTAATCATAAATTAATCCTTTTCTTCGGCATATATTAATGTATGGGGGTCAAGTCCAAATGTAACAATAGGAATGTAGTAGGGTAGAGGTGTAAATGGTAAGAGTGTCAAAGAGTTAGGGGTTAAATTTGAGGTTTTGAGGGTGCAATACGAAATGTGACATTTGCAAGTCGTGGGCGAGGCTACCATTCAGCCTGGTTCACCCGTGACCGCAAGGCTCCGTCCTCAAATGGAGGGTCAGTCACAGGTCTTGAAAGCGGAGAATGGCTCAGATGGTCATTCAGGTCGGAAGAAACCGGCGTATGTGATGTCACATGTTCATTATCAGGCACTTCCGGTTCTCGTGTGCTGGTTGCGTCAACGGAACATATCCCGAGACATCAGGCCATCAGATACCTTCATCCGGCACTCTGGTAATCAAAGGTTTCAAGATGAGTGAAGGCGAAAACTTCATAGAATTCAAGGTAACATCCGGCAAGGTTGACATAAGGTCGGTCAATATAGTCAAAGGACAATAAACCCCTTCGGACATGAAAAGAATTCACAAACATTCCGCAGGAAAGGGCAATGATTCTTATAGTTTTGCTTATCTTTACAAAATATGTATTGATATTGAAAAAGGAGCCAGGACGCTCGTGCTTCCGAAGGATGCCGGTGTCGCCGTGTTTGCGGTGACTTTGACCGACAGTCCTGCACATGATGTGAAGGCGTTGACGGAAATGCGGGTGATTCCGGCACAGACAAAGACAATCGAATACACAACACGCACTGTACCTTTCTTCAATGAAAGGAGCCAGTGGTAATATGACTGACCATGAAGAAGTATCTGACTTTTATTCTGGCCGCATGTTCGGCTCTCATCTCTTTTCAGGTGAAAACCAATGCCGCTGAAACGGACGGCAATCCTGCCTATCATTTCGACGGATCGATTTCAAGAGAAGTTCTTGAAAGGTATCTTGACAGGTCTGTGACCGCCACGTATCTGCTCGTATCAGGCAGACCGGAAGGGTACAGTTTCCCTTATAAGGAAGATGACATCAGGATGGTCCATAATGTCGGTGCCAAGTTCATCGGACGTGCGGTCCACAGATGGGGCAGCGAGAGCAAACTGACTGATCCTGAGTTCATAGGCTTTGCTGAAAGTACCATCAGAAGGATGCATGAGGTGGACCCGGACATGATATTCCAGGCTTGCCTGTTTGAATATGTCAGCGGTGATGTGAACAATGTACCGGTTCCTGAATGGGTGTTCGAGGCCTTCGGTCTTCCTGTGGAGAAACGAAATTTCCGCAGTGCCGACATGGTGAAGCGTATCGACCCGAATGCAGAGAGAAGATGGAGCGAAGGTGGTGGCGGCGTGCCGATGGTAAACAATCTGGAAACCAGGATGTGGTTCTACTATCTTGCCAGGATATATATCGATATGGGATGTGAGGCTCTGCATCTGGGACAGGTTGAACTCATTGGTGCGGATGACCCTGGCAAGGAGCATTATTCGCAACTTATCAAGATGATCCGCGAATATGCCGCGAAGACTTCACGCAGACATTATGTTCTTCTGGATGCGCATACTCCATACGGAGGTTTCATCAAGGACGGAGTCAGCCTTCTCGACTTCAATTCTTTCCCGTTGAGAATCAAGGAAGTGCCTGAAAAGCATATGGAAGGCATTCTTGAAGTGGGTTACAGCGATTCCATCTTCAAGCGCAGCAAGGGAGGATGGTCTCCAAGCGGATGGTATGCCGAAAGCCTGCCATATCTCGTGGAGTTCGACAATTTCGGTACAAACGGCAATCCGGGCGTAGCGAATCTCAACGACCATTGGTGCTGGGGATATGACGACATCACATGGTTTGCAACAAATACGGAAGAATACCGTAACAACTGGCTCTGGTATGCCTTTGACTGGCTTCGCGAGACAGATCCGAACGGACATCTTCAGATGTGCCTTCTCCGTATGGTGACAGGAGAGGTGGGAAAGACATCGCTGAGATTCTATTTTGCAAACACACGCAGCGAGGCTTGTCCTGTAGGATATTCCCAGGAGGAGACCATCAAGGCAATATGGGACGCAAGACTGGAAAAATTTGAAAAACCTGAATATATGGATTATGCATTCTGGAATCCGGACCTTCCGATGGAAGAACGTCTGGATGACCTTGTGGGACGTCTGACACTTGAAGAAAAGGTACGTCAGATGATAAACGGAGCGCCGGCGATCCCTCGTCTGGGTATCCCTTCATATGACTGGTGGAACGAATGTCTCCACGGTGTGGCACGTACTTCATATAACACCACATCCTTTCCTCAGGCAATCGGAATGGCCGCCGCATGGGACACTGAGGCAATGAAGAAGATGGCTGAATATGCTTCTGATGAAGGCCGTGCAATCTTCCATGACTCGAAGAGGAAAGGAACACCTGGCATCTTCAAGGGCCTGACTTACTGGACTCCAAACATCAATATCTTCCGAGATCCGAGATGGGGTAGAGGAATGGAGACATACGGAGAAGACCCGTTCCTTACAGGAGAGATCGGAGCGGCATTCGTACGCGGACTTCAGGGCGATGACCCTAAATATCTGAAGGCCTCTGCATGTGCAAAGCACTATGCCGTACATAGCGGCCCGGAATGGAACAGACACACATTCGACGCATATGTGAGCGAACATGACCTTTGGGATACATATCTTCCGGCATTCGAGAAACTCGTTGTGGAAGCATGTGTTTCAGGCGTTATGACGGCGTATAACAGATTTCTTGGCCAGGCCTGCAGTACAAGCGATGTGCTTATGACCGACATCCTGTTCAACAAATGGAACTATAAGGGTTATGTGACATCAGACTGCGGTGCAATCGATGACATATTCAGGAATCACAAGGTATATGACGATGCCGCGTCGGGTTCTGCTGCCGCTGTGCGTCATGGAAATCACTGCGAATGCGGCGGCGGTGCATATCTCGGTCTGCTGACGGCAGTCGAGAAGGGCCTTATTTCAGAGGAAGAAATTGACTCCGCAGTCCGCAGATTGTTCGAGATCCGCATGCGTCTGGGAATGTTCGATCCGGACAACCGAGTGCCATATGCTTCCACTCCGCTTTCTGTGCTTGAATGTGCTGAACATCTCGAACATGCTCTCCAGATGGCCAGAGAGTCGATCGTATTGTTGAAGAATGAGAACGGACTTCTTCCTTTGGACAAGAAGAAGGTACGCAAGATAGCAGTGATAGGCCCGAATGCTGACGATGAGAAAGGCATGCTGGCCAATTATTACGGATTCCCTTCCGAGATTTCAACTATTCTTGAAGGCGTAAGACAGAAGGCAGGAGAAAGCGTTGAAGTCGTTTATCACAAGGGAGTCAACCATGTTGACAACTGGCTTTTCAATTCCGATTATGATGAGGCATGTTTCAGCATGAACGGAAAGAAGGGATTTTCAGTGGAATATTTCCAGAATACCCGTTGGGAAGGTGTGTCTCCTTATACAAGTCATGATGAAAGGATAGACCACAGATGGGGAAACGGTACCGAAGTCGGTAATGGTGTGATTACCAATGATATGTCTGCCGTCTGGAGATCGCAGTTCAAGGCTCCTAGGAGCGGTGAGATATGCTTTGAAGTAAGCGCAGATGACTATGCGATTCTTTTCATTGACGGCAAGATTCCGGAAAAGAGAGGCCTCATCAACAATTATTATATCCTGAACGCAAAGAAAGGTCGTACATATGATATTGAATTAAGGTATGTACAGCATGGGGACAATGCCGATGTGAAACTTGATATGGGTTATCTTGAAAGCGCAGATCCTCAGAAACTGGCAGAGTCAGTTTCGGATGCGGACGTGATAATCTTTGCCGGTGGACTGTCGCCAAGGCTTGAAGGCGAGGAAATGGCAGTGCAGATTGACGGTTTCCGCAGAGGTGACAGGACTTCTATCGACCTTCCTGCTGTCCAGAGAGAGACTCTCCAGGCACTTGTCGCAACGGGCAAGCCAGTAGTTTTCGTGCTTATGACAGGTAGTGCCGTAGGACTTGGCTGGGAGTCTGAAAACGTCCCTGCAATCGTGAATGCATGGTATGGCGGACAGAGAGGCGGTGAGGCTGTTGCAGAGGTCCTTTTCGGCGAATATAACCCTGCCGGAAGACTTCCTGTCACATTCTACCGCAGTGCAGAAGATCTGCCTGATTTCGAGAATTACAGCATGCAGAACCGTACATACAGATATTTCCAGGGTACACCTGTATATCCGTTCGGCTATGGTCTCAGTTATACGACTTTCGAGTATTCCGACATTGCTCTTGATGCCCTTGCGGACGGTTCTCTGAAAGTCGCTGTCAATGTTCGTAATGCAGGAGATATGGACGGAGATGAAGTAGTTCAGGTATATCTTTCAAACAAGAGGGATTTTACGGCTCCTATCCGTTCTCTCAAAGCGTTCGACCGTATAAATCTCAAGGCTGGTGAAACCCGCAGGGTAGAGTTCGTGATACCTGCCGGTGAGGTGACGCTTGTCGACATGTATGGAAAGAAAGTACCTATGGCAGGTGATGTGACCGTTTCTGTCGGCGGAGGTCAGCCGGGTTATGGGCAGCCAGGCATTACAGAAGTAATCAGATTATAGAAGATTGATATGAAACGATACTTATTGATATTTTTACTTTGTATTCTCGGATTGGCGACAGGCTGCGATGAGACCATCTATATCCCGCCTGCACTTGAAGAACCACCCGTGGAGAAACCGGAAGAGCCTCAGGAGCCTGAACCGGAACCTGAGCCGGTTATTCCTTATACCATACCGGTTGTGAAGATTACAACAGAGGATGGTGCGAAGATCGAGTCCAAGGAGAATTATGTGGAGGGAACGATAAGGATTGAAGACCCTTCCAAGCATTTTTCCGATGTGGATGTGTTCGAGGCATCAATGCGTATCAGGGGCCGAGGCAATTCCACATGGGGAATGCCAAAGAAGCCTTATCGCATAAAACTGGATGAGAATGCCTCGATTTTCGGACTTGCACCTGAAAAGGACTGGGTTCTTCTTGCGAATTATTCCGACAAGACCCTTCTTAGGAATTCTGTGGCAATGGAACTTTCCAGGATATGCGGAATGAAGTGGACTCCGACCCTTGTCAGTGTGGAAGTCTATCTGAATGATGAATATATCGGTGTTTATTCATTCACGGAACATAAGGAAGTGGCGGAAGGAAGGGTGGAGATCGATGTCATTGGCGAAAACGACAATGGCGGTGAAGCCCTCACCGGAGGTTATTATCTTGAAATTGAAGAGGCTATGGATGAAACCACATGCTTCAAGTCGAGATTCGACACTCCGGTCATGTTTCAGGAGCCTGAAGTTCCTACTCCACAGCAACTTGCATATGTGAAGGACCTGATCGACCGTTTCGAACTTGCCGTAGAGGACATTCAGAACAAGCGCGATTATATCCGTTATCGTGAACTTTTCGACGTACCGTCCCTGATCAATTATTACATCATCAAGGAGATAGCCAAGGACCCGGACGGAAACATCCGCAAGAGTACCTTCATAACAAAGGAGAAGAGCAGGAAGATGGAGATGTACCATGTGTGGGATTTCGACATCACAATGGGAAACTGCAACTATACCAATTTCGAGAAGCCGGAAGGCTGGCAGATCAAGGGAGCGAAATGGTATAACAAGTTGTTCCAGGATCCTTCATTCGTCAAGGAGGTTCAGGACAGATGGAACGAACTCTATCCTCAGATCAAGGAGATTCCGGAGTTTCTGGCACAGCAGATTGAACTTCTGGACGGCGCCCAGGACAGGAATTTCGAAAGATGGGACATCCTCGGCATATATGTCTGGCCTAATGCCGTATGGCTTGGCTCATATGAGGCAGAAGTCGAGTTCTTCCTTGATTTCTACAACCGCAGGATCGAGTGGCTTGACAAGAACATCAATGCCTTGTAAGAATTTCTTCATATCTTTGCGGACAAATCGAATGATATGACAGAAAAGGAAAAGATGCTTGCCGGCATGTCTTATTCTGCAGTCGACGATGAACTGCTCTCAGAACTTGATGCCGTCAAGGAAATCATACACCGTTACAATCTTATGTCACCGGCTGACTATGCCGGCCGCCTTGACCTGCTCAAGAATCTGCTCGGACATGTAGGAGACGATGAAATCATCATAAACCAGCCTTTCTATTGTGATTATGGAAAGCAGATCTCAGTAGGCAGAAGATTCTTTGCAAATTTCCATTTCACGGTCCTGGATGAGGCTCCGGTCACCATCGGTGACGACTGCTTCATAGGCCCGAATGTAAGCATATACACGGCGTGTCACAGTACGGATCCGGTCGAAAGGAACACCAGAAGAGAATGGGCCGAACCTGTGACTGTCGGAAACAATGTATGGATAGGCGGCAGCGTGACAATCCTGCCGGGTCATCAAGCGACTTCCGGAGGACAAAGAAGCCTGACGATCTTTTCCAGCCAAGCCTTGTCGGTGTCGTCAAATGTTGAAAGGTCCTTGCTGTCTATGTCCAGAACAGCAAGGACTTCTTCTTTATGAAATATCGGAACGACAATCTCGCTTCGTGAGAGGCTGCTGCATGCTATATGGCCGGGAAAGAGTTCCACATCCGGCACGACAATGCTTTCCTGCCTCTTCCATGCGGTTCCGCATACACCTTTGCCGAACGGGATACGTGTACAAGCCACAGGGCCCTGGAAAGGTCCCAGCACCAGTTGACCGTCTTTGACGATATAGAATCCGGTCCACCAGAAACCGAATGTCTCATGTATGACCGCAGCCATGTTGGCCATATTGGCGATCATGTCATCCTCACCATCAAGCAATGACTCTATCTGTCTGTAAAGACTCCCGTATCTGCTGTTCTTGTCCATGGGTGCAAAATTACAAAAAACTTCTGTCTCCAAATGAAACAGTTATTTCAGAATTCATATTAATATTTTATATTTGTGGCAAATTCCTACGCCGATGTCATTTCTAATGACGGAAGGGTGGGATAATATTACATACGAAAAGCGTTTACTTGACGTTTTGTTCTTGCTGCTTAGAAACTTCGCAACTTTCAGGTGTAGTCAAGACAAAGCAACGGTAGATGCTCATGGGTATGCTATGATTCTTGTATCTGTATTCTGCAGATACTGGTTTTGCATATCGGCGTGGGCTTCTGCGTTGCTCGTCCTACTACACCGGGCATGCGAAGGCCTCTAAGCGTGGGACGAGCGACAGTGCAAAGTTCCACGCTTTTTTTGTGCCTGGCCGATAATTACACCATTAATAACAACCCATATGTGTCCGATTTTTAATTTCAAAAGAAACAGTTCCTCTAAAACTGAATTAGAGAAACAGCTTAATGAAGCTCTTTTGCAAAAAGAACTTCTTGAGACAAAAATTCTGGAAATTCAGGAACTTCTAAATTCACCGGAATATAGTCCTGAAAACATTGACGAAAAGTCCGATGCCGAAGAAACCGATACGATTGTACCGGAATCAGATGAGTCTCTTGAACTGATCAAAAAGTTGCAGTCTGACATCAAATCATTGAATGATGAGAATACCCGCCTTAAGAATGAACTGGATAAGACAAATGAGAATGGCTCAGAATCAATTATATTGAACGAAATTCACAAGATCTCATCTATGCTTTCGGAAAGAAATGAGATCCTTAAAGAAAACGATTATTTGCGAAAGAAATTGGATGAGAAGCAAGACCGTTTAGAATATATCACTCATAATTGTCAGGAAGACAGATATCGAAAAGATAAGGGACGGTTGATCAATCGAACAATATATCAGATGGATCTTATCCGTGATGTAATATATGATTTCGATAAAGAGCATAATGAAGACATGTCCGACTCGGTCACTTTTTTAAGGCAGCAATTTTTGGAAATCATAACATATATGGAAGCAACATTGCGGGCAGAATATGTTGAGTGCATCCGTTCAGGAGAAGATGGAAGCACACTGAATCTTGAATTACAAGAAGTAATAGATGTAGTCCTTACCGACACCCCTGAACTTGATGGGAAAGTACACCGCAGTGTTCACCCAGGGTATTCTTGGAAATTACCTTACATACTTAAAGCGAAAGTTAAAGATGATGGAAGCATCGTCAAGGATTATGATTTCCTTATTCGTCCCGAACAAGTGATCACATATAAGTTAAACAAATAAAAATATGAAATTATGGCTGAATTTTATGGTATTGATTTAGGCACGACCTATTCTTGTATCGCGAAAATCAATAGCGATGATATCGTTGAAGTAATTCCTGTCAAGAAGTTACATACTACACCTTCTGCAGTAGCATTTGATAATTCTGGAAATCTTATTGTAGGAGAAGCTGCAAAACACAATCTAGAAAATAAGTCAGAGGATACTGTAATTCTCATCAAACGTGAGATGTCCAATAAAAATTATTCCCGTACAATCCAAGGAAAGACATATGATCCTGTTGATATTTCTTCATTTATCTTGAAAGCACTCGTTGATGCTGCTAATGAAAAGAGAGTGAATGAAGAAGGAAAAGACCCGATATACGATGTAGTAATTACTGTCCCTGCATATTTTGGAATGTTGGAAAAGGAACGTACCATCGCTGCTGGTAAAAAAGCAGGCTTGAATGTAATGCAACTTATCAACGAGCCTACGGCTGCTGCCCTCTCATACGGAAGAAAACAACAGTCGGACAAGACTCTTTTGGTGTATGATTTAGGCGGTGGAACATTCGATGTCAGCATTATGGAGTTCAAGAACGGCATTGTAAATACATTGGCAACGGACGGAGACCATCATTTAGGTGGTGCCGATTGGGATCGCGTCATCGTTGACATAGCACTTGAAAAGATAGGTTTCTCATTCGATTCACTGGAGAAAACTGAACAGTTTAGGATGATTCACGCGGCCGAAAAAGTCAAGATGCTTCTTAGCGACACAGACTCAACAACAATGACAGTCAATCTGCGTGGACTTAGAAATGTTGAAATAACTCGTAGAGAATTTGAAAGCAGGACCGAACAATTAATGAACAGAACAATGCTTCTCGTAGATTCCGCATTAGATTTAGCGAACAAGACAGAAGATGATATTGATGAAATCATTCTCGTTGGAGGCTCTTGCTATATGCCTATGGTAAAGCCACTCGTTGATGAGAAATTCGGCAAATCAGCAAAGTTGGTAGACCCTGACTATGCTGTTGCCAAAGGAGCAGCACTTACTGCCGCACAAAACGACAAAGGCTATGTAAAGGGTGGACTTATAATGGGAATGGATAAGGGATCCCGCGCCTACGGTATGCTTGTAGTAGATGATCAGGATCGAGAATTCATTTCCACACTTATTGAGAGGAATGATGATCTTGTTGTTGAAAAAGTATTTGACAACAACAAATTTCAGACACAATATGACGGACAGACGAAAGTCATATTCAATTTTTACGAATATGAAAGCGACGAACTGGTTTTGGATGTTAATCCAGAATGGGAATTAAAAGGCCGTGAAGATTCTATAAGATGGGGTACGCCTGCCCCTAAAGGAACGCCGGTGAAAATTATTGCTTCCAGAGATAAAAATGGTGTCGTCAAGGTTTTTGCGGAATGTATGGGTGCTAAAGGAGAATTTGTCATAGTTTCTCCTGGATGCAATATTAATATTAAAAGATAAACTAAAATCATAGAGGGCCTCTGATAAACCTTCTAGAATATTAGGGGCCCTCTTATTTGATTATGGGAAACGAAACTACCAACATATCAATTCAAGAGATCAATGATTGGTGTAGTACCGGAGCAACTATATTACTGCATTGCAACAAGCTGAACCCAAGAGGTGATACGTCACAAAACAACAGCACAAAATTTAAAGATTTATATTTTGATTTATCTAATACGCCCCTTCCCAACGACAAGTATCAGGCTACGTTCAAAGCATTGAACAAGAGGGCAGGACAATTAGGAAGTGCTGATAAACTTTCTGACACCATCAAAGATTTCATTGCCCTTAGTCAGAAATTCTGCAAGAATGAAGCTGCACATAAAGAATTTCAGATGCTTATAAGAAAGGAAGGTAAGATACCTGTTGATGAGGAAGAAATCAAGAGACGTAAAGCGGAAGAACAAAGAAGAGAAGAAGAACGCAAGAGAAGGGAATGGGAAGCAGCAGAACGTGCAAGAAGAGAAAGAGAAGCGAAAGAAGCCAGGGAAAGGGCAGCAAGGGAGGCCGAAGAAAGAGCCAGGAGGGAACAACAGGCTAGGGAAGCGGCAAGAAAAGCAAGAAAAGTCAGAAATTTTATATTGACATGTATAGTATTGATTCTTGCACTGCTGTATGGAGCAATCAAGTATGACTATATAAAGATTGATTATTTGGAATGTAAGGAATATTTAGCCAAAGCGGAGATGTGTTTTTCTAATGGAGAGTATAATGATGCTTTGTATTTCTATAGAGAGGCAAGGAATCTGGTTGAAAGTGAAAAGAAAAAAGAGAAGATATCAGACAAGATCAAGCATGTGAGAAAGGTTCAGACAGATATGGCAAATGAACTTAAAGCAGAGATCCGCGTCCTTCTTAATACTTTCAGTAAAGTGAGTTTCAAATATGGAAAGCCTGTGAATGACTTGAAGACGACTCAGGAGAAGATAAATCTTCTAAAGAAGATAGACCCGAATGATCCTGATTTGAAAGAATTGCAGAGTGATCTTGACTATCATAATAAAAGAACCAGATAAATATAGTAATTAAGAGATATGAAAAGACTGATGTTTATAATGATTTCCGTGATGATCTGTTTCTCAGGATTTGCACAGTCAGATTCAGAACGAATGGCTAAGACTGCATTTGCAATGGGCAATTATTCGGATGCAATAGAATTGTATAAGGCTGCAATCGCGTTGGAATCAGATCAGACAAGGATTCAGTATTTGACCGACCGGCTGAATGTCAGCAAGAAAATGAATGGTAAACTGAAAGAAGGGATATCCTTATACAATAAAAAAGAATATGAAGAGGCTATTGCTTCTTTCGAATACATCCTTTCAAATAACCCGGAAGATACAGTCGCAAAGAAATATATCGCACTAAGTCAAAATATTATAACACGAAGCATTGAAGAAGAGGCTTTGTGGGCAGAAACATCTTCTTCTGCCACCCTGGATTCTTATTACAATTATCTGAGAGAATATCCGGAAGGTAAATATGCTGATGAGGCGAAAGATAATATCTTGTTTCATAATGCCCTGAAAGAAAACACTGCTTCTTCTTATAAGAAATATCTCGATCAGTCCAAAATCAAGAGTTATGAGTTTGAGGCTAGGAAGAGATATGAAGAACTGGCATTTGAAGAGGATTGGAACATTGCAAAACGAGTCAATACTGAATCTGCATATAAAGAGTTCATGGAGAAACATGCAGACAAAAATTCTTCTGATGAATATTTGATTGCAGGAGCATATATTGATTACTATAACGCATTGGAACTATATCATCAGCATGATTATTCAGGTGCAAGAAAATTATTTGACAACTGTTTGAAGTATCTTTATAAATCAGACTTTAATTTCGACGCATATCGGAAATGCAAGGAGGAGGATGATTGGGGAAAAATCAATGATGACAGTAAGTCTTCCGAACTCCTGGAATTTGAGAAAAACTACCCGAACACTTCGCATAAAGATGAATTGATTAACAGATTATTCTATGCTTTGTGTGATGAAGGCAGTTATTTTTCTGCTCAAAAATATGCAACAACTGATGAACAGAAAAAATTTATCAGGAAACAGAACAGGAAGCGTTCACTGCAAATCGGTTATGTCGGTTACATGGTGAAAATCAGTGCAGATCTGGAGGGATGGGACTCATTTTATTCATATACACTTCCTAGAGTGGAGTTTTCAATCGGTGACGACTATTATAATAAATTCAACCTTTTATTCGGACTTCAGTATCGCAAGATTTCCGGTTGGGCACTACATAAGAATCATCGTACCCAAGAAGTAGTCGATGTATTCGGAAATAATTGCAGAATTCCACATCTGGTTGCCCTGCAGATCGGATTACCGATAACATTTCGTCTCAATTTTGACTCCTGGTTCATGGGCTTGGGTGGAACTGCTAATTATAACTTTGCTTCAAAATATAAAAGAAATACAAAAGTAACGGATGATGGTAAAAATGAATATGAACAATTTGGTTATGCCATGAATCTTCATAATACTTTCAACTTTGACACTTTCCTGAAATTCGGTATCATAAATGAAAATAAAGAGTGGGCTTTCTATGTAAAATATGATATAACCCCGGTATTTGATTTAAACGCAGTCAACTCTACGATAATTTACAAACAAAATGAAATAAACCCATATCAAATGCTCAAACCTGTACAGAAGCAGGCTAATAAAAACCTTTCTGTCGGAATTTCATATACAATCAACTTTAAATGGTAATTACCTACTTATCCAATAATATGAAAAAATTATTTCTTTTATTGATTTCTATGTTTACAATCGTCAATGCGGTTGGAGCGGAATATTATCGTGTCAATGCCGATATCCTTAATGTCAGAAATCAGCCATCGACAGACGGACAGATAGTTGGCAGTATTAAAAGTGGAGATATAGTCAAAGGAAATACAAATGAGTCTGGTGGTGAATGGATATATGTTGAATCAGATCATGTGGCCGGATATGCCAGTTCCCAATACCTCCAATTCAGCCATAGCGATGGAGATGCGGAAGATAAGTCTGTAAAAAAGGATGCAAGCAAGATATTTGACGTATTTGAGTCATTCTCACTTCCTAATATCGGAGAAGGACTGATGACTTTCATCATCGTGCTGCTGCTGATAGTGCAGATTGTCTTAGTCAAATTTGAATTTAATCCATTCACACATATTGCAGTGGCCCTTCTGGCAATAGTGTCTGTTGCTGAATTGTATTATCTATGCATGGAAAATGTAGATGTGACCTGGTTCTTTGAACGGCATAGGGTCGGCTGGTTCGGCTGCATAATAGGTTTCTTAGGTTTTGGATTCTTCTTATATGGCCAATTGATTGCAATACTCGAGACCTTGAATTCTATCAATGTAACATCAGGAGTATACATAAACTGGCTTTGGGGACTTGCATCTTGGGGTGTAGGAGCGATTGTGCTGTTGATTTTATCAATTTTCAGTGTAGATGTCGATTTCTTTTGGATGATATTTATTCTATATCAATTAGGATTCTGTATATACGTTTTAATTGTGAACATCATGGAAAAACGTATACTCAGAGGCATATTGTTGCCAGCGTTCTATCTACTGATAATGATTCCGTTTTCCTTCCTTGTACTGACATTCCTTACTATGGTGATATTTGTCGCAATAGTATTGTTCGTAATTGGAGCAATCTGTGGAGGGGCGGCGTCATCCGGTAAAAGTTCCAGTGATGTTACCCTTACTGATGGTACCGAACTTCGTGAGACAGGTGTAAATACATACGAAGACAGTTATGGCCATAGATGGAACAGAAACGGTGACAGATTCAGCCGGGAGGATTGATGCTAAGAATTATAATGGCGTAACCCGAAAAGCCATAAAAGAGTAGGGATATCTTCAACTAACTAAACTTTATCATTATGGAGTACAAAGTGGTTCCTTTCAATGCCGTGATCGGACAGAAGGATGGTGCATCGCAGGCAGCAGATCAGTTACAGAAACTTATTGATAACATGAAGGCTGAAGGCTGGGAATATGTTGAAATGGCTAACATCGATACATATGTCGAAGGTACATCCGGATGTCTCGGTTTTGGTGCGAAGCCTGGTTATAACGCCGCTGTTGCAGCAGTAGTATTCAAAAAATAACCACCATGCGTTATCTCTTGATGTTTGCTATCCGGATATATTGGAGGATTCCTACAAAGTTGCACAACAAGTGTCTTTTCAAGGAAACCTGCTCGCATTATGTTTACCGGATAGCAAAACATCAAGGCTTTAAAGCAGCCATGATGGCTTTAAAAAAGAGAAATGAACTTTGTCGCCCAGGATATGTGGTTTACAAGTCCATGGGCAAATTTTACTTGAAGACAGCAGATGGAAAGGTGTTCGGTGAGGAATGTATTTCGCCAAATATTTTACCGCCCTTAAATAATGCATATTTAGACTTTGATACATTAAAGTATGTAAAGTCAGAGGCATGAATGGCCTCAATTCTCAACTGAATACACGTGATTACTAATTCAGAACATATTACGATTTCAATACAGACGAGAACGGATATCTTCCGTTGATTCATATCCGGATTATGCAGGTAATAATGGAAGCCTTTGGACGGTTTGTTCCATTAAATGCTGATTTATATGAGTCCATCAAGGGTTTAGACGAAGACAGATTGTTTTCAGTCATTGAAAACGAACCGGAGATGGAAATAGACAAAAATAAAAGGTGTTCGGTTCGCACTCCTGATGACATCATAAATCTGATGTAAGACATCAAGACTGAAGATGAAATAAGAGTGTATTATATGAAGATATACTTATTTAATCTGAAAAGAATGAGAGATGAGATGATTGAAGATGAATTTGATACAGATAATATTGACGATGCCATTATGGTTCTTGAACTGGAATAGATGGTTGAGGAGAACGACGAAGCAAAGGCGATCTATACTGAAATGATGAAAATGTTCGATTATGATAGCGAACAGTCAGATGATGATTATGACGAGGACGAGAGTGATGAGGAATATGAAAGAAAATTCTGTGAATCTCTCAATAATATCGCCAGACTTTGAATGTTGAGCAGATAGTATATCTGTGGAATAAGGGTATAGAACTCAACACCCTTGATTACGAAGACCTGTACATTTACAAGGAGGTACTTGCAATACACGGTGTGTCAGTGTCTGAGATGGAGGAAACGAAAGCAATTGATAACAGATTGAAGGTTAAATATGACGTTGCGAATAATCTGATACGATGCATAGAATAAGTGAAGATAATCAAGGTGGAAGTCTAGTGAACTTCGGGCATGGAAAGTTCACTAGAACGAGCCGAAATCATCAAAAATCGTACAAATTGAAGGATTCTAGTGAACATTACGGTCCTGATCTTCACTAGAAGCGAATAGGATATATATCTACTGCGCTCGTTGTGATAGTGTAAAGTCAAACGATTCGTTCCTCCCGCTTATTGACGATGAGATCTTTTGCGAATATGATTGATTCCAATACAGTAAACTATAATAATGATATACATGTTTACACTACCTGTCATTCTGATTTATATTATCTGTCATTCTGAGCGTCAGCGAAGAATCTGTATAAAGATGCTTCACTTTGTTCAGCATAACAGTCAGAGGAAAACTGCTAAGGTGTAAACTGATATATCATTCTCCAAATTTAACTGTTCTTACCCTGCAATATTTTCAACAGGGTAAGAACAGTTAAATTTTATAAATCATTAATATTTAAGGTTTTACATGAATGCGGCGTTCTTACTATGCTTAAAATCATGCAGGGTAAGAACAGTTACATCTATTAATGCTTCGATTGAATCGCTCTGCGCTAGAATAAGGGATTCGGAGCGGTGAGAATCTAAAAAGATGCTTCACTTCGTTCAGCATGACAGTAAATTCATTCTGCATAACAGCGAATATGCTCAGCATAGCAGCGAATCCGCTCAGCATGACAGTCGGAAGGCAACCACTTAGGTGTAAACAGATATATCATTCCCATAAATATTGTCAACATATGATAAATTTTATCATATGTTGACAATGGCAGAAGGATTATTTCCTGACAATGATATAAGTAGTCTCTGGCAGTGCTGTGCCTGTGAGAAGGCCGCCTTCAACCTTGAACTGCTGGCCGTATACGGTGTCTGTGTATTCTCCGTCAGGGAGTGTGGTAGCGAGTCCGACTGGATTTTCCTCGATGGCGAGATTGATGAGAGCGGCTCCCTTGTCACCACGGTTTACGAGGATTATCTCTCCGTCTTCTGAAATGCGGATGTCTTCCTTCATGCCTTTCATCTCCTTACGGAAATTGTTCACAGCCACTACTTCAGGATGGAAGAACTCGTCATTTCCGCGCGCTCCGAGAAGGTTGTCGCCCCAGTAGTTCTCGCGTGTAGAGTTCATAGGACGGCTGTAGAACAGAGGTGTACCGTTCTGACGAGCAGTGAGGAATACCCATCCGGTACGGATCTGAGCGTCTGTAAGACCGGCACTCTCGTTTGCGTTGCAATATGTGTCATGGCTTTCAACCCAGGTAGTAAGATACTCAGGAGCGGCCCTGTGATACCATGAAATCAGGTCGATGTCCTTGGCGCTGCGTTTTGCAAGAGCCTCACGGAGAACATGTCCGTAACTTGAAGCGGTCTGTCCGAAGTAACCTGCATATTCTTCTTCCGGAACATTCCTGTCCTGAAGTACCTCACCGTAAACGAAAAGGCTGTCGTAAGGGATTGCAAGAGAAACTCCGAGGACTTCCTTGCGGCCTGTCGCCACATCCCAGAAATCGTTTTCAGTAACTCCTGCTTCAGTATCGAGAGGGTCAGAATGTACACCGATATGCTTTGCAGTGTCATAGCGGAAACCACGTACGCCCATTTCGATGAGTCTGTTCACGAATCCCATGTAATATTTCTGGAAAAGCGGGTTCTCTGTGTTCACATCAGGAAGACCGCCTACGCCTTGGAGGGTGCACTGAGTGCGGTCGTTGTAGTCACTGATTCCTTCGAGACCTGATGAATGGAACATCTTGTCTCTGCCGCCTACTGCCTCATAGAATTGATCGGTCACAAGGTCGATGTCGAATGCGGTGTGGTTAGGGAGTACGTCTACAAGTACACGTATATCATATTTCTTCGCAGAATCAAGCATCGCCTTCATCTCTTCCTCGGTACCGAGAATGTTGTTTCCGATGGTCCAGTCGGTAGGCTGGTAATAATGGTACCAGTTTCCTTCCTTCTCATCGAAGATCTTGATGTTGCCGCCCTCAGGGCTGAAGCATGCGTTCACCGGAGATGTCTGAAGCATTGTGAAGCCCGCATCCGCAATCTGCTTCATGTTCTCGGCGATTGTAGGGAAATTCCAACTCCAGACATGAAGGATTGTCTCTGTGTTCGTACAGTCAGGATTGTGTGTCATCCTGTCTACAGACTTGTTCTCAGTCTGCGATGTGCAGGCAAGAATGCCCAGGCACGCGAAGATTGCAAGTGTTCTTTTCATTGGTCTGATTCTTTATTTTATCGTTGCACTTTTTCCAACAGTTCGTTAATTTTGCAAATCTACTGAATTTTAATCGTTATTTTATATGAAACGATACTTCTTTACCTTCATTTTTCTGCTTGCGGCAATGTGCATGTCCGCGCAGTCACTCGACAGAATGCAATGGTTCAATGAGCCGGAATCATGGTCAATCGATGATGGCACCCTTATAATGGATGTGACTCCGCAAAGCGACTACTGGCGTATCTCCCATTATGGATTCACCGTTGATGACGCACCGTTCCTTTATACTTTGAGAGGTGGTGAATTTGAGGTAAAGGTAAGGATATCAGGAGAATACAAGGTTCGTTTCGACCAGGCCGGACTGATGCTCCGCATCGACAAGGAGAACTATATCAAGACCGGAATCGAATATGTCGACGGAAAATATAATCTCAGTGCCGTCGTGACACACATGACCAGCGACTGGAGCGTGATAGAACTCGACGAGCCTGTGGAATATGTATGGATCAAGGCTGTACGCCGACTTGACGCCGTGGAGATATTCTATTCATTCGACGACAAGGAATACACCATGATGAGGAACTGCTGGCTACAGGACAACACTCCTGTGATGGTGGGAATGATGGCTGCATGTCCTGACGGAAACGGCTTCAAGGCAAGATTCGACGGATTCAAGATCACCCATCTTCCGGACCAGAGAAGACTCGAATGGCTTGCCGCCAATCAGGAATAACGACAATTAAGACTGACCACATATGAAAAACAGAGTAACAACATTGTTCCTTGCTGCCGCAATGGCATTCTGTGCATGTACAGGGCCATACAGGCAAGATGAAAGCGGTATAACAGTAAAAGTGTCGGACGCTTCGGAAGACGGACCGGGACTAGTACGTCTCGAAGTCGTAGGAGAAAACATCATCCGCGTATCCGCTACTCCTGAAAAGAAGTTTGCAGACCCTCAGAGCCTGATCATCGTTCCGCAGACTGAGAAGACTGAATTTGAAGTCGCTGAAAACGAAGGCGTAGTGACTGTATCGACATCGGAAGTCAATGCAAACGTCCGCATTTCGACCGGTGAAGTCTGGTTCACTGATGAAGACGGAAATCTTCTTCTTGCAGAACAGGAGGGAGGCGGAAAGCATTTCGAGCCTATTGAAGTCGAGGGCACTCACGGATGGACATTCCGTCAGGTCTTCGAATCGCCGGAAGACGAGGCATTCTATGGCCTCGGACAGCATCAGGCTGACGAGTTCAACTATAAGGGAAAGAACGAGGAACTGTTCCAGTACAACACCAAGGTGTCCGTTCCTTTCATAGTCTCTAACAAGGGATATGGTGTCCTTATGGACAGTTATTCAATGATGCGTTTCGGTAATCCTCAGGATTACAAGCAGTTGGGCGAGGTGCTCACACTTTATGACAAGAACGGCAAGGAAGGCTGCCTCACTGGTACTTATGTTCCTGCAAACGGCGAGACACTTGTCCGTGACGAGCCTGTCATTTATTTCGAGCATCTGGTTGAGCCAGAAATGCAACGTGTCGTGAACCTTCCTGAGGGTTTCGTTTTCTATGATTCTGACATATGTTATGAAGGATCGATCGTGGCTCCTGCAACAGGGGACTATCAGTTCATTCTTTATTATGCTGGCTATACCACTGTCAAGGTAGGTGGAGAGACTGTCGTTCCTGAAAGATGGAGGACTGCATGGAATCCGAATGCATTCAAGTTCACCGTACATCTTGAAGCAGGTGAGAAGACTCCTTTGCAGATCGGATGGAAACCGGACGGATGGGTGTCTTATTGCGGACTCCGAGTTTATGATGTCGTCGATCCTGTAGAGCAGGCGAAGCATTCATGGTGGAGCGAGATGACAAAACAGATGGACTGGTATTTCATCGCCGGTGAAGACATGGACGAGATCATCAGCGGATACAGAACTCTCACCGGAAAGGCTCCAGTAATGCCTAAATGGGCTATGGGTTACTGGCAAAGCCGCGAAAGGTATAAGACATCCACTGAGATGATCGAGGCCCTTGAAGGCTTCAGAAAGAGGAATATCCCTATTGACAACATCGTGATGGACTGGAGCCATTGGGAAGAGGATGCATGGGGAAGCCATGAGTTCGATCCTGCAAGATTTCCAGATCCTAAGGCTATGGTTGATTCTATCCATGCCCTCGGCGGACGCATGATGATTTCAGTATGGCCTAAATTCTATGTCGATACAGAGCATTACAAGGAATTCAATGACAAGGGCTGGATGTATAACAAGGCCTATGAAGACGGAGTACGCGACTGGATCGGCCAGGGCTTTCTTTACGGATTCTATGATGCATATGCCCCTGAGGCACGTGAACTCTTCTGGAAACAGATGTATGACCATTATTATCCTCTCGGAATAGATGCATGGTGGATGGACGCTTCAGAACCTAACATCCGTGACTGTACGAATATGGAGTATCGCAAGGCTCTCTGCGGTCCTACTGCCCTCGGCTCTTCTACAGAGTTCTTCAATGCATATTCGCTTGTGAATGCTGACGCAATCTACAACGGCCAGAGAGGTGTGGACCCTGACAGACGTGTCTTCCTTCTTACCAGAAGCGGATTTGCCGGCCTCCAGAGATATTCTACCGCAACATGGAGCGGTGACATCGCGACCCGCTGGGAAGACATGAAGGCTCAGATTTCTGCCGGTCTCAATTTCGCCATAAGCGGTATCCCATATTGGACCATGGACATCGGAGGCTTCTGCGTCGAGAACCGTTATGTTGCCGGCCAGCAGGTGTGGGACGCTACCGGAAAGGAAAATGCGGACTATAAGGAATGGAGAGAATTGAATACCAGATGGTTCCAGTTCGGAGCATTCTGCCCGCTTTACCGTGCTCACGGACAGTTCCCGTTCCGCGAGCCTTGGGAAATCGCTCCGGAAGGACATCCTGCATACGAGTCAATCCTCTATTACACTCAGTTGCGTTACCGCCTCATGCCGTATATCTATTCGCTTGCCGGAATGACTTATTTCGATGATTACACGATCATGCGTCCGCTCGTGATGGACTTCATGGATGATGTGGATGTACTGAATAACGGTGATACATACATGTTCGGTCCGGCGTTCCTCGTTGCTCCAGTTTATGAATACGGCGCTCGTTCTAGGGAGGTCTATTTCCCTGAATGTGAGGGATGGTATGACTTCTATACCAATGAATTCGTTGCCGGAAACCAGTCTGCTGCTGTTGCAGCACCATATGACAGGATGCCTCTGTATGTGCGTGCAGGCTCGATCGTGCCTTTCGGCCCGCAGATCCGGTGGTCTGACGAGAAACCGGCAGATGTGATCGATCTTTATGTATATCAGGGTGCTGACGGCTCTTTTACTCTTTATGAAGACGAGAACGTGAACTACAACTATGAAAAGGGCCTTTACTCGATGATCGAGTTCGAATATGATGACAGGATGAAACTGCTCTCGATTGAAGAAAGAGAGGGTGAATTCCCTGGCATGCTTCAGGAAAGGACTTTCAACATAATCCCTGTATCGAAGAATGGAGTCGGCAAGACTCAGACAGTGAGATACAACGGACTTTCAATGAAGGTAGTATTGTAGTTTCATAGTCTCCAACCGAGACCGAATGTAAGATTGTGGGTGTACATCCGGCTTGAAAGCCTATAACTCAGGCCGATGTACATCACATCTGAAAGAAAGGCTTTAAGGTTGAAGATACCGAACATGACATCCATGTCGGATTCATCGTAACTGAAAGAATATCCGAATCCTCCGTTCAAGGCCACCATCGCCATCCTGATTTCCACCCTCATAGAGGCAGCAGGAGCGATCTGGTCCACAAGCGGGGGATAATTGTATCCTATCGTTCCAGAGGCATCCGTTTCGTATGCCAGAAGGTTGGCGCTTCGGTCAAGAACGACATCGAGGGCCGGTCCCATGCTGAGATATCTGTTGAAATGGAAGAGGGGATTGAAGGAAATCGAGGCTATGGGGAACTTGTCATTTATCATTACTATCGATCCGTCATATAAGAATCTGTCACCCCTCCAGCCTCCGCTCAAAGTCAGGTCATATGACATTCTCTCATTGAACTTCTTCTTTTCTCCTTCCGCAGCGAAAATACGGGCGGTAGTAACAGTGCTTCTTTGAGGCCCGAACAGTGCTGATATGCCCATCCTTACACCGACCGTGTTGGTACCGAGATTCGGGAAAGAAGTGTCACCGTTAGAGAAATGTGTGAATTCAGGTCCGAGGGTGAATCTGCATCTGTCCTTCGGCCTCCATGAAAGGAAGAATCCTCCGCCAAGCGTTATGTTGGTCATTGAGGCAGTGAGACCGTCATTGCCGGTCACCCAGCCGTAAGAGAGTCCGAGATGCCATTCGTAATCAAGGGTTAACCGCCGTCCTAGCGAAGCAATACTTGCTCCCTGATGGAAATGCAGTGATATCGGTGTGCCTATGTGTTCATGACTTCCGAATGAGTTGATGCCGATGCTGAATCCTTGATATGCAGAGGGATAAAGACGGCCATAGCGGGAAGATTCCGGATATGAGAATGAATATTGAACAAATGCTGACCGTGTGTCGGTGAAATGTCTGCCAAGTGGATTGAAACCGCAGTAGAAACCGTTTGTCGGCAGGATATATCCTATGCCTCCGTACATGCCCAGTTCATGCCTGAAACGGCTTTTGACTGATGTCGAGTCGTTTCCTGCAGATGCAGCAATGCAGAGGTGGATGAATATCAGCAGACAGATCTTCTTCATATCACCTCGATCATGCTTGCGGAATTGTTGCCTTCCTGGTTGACGCGGATCTGAACCGGAATACGTTCTCTGAGTTCTTCCACATGACTGATTATGCCGACTCTTCTTCCGGCCTTTCTGTGAAGGGATTTCAGCGTAGAAATCGCGTTCTGAAGCGGTTCGCCGCTCAATGTTCCGAATCCCTCATCAATGAAGAGTATGTCGACCGCGAGTTTCTGTCCTATGTCGCTGAGCGCCAGGGCGAGCGAGAGGGATACTAGGAAACTCTCACCGCCGGAGATGGTGCTTGCTGCTCTTGACGCATAACCCTGGTAGGCATCCTCAATCATTATGACAAACGTTCCAGGTGTCACTTTCAGGGTATATCTGTCGGTCAATGTCTTCATGTATGAGTTTGCGGATGCAATCAGATTTGACAGGATGTAACTTTGTGCTATCTGTCTGAATTTCTTGCCGGTAGCATCACCTATAAGCATGTTGAGACGGTTCCATTTCTCATGGTCAGCACGTAATGTCTCCTTTTCTTCCATCAACTTTCCCTGTCTTTCCTTGTTTATCCTGTCGTCTTCCAGAATCTTCTGCACTTCTCCGTTGCGTTCTCCTGACGAGAACATGAGTGCGTCTGTTTCCTTGATTTTCAGCATGATGGATTCTGTGTCAGGAAATTCATCAGTCCATATCTCGTTTTCAGAGAGGATCTTTAATGCCTTCTCTGCGTCGGCCCTTCTGCTGAGGTTCTGATCCTTGCGGTCTTCAAGTGATACTGACTCGGCAAGAAGCATTCCTGCGGCTTCAAGGATCCTTCCGTTGAATGCATATGTCTCATCTGACAATCTTTCTTTCCATCCCGGATTCAGTTCATCTATCTTCACGAAAGTCTGCTCGAGATGAGCAGATTCAGTCATGGCTGCCTCCAATGAAGATGAAAGTCTTGTCTTTTCAGATACCTGAAAGTCATATGAGGCGGCCGCTTCCTTCAATTCTCTGGCGAATGCGGTCATGTCTTCCTTCCAGATATTGTCCCAATCCTCCGGATTCACCATTGCGTCAATTCTCACGCTGCTTGTTTCGATGTCTTTCTCCTTGGCTGCAATGACGGTCCGTGAGGCTGAAATTCCTGCTTCACATTGCGATTTGCGGAGCAGCACTTCAGTCACATTTTCATCGGCTTTCTGCTTTGCCTCTGTCAATCGGTCGAGGATCTTTCTGGAATCCCGGCATTCCTTTTCTAGAATTTCTGCTGAGACAATGCCGTCAGTCAGTTTTGTAATGCTTTCCTCGTTCTCAGTCTCGAAAATCTGTATTATTTCTGCAATATTCTCAATATCAGGATTTAAACTAATTTTGTTACACGCCTGTGTGAGTGCTCCAAGGGCCTTTTCAAGAGACTTGTCCTCCTGATGAAGTATTGTGGATCTTTCAAGATTCATTCTGGCCTGAGAGAGTCTCGCATTCAGACTGTCAGCCTCACCCTTGATTGCTTCATGCTCTTTGACTGCGGCATTATATGCCTCTTCAGACTGTCGGAACAGCATATCCATTGCCTCTTCGTCGAATGCCGTGTCGAGCACAACCTGACCGCAGACCGGACAGATGTCACCATCGGACAGTTTTGTCCTTATGCTTTTTGCCCATGAATTCACGCTGTCCTTATGTCTTTCAAGCATCTGGGCGCACACGTCCTTTTTCATTTCAGCCTCTTTGAGACGGGCAGGATAGGCGGAAGCAGCGATATTCAACTCGTTTATCATATTCTGCTGCGTACCAAGATCCTCAATTCTTTTGGACGCTCTTTGCCTCTCCGTTTCCACGGCGTGAAGACGTGTCAGAGCAATCGAAAGATCGTTTCTCCTTTCAATCAGTTTTTCCTTGGCGGCTCTTAAATCCGGCAGACCTGTCCCGGACAATTCCTTCTCTTTTTCATCGAGTAACTTCTTCTGATTCTCATGAGCGAGACGTGCTTCGGTCTGCATGAGGACTGACGCTGTCTCTGCCTCCCTGATCTCACCATCAAGAAGTCTGCGTCCCTCAGTAATCTTTGCATTTTCGCGTGAGATGACATTACGTGCATCATATATCAGCCTGAGGTCGGCAAGGATTGCCTGGAGCCCTTTAATGGCCTTGGACCGCTTCTCTTCATTCGATATATATTCCTCAGCAGCAGCAATCTGTGTCTTGCAAAGAGAAATGTCAGCATCTATCTTCCGTTTACCAGCGGCAACCGCCTTGTATCTCACGAAAAGTTCTTCCTTCCTTACGTCTGCTGCTTCAAGTTCTCTCCGGCACTCCGATATGACTTCAAGAATTCTTTTCTTGTTTTCCAGTACTGACTTTATGCCCTGATATCTGGTGTATTCAGCGCTAATGTCTTCACGCTCTTTTTCATATGCGGCAATCTGCTCAGGTTGAAGAAGAATGACATCTCCTATCTGCCTTTCGATCCGATCGACAGCGCTCTGCTTAGTGGCAGTGATCTCGTAAATTTTTTTGCCTATGATGCTGTACACATTGACTCCTGTGATCTTTTCGAGGATGGCGGCCTTGTCTTCGTCCTTGCTGTTAAGGAATCTGGTGAATTCTCCCTGAGCAAGAAGGGTAGTGCGGCAGAACTGGCTGAAATCGAGGCCTACTGCATTATGGATAATAGGTCTGATGTCATCGTCCTTGTCATATGTCACCCCGTTCTTAAGGTCTGTGAGAGCCCATTTCTTGCTTTGGAGGTTTCCGGCTGGCTTCTTTCTTGCCCTTGAAACGCTCCATTCACTTTCATACGGGATCCCGTCGTTTCCTACAAATGCAAGTTTCACGAAGGCGTCACCTGTGTTTCTTCGCATGAGTTGTCGCGGGTCATTTATCTTGACAGTCTTGTCACCGTCCAGAACATCTCCCTGCATGCTTGTGTTCTTCAGACGTGGAGTGGAAGAATACAAGGCCAGACATATGGCATCAAGTATGGTTGACTTTCCCGAACCGGTCTTTCCTGTAATGAGAAAGACGTCCGAATCCGAAAGCGGTCCCTTGTCAAAATCAATCACTGCATCTTCAACAGAAGCGATGTTATGTATAGTAAGTCTCTGCAGTTCCATATATCCCTCCCTTATTCTTCCCTGGATTCTTCTTCAATGATTTTCAGTACTTCATCAAAGATCATATGAAGTTCTTCATCAAATGAAATACCGTTATCTTCCGCATATCTCTCAGCGATTTTCACAGGACTTTCTTTCTTGAACTCCTCTATGCTCATCTCTTTGCGGACGCTGCCGGAGACGGTTTTTCTCCTTGTGTTGATGTGACAGAAACGGCAGGCCTTGCCATCGGTCAGCGACTGAGCGACAGCAAATGCATCAGGTTGAAGATAATCCTCGACCTCGACATTCAACCTGATGTACGCCTTAATGTCGGCAGGGAATTCCGAGAGAAGTGTCTTAGCCTCATCCCATGTCGCGAATCCTTCAGAAGGCAATGTCACCATAGGACATGGATTCTCCACTTCTACACAGGTTATCTTCGGTCTGTCGCCATGTGAAGCGATATCGACTATCGTCACTGAATGTCCATATGCTTCGTCAAACGACACAGGAAGGGGAGTCCCGCTATATCTGACGCGGCCTTCTCCACCTGATATGTATTGTGGCCTGTGGATGTGCCCGAGAGCGAGATAATCGTATCCTGTTCCCAGGTCTGAGAGTTCAAGACCGTCGATGCCTCCGACAACAAGTTCATTCATGCCTTCGTGGCCTGTGGTGTCGCAGCCGGATACGGTGGTATGGGCGGTCATTGTGACCGGGAGATTATCCTGATTCCTTTCGGAAATGTGGTCGAGAACGCTCTGGTAGAACCCTTCCGGCATATTGCGGTCGCTGCAATATGGAATTGCGGCGACATATCCTTTACCAGGAAGTTCAATCACGTGATCTTCAATATTTTCCTTCGAAATGTTACCGGTCATATGCACTCCTAGAGTCTTCCAGGGAGTCCTGAAAACCTCATGTCTCGAAGCGCTGTCATGATTGCCGGCGGTTATTACGATCACCATGTCGGGACACGCATGCCTCAATGCCGAAACTGCATTCGTGAACATTGTCTGAACGGCCGCAGAAGGCTGTGAGACATGGAAAACGTCCCCTGACAAAACGAAAAGGTCCGGCTTGTACTCCGATGCGATGCCGCACATTGCTTCAAGCATTGCCGCCTGCTCTTCCGTGCGGTCATATCCGTAGATCATGTGACCAAGATGCCAGTCACTGGTATGGAGAATCCTCATCTGACAAACGTAGTTTTACATTCTCCGCAAATTTATCCCAAATCACCCAAAATTCAAATAATATCTTCTGATTGATAATATTTTTGGAGTGTTTTGCCAAAAATGTTAACTTTGCATGATTTATCATAAATGTTATTTTTACTGATCGAAAAGCAATGAACCGTATTGAGATAGATTTAAATCTTTCTTTCGAAGATATAGAGAAGATCCTGACCGATGAGGATGTCGTTGTCTCCCTGACACCGTCTTGCAGGGAAAGAATCATAGCATGCTACGATTTTCTCGTGGATTTCGCCAAGGACAAGGTGATTTACGGAATCAACACCGGTTTCGGCCCTATGGCACAGTGGAAGATCGAAGACGAACACCTCAAGGAACTACAGTACAACATCATCAGAAGCCATTCTACCGGTGCAGGTAACCCTCTCGGCTACAAATATGTCAGAGCGGCTATTCTTGCCAGACTTATGACTTTCGTACAGGCTCATTCCGGAGTCAACATCCAGGTAGTGGACCTGCTCGTCGAGTTCCTTAACAGAGGAATCTATCCTATGATTCCCGAACATGGAAGCGTAGGTGCGAGCGGAGACCTCGTTCAGTTGGCACATCTTGCGCTTGCTCTTATCGGTGAAGGCGAAGTCTTCTATAAAGGCTCTTTCAGAAAGACAGCAGAGGTGCTTGAAGAGAACTGTCTGAAGCCTTTGTCAATGCATGTCCGTGAAGGACTGGCTGTTACGAACGGTACGGCTGTGATGACCGGTATCGGCCTCACCAACCTCATCTATGCAAGGAAACTGATTCATTGGAGCCTCATGTCATCCGTGATGATGAATGAGATCGCTTCATCATATGACGATTTCATGTCAGAGACTCTCAACGGTCTCAAGCACCACGAAGGACAGCGCCGCATTGCGGAAATGCTCCGTGAGATATCGTCTGACAGCAAGGCTATGCGCAGCAGGGAAGAGGAACTCTATCACAGACAGGAGCAGAGCGTATTCGAACACAAGGTGCAGCCTTATTACTCTCTCAGATGTATCCCGCAGATCCTCGGTCCTGTATATGACGAACTTGTCAATGCGGAGAAGGTGCTTGTGAACGAGTTGAACTCGGCTGATGACAATCCTATCATCGATCCTGCTGCAAAGACAGTCATCCACGGCGGCAACTTCCACGGCGATTATGTCTCTTTCGAGATGGACAAACTCAAGATTGCCGTGACAAAGATGACAATGCTCACAGAACGTCAGATGAATTATCTCTTCCACGACAGGATCAATGGCATTCTTCCTCCTTTCGTGAATATGGGAACGCTCGGACTCAACTATGGCCTTCAGGCCTCACAGTTCACTGCAACCTCTACTACCGCTGAATGTCAGACCCTCTCGAATCCTATGTATGTCCATTCGATTCCTAACAACAATGACAACCAGGACATCGTGAGCATGGGTACCAACTCGGCACTCATCTGCCGTCATGTGGTCGAGAACGCCTATCAGGTGATGGCCATTCAGATGATGGCTCTCGTTCAGGCTGTGGATTGCCTTGAAATGAGCGGAAGACTTTCAAGCAGCACGAAGAAACTGTATGATGAGATAAGGACTATCGTACCTGCATTCAAGGAAGATACTCCTAAATATCAGGAAATCAGAGATATAATCGATTATCTAAAGAAGTAAAAAACCTATGGAAGGACTTAGATACGCTCTTGTTACAGGTGCTGGAAGAGGAATCGGCAGGGCTGTTGCTCTCAGACTCGCCAAGGACGGATACAGGATTCTTGTCAATTTCGTTTCGAATGTCGAAGCGGCTCAGCAGACTCTTGATGAAATCCGTGGACTTGGATCTGACGGCGAACTCATGCAGTTCGATGTCGCCGATGCATCCGCAACCGAAGCAGCGCTCAAGGCTTGGCATGAGGCTCATCCGGGCGAATATATTTCAGTGCTGGTGAACAATGCCGGCATAAGGAAGGACAACCTTATGATGTGGATGCCTGCCGAGGACTGGCACAGAGTGCTTTCAATCACTCTTGACGGCTTCTACAATGCCACACAGCCTCTTTTGAAGAATATGATCATGAACAAATGGGGCAGAATCATCAACATCGTCTCATTGTCGGGAATCAAGGGCATGGCAGGTCAGACCAATTATTCTGCCGCCAAAGGTGGCCTTATCGCCGCGACCAAGGCTCTTGCCCAGGAGGTAGCAAAGAAACGTATCACAGTCAATGCTGTCGCTCCCGGTTTCATCCGCACGGATATGACAAGCGATCTTCCAGAGGCTGACCTCAAGAAGATGATTCCGGCGGGAAGATTTGGTGAGGCTTCTGAGGTTGCTGAACTCGTCTCATTCCTTGCATCAGAAAATTCCGCTTATATAACAGGTGAGGTCATATCAATCAACGGAGGACTTTATACATAATGGAAAAGAACAGAAGAGTTGTAATTACAGGTATGGGTATCTGGTCGTGCATCGGTGAAAGCCTCGACCAGGTAAAGGAATCATTATATGAAGGCCGTTCGGGAATCGGTATCGATCCTGCCAGAAAGGAAATCGGCTACAGGTCCGCACTCACGGGTATCGTACGCGTCCCTGACCTTAAAGGAAAGGTGGACAGACGACAGAGACTTTGTCTTCCGGAGGAAGGTAAATATGCTTTCATGGCCACAGAACAGGCACTCGCTCAGGCCGGCATAGACAAGGAATTCCTTGCAGCAAGGGAAGTAGGCATCCTTTATGGAAATGACAGCAGTGCAGAGGCAGTGATAAGCGGAATCGACATCATCAGGGAAAAGAAGAACACCGCTATGGTCGGATCCGGAAACATCTTCCAGTCCATGAATTCGACCATTACGATGAACCTCTCCACAATATTCAACCTCAGAGGAATCAACTTCACCGTTTCAGGAGCATGTGCCAGCGGTTCTCATTCTATCGGAATGGCATATCTCCTCATCAGAAGCGGTCTTCAGGACTGCATGATCTGCGGCGGTGCAGAAGAGGTCAATGTTTATTCAGTAGGAAACTTCGACGGACTCAGTGCATTCTCCACCAGAGAAGATGCGCCTGAAAAGGCTTCACGTCCGTTTGACAGCAACAGAGACGGACTCGTTCCAAGCGGCGGTGCTGCAACTCTCGTACTTGAGAGTTACGAATCGGCCGTAGAAAGGGGAGCGACAATCCTTGCCGAGGTGATCGGATACGGATTCTCTTCAAACGGTGACCATATTTCGGTGCCTAATGTAGACGGTCCGAAGCGTTCGCTTCTCATGGCCATAAAGGATGCCGGCATCGACATAAGCGAGATAGGATATGTAAATGCGCATGCGACTTCCACACCGGTAGGTGACAGGAACGAGGCCAAGGCAATTGACGAGGTGTTCGGTGACCATAAGCCATATGTGACATCTACAAAGTCGCAGACCGGTCACGAGATGTGGATGGCAGGAGCAAGTGAAGTGATCTACTCCATCCTCATGATGCAGAACGGATTCGTCGCGCCGAACCTTAACCTTGAAACTCCGGATGAGGCAGCGGTTTCGCTCAACATCCCAAGAGAAAGGGTAGATGTGGAATTCGACACTTTCCTCAGCAATTCATTCGGCTTCGGCGGAACAAATTCAACATTGATAATCAGAAAACTTAAATAATCCTAAATATGACAAAAGAAGAAATAATCCTTAAAGCCAACGAGGTTTTGGCTGAAGAATTTGAAACAGATGCAGAGGTGATCACACCAGAGGCTCCTCTCAAGGAGACACTCGGCCTTGACAGCCTTGACCTCGTGGACGTAGTGGTTCTTATAGAACAGAATTTCGGCGTTACACTTACAGCACCGGACTTTGTCGGAGTAAAGACTTTCGACGATTTCTATGAACTGCTCTCTAAAAAGATAAATGGATAAGCAGACTGACAGAAAATGGAAAGGCCAGTCGCGTGGAGGCAAGACAGGTAACGCTATCTTCGTCCACACGATAAGGCTTTTCGGTGTCAGATGCGCATATGTGCTTCTTGCTTTCGTAGCAGTCTACTTCATCCCGTTCGCACCGAAAGCGACCAAGGCGATATGGTCATACAACAGGAAAAGACTGGGTTATGGCCGTATCCGTTCGGCGGTTGAATTATATATGCATTATTTTGTCTTCGGACAGACTCTGATAGACAAGATCGCATTGAAAAGCGGCATGAAGGACCGCTTTCATTTTATTTTCGACAATTACGAACGCTTCCTTGAAATCATCAACGGTGATCAGGGCGTCATTATGATCGGAGCGCATGTAGGTTGCTGGGAGGCAGGTTCTGTCTTTTTCGGTGATTACGGAAAGAAGATCAACATCGTCATGTTCGATGTGGAAAGACAGGAGATCCGTGAGGTTCTTGAAAAAGAATCGCAAGATTCAAACTACAAGATAATACCTGTTAACCAAGGGTCAATTGAAGCGATACTTCAAATAAAGATTGTATTGAACGAAGGCGAGTATGTCTGCTTTAACGGAGACCGTCACATCGACAAGGCCACTGCCGTGGAAAAGGATTTTCTCGGCGGAAAGGCACATTTCCCGATAGGACCGTTCCGTATTGCCGCCAAGTGCAGGGTTCCTGTCGTGTTCTATTATTCCGTAAGGGAGAAGGGATGTACATACAGGTTCATGTTCACCGAGGTGGCAGGAAGGACAGATGCGGATACATTGCTGGACACATATGTGAGATCATTGGAGGATACCGTCAAGGACTATCCTCGCCAATGGTTCAATTTCTATGAATTTTGGAACGACTGATATCAATATTAAACCATGAAACTTACCCCACAATTAGAGAAGATATATTCTCATGAGCAGCAGACTGCACTTGAAGCACAGCGTCGCGCTCAGGAAATCGCATTCGCACCGATGGTGTTCCAGGTGTCGAGACTCATGCTCGAATACGGAATCCTCGATTATATATCTGAAAACAGGCAGGGAGTGACTCAGAAGGAGATTTCAGAGCATGCAGGCATATCGAACTATGCCGCTCAGGTACTCCTCGAAGCATCACTTTCCATCGGAACAGTGCTTGTGAAGGACGACAAATATGTCATTTCGAAAGCCGGATGGTTCCTCCTGAACGACAAGATGGTGAGAGCCAACCTCAATTTCAACCATGATGTGAACTATCTCGGTCTCTTCCACCTCGACGAGGCATTGAAGGAAAGCCGTCCTGCCGGACTCAAGGTATTCGGTGAATGGCCTACCATCTATGAGGGACTGTCAAGTCTTCCTGAACAGGTGCAGAAGAGTTGGTTCGGTTTCGACCATTTCTATTCTGACGAGTCGTTCGACCAGGCTCTCAAAGTGATCTTCAAGGAAGGTCACAATGTGAAGAGACTTCTTGATGTGGGCGGCAACACAGGACGTTGGGCTCTCCGTTGCGTGGGTTATGATCCTGAGGTAGAAGTTACCATCATGGACCTTCCGCAGCAACTTGAAATGATGCGTCAGCAGACCGCTGGCCTTCCGGGTGCAGACCGCATACATGGATATGGCGGCAATCTTCTCGACGAGAACACTGCATTCCCAACACCTGCATTCGACGTGATCTGGATGAGCCAGTTCCTTGACTGCTTCTCGGAAGAGGAGGTCACAAGCATCTGCCGCAGGGCCGCTGCATCCATGGACGACCACTCACGTCTCTACATTATGGAGACATTCTGGGACAGACAGCAGTTCGAGACTGCGGCTTACTGCCTGACACTCACCAGCATATACTTCACGGCACTTGCCAACGGAAACAGCAAGATGTATCATTCCGACGACATGGCAAGATGTGTAGAGGCAGCAGGTCTTAAAGTCGAGACCATTTATGACGGTCTCGGAATGGGTCATTCAATAATGGTTTGCAGAAAAGCGTAATGGAGATACTTGATCTTATCCCCCAGAGGGCTCCCATCGTCATGGTCGACCGTTTTCTTGGAATAGAAGACGGCATTTCCTGCACAGAACTTTATGTAAGGGAAGACAATATCTTTGTGAAGGACGGCCATCTCACTGAATGCGGGCTTATCGAACACATCGCCCAATCGGCGGCAGCACGTGTCGGATATGTGTTCCGTTCGGAAGGTCAGGAAGTCCCTGTCGGATATATAGGATCGGTAAACAAGTTCAGCATAGACATGCTTCCGGCAACTGGAAACGTGATTTCGACAGAAGTGAAGGTGCTTCAGGAAGTCATGGGCATATCGCTCATCGAGGCGGAATGCAGGATTGACGGAGTACATGTCGCAGGATGCAGAATGAAGATATTCTTGGATACAGATGGTAAGAAGAAGGGGACAGAGGCCTGAATCACAGGCTGCATTGACCGCCGAGACAGATCTTAAAGTCCGTTTCAGCGAAGTGGATTCCATGAAGATAGTATGGCATGGAAACTACGTGCATTATTTCGAGGACGGCAGAGAGGCATTCGGAAAGAAATATGACGGGATAGGCTATCTCGACATGTATGCGAATGGCTTCACTGCACCTATCGTGGACATGCACCTTCAATATCTGCGTCCTCTTTCTGTCGGTGAGACAGCCGTGATAGAGACAAGATATATCGATTCTCCTGCGGCGAAACTATGCTTTGAATATATCATCAGACGTTCTTCCGACGGTGAAATAGCGGTAAAGGGCTCCACGATGCAGGTCTTCCTGGATTCAAACGGCGAACTTTGCCTGACCCTTCCTCCTTTTGTTGAAGAATGGAAAAAGAAATGGCTGAAATGAGCAGAAACATATGGTTCGGAGCGGAGGCTATGGCCACCGCAGCAGGAGACGGAAACCAGACCATCTCCGCAATCGCTTCATATCAAAGCGGTCTCAGATACAATGAGGCCTATGGAATGATTGCCGGCATCATACCGGACAAGCAGAAGATTGAAGGATGTACGGAACTCGAATCCCTGATGATCTCTCAGATCGGAAAGGTTCTCTATGAGTCCGGACTGTCACTTGCAGATTCCTCTGTCAGACTCGTGATATCGACCACAAAAGGCAATGTGGCACTTCTCGAAGGAAATACAGATAATCTTCCGGAAGATGCATTCCTTTATGCAACAGCGAAGAAAGTCGGAGCATATTTCAATGCCGCGACCAGACCTATGGTCATTTCAAATGCCTGCATATCAGGAGTTTCTGCAATGGTTGTCGGAAGAAGGCTCATTCTTGCAGGTCAGTGCGACCATGTCATCGTAGTAGGATGTGACATGCTCTGTGAATTCATCACTACCGGATTCGCTTCATTCAAATCCATCAGTTCTTCGAACTGCCGTCCATACGACGCAGCGAGAAACGGTCTGAACCTTGGAGAAGCATGTGCATGCGTCCTTCTCACATCCGACCGCAGCAAGGCGAAACAGCCATACATGAGGATTGAGGGCGGATCGGTGACAAATGACGCCAACCATATCTCGGGACCGTCCAGGACAGGTGACGGCCTGTATTATGCCATCAGCAACGCCATGAAGGAGGCTGGTGTCACTCCATCTGACATCGGTTTCGTCAACACTCACGGCACTGCCACGGCATACAATGACGAGATGGAAAGCAAGGCTGTCACATGGGCGGAACTTGCCGACACTCCTCTGAACAGTGTCAAAGGATATATCGGCCATACTCTCGGCGCTTCAGGAGTTGTTGAGACCCTCATATGCCTGAATGAACTCAGGGAAAAGACCGTTTACGGTACATACGGATTCTCGGAAATGGGCGTTCCATGCCCTGTCAACATATCATCCGAGCATCGTCCGCTTGAAATACAGAGATGCGTGAAGACCGCATCCGGCTTTGGAGGATGCAATGCCGCTATCGTGATTGCAGCAGAAGAATGCGGAGATCCGGACAGCATCTGTCCCGATGCAGGAGAAGTGCAGGTCACCGCTGAATATGAACTTCCGGTTTCGGAACATCCTTTCGCTGAACAGATCAGGGAAGAATATAGGGCCCTTGAAGATGCCAATATGAAGTTCTTCAAGATGAGCGACTTATGCAAGGCCGCTTATATCGCGGTGGAGAATCTTCTCCGGGAGAGACCGTTGTCTGACAAGTATGAAAGGACTGACATTGCCGTTATAATGGCGAATTCTTCCGCTTCACTCGACACGGACCTGGAACATCAGAGGATTCTCGAACAGAGGCTGCCGGAAGGCACATCGCCTGCCGTATTCGTATATACGCTTCCTAGCGTTGCAGCCGGTGAAATCTGCATAAGGAACAAATTCCAGGGAGACAACACATTCTTCATTGATGACAATCAGGAAGAAACAGAGAAATATGCAGCGATGCTCATAGAGAGAGGTTATGCCAAGGCCGTGATATGCGGATGGTGTGACAAACTGGGAGAAAACAGAAAAGTATCATTAAAAATATTGGAAATCAAATAATTGCAATTATGGAACAGATTATTCAGGAACTTAAGGAACACCTTATCGAAGAACTCAACCTTGAGGAGATCACACCAGAGGAAATCAATGCTGATGCACCGCTTTTCGGTGGTGACGGTCTCGGCCTCGATTCAATCGACGCTCTTGAGATCATCCTTATCCTCGAGAAGAACTACGGAGTGAAACTCGCCAACAGCGCAGAGGCAAAGCCTGTATTCTATTCAGTCAGGACTCTCGCCGAGTACATCGTGAACAACAGGAAATAGTCATGAGGATTGCTGTAACCGGTCTGGGAGTGGTGTCGGCACTGGGTGTCGGCGTAAAGGAGAATATGGATTCCATGCGTTCGGGCAGAAGCGGCATATCCGATTCTCCTGAGATTCTTGTGACCGGCAACAGACTCCCCGTAGGAGAACTCAAGATCACCAACAGTGACCTGTCCGCAATGGCTGGAATCCCTGAAAAGAAGCATCTTTCGAGGACTGCACTTCTGGGAATCCTTGCCGCAAGGGAGGCCATCAAGGATGCCGGAATCCCGGAAGGACTGCGTGTAGGCCTTGTTTCGTCAACATCTGTCGGAGGAATGGACCTTACGGAACATTTCTTCGTCTCATTCATGGAAGACCCTTCGTCAGGCCGTCTTCGTGATGTGAAGATGCACGACTGCTATGCAAGCACAGATGCAATTGCGGAGCATTGCGGAATAAAAGGATACAGGACGACTGTAAGCACCGCATGTTCATCCGCTGCAAACGCCTTGATGATAGGAGCAAGACTTATCAGGCATGGAATCCTGGACTGCGTAGTTGCCGGAGGCACTGATGCCCTCAGTGCGTTCACTCTCAACGGTTTCAAGTCATTGAGAATCCTTGATGAGAAAGTTTGCAGGCCATTTGACGAGACCCGTGCCGGCCTTAATCTCGGCGAAGGAGCGGGATATCTTGTCCTTCAAAGAGAAGACACCGTCAGCAGGGAGCCGTACTGCTATCTGAAAGGTTACGCCAACAGAAACGACGCCCACCATCAGACCGCGTCGTCAGACGAAGGAAACGGAGCCTTTCTGGCAATGTCGGATGCTCTCGCAAAGGCAGGGATGTCTGCCGGTGATGTGGACTATATAAATGTTCATGGCACTGGAACCGGCAACAACGACATGTCCGAAAGCGTGGCTCTGAAAAGACTGTTTGGAGATAATGTCCCTCCGTTCAGTTCCACCAAAGGATTCACCGGACATACATTGGCTGCTGCCGGAGGTCTTGAAGCGGTATGGTCCGCCTTGTCGATACGGCATGGCATAATTTGGCCGAATATCAATCACACCACTCCTATGTCAGGCACGGGAATTGTACCTGAAAAGGAATTCAGGACCGGTGTCCCTGTCACTTGTGTTGTTTCCAATTCGTTCGGATTCGGAGGCAACTGTTCTTCTGTGGTATTTGCAAAGGATTGACTTGTATGGGATTATATATCGAGAAGATAGTGAAAGACAGTCAGGTACAGACTGATATCAAGGCCCTCATCCCCGATGCGGGCCTGCGTCGACGTATGAGCAGGGTGATAAAGATGTCTGTTTCTACTGCCGTGGAGTGTATCGGAGGCATTGACGGGATAGGAAGTCTCGATGCAATAATCACCGCCACCGGTTACGGATGTCTTGCTGACAGCGAGAAATTTCTCCGAAATGTGATCAACGACAAGGAGGAACTTCTCAATCCGACTCCATTCATCCAGTCGACATTCAATACCGTCGGAGGACAGATAGCATTGCTGAGCCACAACCATTGCTATAACATGACATATGTCAACCGTGGACATAGTTTCGAGGATGCTCTTCTGGATGGTTTCATGAGGGCTGCGGATGGTGACGCTTCAAGAATGCTCATCGGTGCCTTTGACGAGAAGACGGACTCTCAGCATGAGATCATGAGAAGGATGGGTACATGGAGAAAAGGAGAGTGCGGCGAAGGTGCCGTATTTGCCGTCATGACATCCGGAAAGTCATCTGTCAGCATTGCGGAAGTCACACGTATTGATTTTCCGGAAAGTGAAATGAGCGCTGAAGAATGTGCAGATAAATATGGAACCGTTCCGGGAACAAAAGTCTTGTGGAACTCGTTCGGACAGCATGGACTCTTTCCTACAGCCTCTGCCATGATGTTTTCCGACGCCGTGGAAATGATTCGAAGCGGTGCTGAGGAAGTGGTGATTTATAACGGATTATGGAGTTCATCTCCTGCAGTTACAGTCTTGAAAAGATGTATTGGCTGATTGTCATAGTGGTGGCTGTCATGGTTCTTTCGTTTCTGGTATGGGCTTCGGCCAGTATCGGAAGCGGAGTCTATCTCAAGGCACTGTGCAGGAAAAAGACGGAAGAAAAGATTGTAGTGCTTACTTTTGATGACGGTCCTTCTCCGATGACTCCGAAGGTGCTGGAAGTCCTTGAAAGACATGGTGTTAAGGCGTGCTTCTTCCTCATCGGTTCAAAGATCGTTTCTGACAAGGAAACCGTAAGGATGATAACGGATGCCGGTCATGTCGTGGGAAACCATTCATGGAGTCATACCGGAACCTTTCCTTTGAAGAGCCTGGCGGATGTGCAGAAGGAAATTGATGACACTGCTCATGCCATCCTTGAATGTACCGGCAGGAAACCGATGCTTTTCAGACCTCCGTTCGGAGTCACGAATCCGCGAATCGGCAAGGCTGTAAGGATGGCCGGACTGACTACAATCGGTTGGAATGTGAGGTCAATGGACACTTTGGAGGGGCGTACGAGGGAAGAGGTAATGAAGAAGATTTCAGGTGCTCTCTATCCTGGTTCCGTAATATTGCTTCATGACCGCTGCAATGACTCCGACCTTCTTCTGGAAATGCTTCTGACATATCTGGAAGACAATGATTATAAGGTGGTTACAATAGAAGAAATGTTTGATACGAATGCTTATGCTTAAGAAGTTCATTACAATATGTATCCTTATGCTCGCCGGGGTTTGTGCAGGTGCCCAGGATGTGAAGGCTGAATTTGAAAAGGCTCTGGCGGAGAAAAGCGTTGACATAACGACGATAACGTGCGACTTCACGCAGATCAGGTCCATGGCTGTACTGGCTCAGGAAGTGAGCAAGGAAGGAAGGTTCACATATATGAGGCCCGAAAACATTCTGTTAGCGTTTGACGATGGTGACTACATAATGCTTACCGAAACTGACTTCACCATGAAGAATGCAGGAAATGTGATGGATGTGAAGGTGAATTCCAATCCTATGTTGAAGGAATTGAAGAAGATCCTTTCCGCATGCATGACTGGTGATGTCAAATCAATGGCATCAGGCTTCAATATGGAAGTGGCTGACATGCAGGACTTCTACGTGGTCACATTGCTTCCTGTCAAGGGCAGGGGAGCCGCAAAGATGAAATCTGTCAGGATGAATTTTGACAGGAAAGACATGTCGCTGACTATGCTCATGCTTGAAGAACCTTCAGGCGACAGCATACGTTATGATTTCACAGACAAGGAGTTTAACAAAGAAGTTCCGGCAGGAACATTTCATAAATAAAGATGGCACTGGAAGGATTCTACAACATTGATGAAATCAGGACGACAGAATCGGGATATCAGATAGATGTAACCCTTTTTGCCGGTCACAAGGTATATGAAGGTCATTTTCCCGGACAACCTGTTGTTCCGGGTGTGTGTACTCTTACAGTGATAAGGGAGTCTGTTTCCCATGCCGCAGGTAGAGAGATGATGTTCTCTTCGATCAAGGAATGCAAGTTCCTTTCTGCGCTTATTCCGACAGAGGACCTGAAACTGAACCTTGACATCACTCTTGCTCCTGACGGACAACTTAAATGTAATGTCATTCATAATGAGGCAGTTGCGATGAAGGTGAGCGCTGCAATGACTGATATAAGGATATGACGCAGACCGATCGAACATACCGCGAAAGACTCAAGGATCTGAAGACCGTGATCATCATACCGACCTACAATAACAACGGTACGATAGCACAGGTCATATCAGACGTTAAGGAATATGCCGATGACATCATGGTCGTCAATGACGGTTCCACGGACAACACGCTCGAAATATTGCAGAATACCGACGGAATCATGATCGAGACTTATGAGAAGAACATGGGCAAGGGCCATGCTCTCAAGACCGGTCTGGCAAAGGCATATGAACTCGGATTCAGATATGCAATCACCATTGATGCAGACGGACAGCATTATGCCGACGATATCCCGGTGTTCATCGACAGGATAGAGGAAGTGCCTGACAGTCTGCTTATCGGAGGACGCAACCTGAATGCAGACAACATGCCCGGCAAGAATACCTTCGCGAACAAATTCTCCAATTTCTGGTACAAGGTCGAAACAGGCCAGGAACTCTCTGATACACAGTCCGGTTATCGCCTTTATCCATTGGACAGGATACAGAACATACGTTTCATGACCAGCAGATATGAGTTCGAGGTCGAGATCATTGTCAGGGCTGCATGGAGGGGAGTAAATGTGGAAAATGTGCCGGTCAAGGTGTATTATCCGCCGGTAGAGGAAAGAGTCTCACACTTCCGTCCGTTCCGGGACTTCTTCAGGATCAGCGTGCTGAACACAGTCCTTGTCCTTTATGCTTTTCTGGTATGGTATCCGTGGAGATTCCTCAAATCATTGAGTTGGAAGAATATCAGGAAATTCTTCTCGGAACAGGTCTTCCATACTCCCGACAGCAACATCAGGATGGCTGCCGCGATGGGCTGGGGCATATTCTGCGGCATAATTCCCATATGGGGCTATCAGATGGTCTTTGCTGCGGTTTCGGCCCATTTCATGAAACTGAACAAGATAGTGGCGCTGGTATTTTCGAACATCAGCATTCCTCCGATGATTCCGTTCATCCTCTATGGCAGCGTATGGATGGGCTCGGTACTTCTGAATGAACCGATTGCGGTGTCATTCACGAACATTTCTCTTGAAAGCGTGGCCCAGAGCCTTCTGCAATATGTTCTGGGAAGTTTCGCTCTTGCAGCCGCAGCAGGTGCAGCAGTAACCCTTGCAGGCTGGATAGTCATGGTACTTTGTAAAAGAGGTGTAAAGAAATGAGCAAGTTTTTTATAGCGATATATGACTGGTTCAATGGGCATAAAGGCGTATTATATGCTGTGCTGGCTTCATTGACCGTATTCCTCTGCATTTTTGCCGTTCAGGTCGATTTCAACGAGAACATTTCGAGTTTCTTCGGTGAAGACGAGGAATCTTCCGCCGTATTCGACAAGATAAAGATCAAGGACAGGATAATCGTGATGGTTTCCGGAGATGATCCCGATGCCATGATAGAGGCAGGAGAGGCATACGCCGACAGTCTCTATGTGCTTATGGACGAGGGACTTGTAAGTTCTGTAACCAGGGGTGCGGATGACGATGTGATTGGCGGAAGCGTCGATTTCATATATGACTATCTTCCTATGTTCCTTGAAGATGCTGATTACGAAAGGCTTGACTCATGTCTGAACGATGAGGCTGTACGGAAATCAGTAAAACAGGTCTATGATCTTCTGGTTTCGCCTTCGGGAATCGTTGTCAGAGACATGGTCCTTCGCGACCCTCTCTCTGTCGGAACCCATCTTCTGAAACGATTCGAAAGATTCAGCGGCGACATGGAATACGAGATGTATGCGGGTCATGTCTTCTCAAAGGACATGAGCATGATGCTGATGTTCATCGAGCCTTCAAAAGGAATGGGAAGCACCGGTGACAATGCACGGCTTGTAGAAGCGCTTGAATCGGAAGCGGCAGAAGTAAGTGCAGAAACCGGCACAGAGATAAGTTGCATCGGCGGACCTGTCGTAGCGGTCTATAACGCCAACCAGATAAAGAAGGACACCGGCATTACCCTGAGTCTGGCATTGCTGGTGATCATCGTCTTCATCATGCTGTCTTTCAAGAACAGAAGGACGGTGCCGCTGATAATCCTGCCGCCTGTGTTCGGAGCCCTTTTCGCCCTAGCAATGATTTATTTCGTTCAGGGTCATGTCTCTGCAATCGCAATCGGAGCAGGAGCCGTAGTACTCGGAATATCATTGAGTTACTCCATTCATGTCATCGCCCACAGCAACCATACGCATGATCCCCGCCAGATAATCCGTGATCTGGCTTATCCTCTTACAGTCGGTTCCTTCACTACGATCGGAGCATTTGCGGCTCTCATGTTCACGAATTCTCCGCTTTTGAAGGATATGGGACTCTTCTCTGTCTTCTGTCTGATAGGAACCGCCATTTTCTGTCTTGTTTTCCTGCCTCATTTCATCAAGAAGACAGAGGGTTACGGTGACAGAGCGTTGCTCAAATGGATCGAAAAGGTCAACGGAAAGTCATATGAGAACCATAAATGGCTAGTCGCAGCCCTTGCGGTCATCACTGTCGTATGCCTTTTCTTCTATAAGGACGTAAGTTTCGACAGCGACATGTCCAACATCAATTTCATGCCAGAACATATCGTGAAGGCAGAAACCAGGATGGAGGAATCTGTCGGAAGCCAAAGCGGTGAAATCCTTATAGCATGCTCTTCAAAGGACCTTTCGGATGCTTCCGATACATATGTCCGTCTGGACAGCCTTATCCTTGCCTTGCAGGAGCAGGAAAGACTTTCCGATTACATATCTGTAAAGGATTTCGTGATTTCTCCGACAGTCCAGCAGGAGAAGATCGCAAAATGGAATGAATTCTGGGAAACAAGGAAAGATGATGTGATTGCGTCTCTTCAAAAGGCTGCTGTCGAGACTGGATTCAGGAAAGATGCCTTTGCCGGATTTGAAGATATCCTGACCAGGGAATACAAGGTCTGCGACTATTCGGAAGAGACTATGGCTGATGTCACCGCCCTTGCAGACTGGATCAATCCTTCCGATGACGGAATCCTCCTTATCAGCAGAATAAAGATTGATGACAGCCAGAAAGACGATGTATATGCCATGATGGATGAGATAGGAGGCATATCGGTGATTGACAGAGCCTATTTCTCGTCAAAGATGGTCTCAGACACCAGCGATGACTTTGACTTCATCTTGCTCATCTCGTCCCTTATCGTCTTCCTTGCCCTTCTTCTGTCTTACGGACGTATAGAACTGGCAGTCATGGCTTTCCTTCCGATGTGCATAAGTTGGGTGATCATCCTCGGCTTCATGGTATTGCTCGGAATCAAGTTCAATATCGTGAACGTCATACTTGCGACATTCATATTCGGTATCGGTGACGATTTCAGCATATTCATCATGGACGGACTCTTGCAGGAATACAAGGACGGCCAGAAGACCCTCGGCTCCCACAAGACGGCGATATTCTTCTCTGCCTTCACGACAATCGTGGGAATGGGCGCGATGATATTCGCTAAGCACCCGGCACTGAAATCAATTGCCGTGATCTCCGTTCTAGGACTTGCCGTAGTCGTTCTCGTATCCTACACGATCCAACCGTTCCTTTTCAGGAAACTCATCACGAATCCGACAAGGAAAGGCGGCTTCCCATATACCTTCGGAAGCATTCTGAACACCGCATATGCATTCATCTACTTCTTCATCGGCTGCGTGATAGCCAGAACATACAAACTGATTCAGTATATCCTTCCGATGAGCAAGGAAAAGAAGAAGGCAGCATATCATAAACTCCTTTATCATATCACGAGGACGTTCATGAACACAATGATTACAGTCAGGACTAAGAGGCTCAACCCATATGGGGAGACATTCGAAAAGCCTGCGGTGATCATTGCGAACCACCAGTCCTTCGTCGACATCCTTCTCATGCTCTCGACCAATCCGAAGATAATCATGCTCACGAACTCATGGGTGTGGAATTCTCCATTCTTCGGCAAGATCGTGCAGTATGCCGATTATTATCATACCGGAGACGGATATGAAGCCCTTGTTGACAGGCTTAAAGACATGGTCAAGGAAGGTTATTCGGTCCTTGTTTTCCCGGAAGGAACACGTTCTGCCGACAGTTCGATCCTCAGGTTCCATAAGGGAGCATTCTACCTTGCAAAGGAACTGCAGATGGACATTCTCCCGATCATGATCTATGGCGCTGGAAATGTATGTTCAAAGAAGCAGGGATTCTACATCAAGCACGGAACCGTCCTTACGAAGATCCTTCCTCGCGTGAAATTTGGTGACGAATCCTTCGGAGTCACCTATCAGGATCAGGCAAAGAAATTCAGAGCCTATTTCAAGAAGGAATTCGCCATCGTCAACGACGAATACAGACGCACAACGGATACCTATTTCCGTGACGCCCTCATAAAGAACTACATCTATAAGGGACCTGTGCTTGAATGGTATATGAGGATCAAGTCAAGGATTGACGGAAATTACAATCTTTGGGACAGAATCGTGCCTCGCAATGCGGTCATGACTGATGTCGGATGCGGTTACGGACAACTTTCACTCATGCTCGGAACACTTTCTCCGGACAGAAGGATCACCGGTCTTGACTATGATGAAGAGAAGATCGCTCTTGCCCGGCACTCCTTCCTCAGAAAAGACAATCTGAGATTCGAACATGCCGATATGGTGACATGCGAAATGCCTCAGTCAGACGTGTTTGTATTCAACGATAGCCTTCATTATGTGAGTGAAGCGTCCCAGAAGACCGTCCTTGAACACTGTCTTGCCAGACTGAATGAGTACGGAATGATGATCGTCAGAGACGGAGACGCTTCCAACAGCGAACAGCACGGCCATATATTGGAAACAGAAAGATGGTCGACAAAGATAATCGGATTCAACCGCACACGTGAGGAACTCACCTTCGTCACCAAGGGGTGGATGCAGGAATTTGCCGACAGTCACGGACTTGAACTCAAAGTCCGCAAATGTGACGGCAAGACTTCGGAAATGTTGTATATATTCAAGAGGAAATGACCATGAAGAGCAGATATGACGTCGTGATAATAGGTGCCGGTCTGGGCGGCCTGGCCTGCGGTTCGATATTGAGCCGTGAGGGCATGAGCGTCTGTGTACTTGAACAGCACAGGGTTGTCGGAGGATGTTTCCAGTCTTTCCGACGTGGAAATTACACCTTGGATACAGGTATACATTATGTCGGAAGCATGTCGGAAGGACAGACCATGAACCAGTACTTCAAGTATTTCGGCGTTCTTGACAAACTGAATATCAAGAAGTTCGATGAGGACGGCTTTGACATCATACGTTTTGCTGACGGCAATGATTACAGGCACGCCATGGGATATGAAAGGTTCTATGAGACACTGGCCGAGGCTTTCCCTCATGAACGCAAGGGCCTTGCCGAATATTGTGAACTTATGAAGAAGGTCGGCGGTGTGATTGCTCCTGAAATCATGAGAGAAGGAAAAATTTCAGCCGGTGGAATCGAATATATGGGCATGTCGATATACGACGAGATGGAACGCATGATAGGGGACAGGAGGTTGAAGAATGTCCTGGCGGGAAGTATATCTCAGTATGCCGGTCATCCGGAGAAGTCTTCAATTTATGAACATGCCATGGTCAACCACTCCAATATCGAAGGCGCATACGGCTTCATCGGTGGTACTCAGCATGTTGCGGATGCTTTCGTAGATGTCATAAGGGCAAACGGAGGAGATGTATTCACTTCAAGCGAAGTGACGAAGATCCACCTTGAAGGCGACAAGGTGACATATGTGGAGGTCAACCATGAAGAACGGATAGAGACAGGATCGGTGATTTCTGCGATACACCCTTCCGTGACAATGTCATTGCTTGAAAACAACACTGTCATAAAGAAGGCATATTTCACCCGAGTGAACTCTCTGGAAAATTCCTATGGAATCTTCACGACATATCTTCTGATGAAGCCGGGGTCATATAGATACAGGAACAGCAATTTCTATCTGTATGACACTCCGTCAGTATGGTCCGCACATGAAGACTGCAAGAAAGGTGAGATCCGTTCCATGCTTATGTGCATGCAGGACAACGGAAAGAACGAATACACCGATGTCGTGACCTTGCTGACTCCTATGCTTGCTTCGCAGACGGCAAAATGGACAGAGACCACAACAGGCAGAAGGGGACAGGAATATGCTGATTTCAAGCAGGAATTCGGAGAAAGGATGATAGACTTCGCATGTCGTTTCTTCCCTGACCTGAAAGGCTCGATACAGTCTGTATACACGGCCTCGCCGCTGACATACAGGGATTATACGTTTACTCCTGAGGGAACTGCATACGGCATCATAAAGGACTATCACAATCCGGTCGTGAACCATCTTCCTTCAAGGACAAAGATATCCAATCTGTTCATAACAGGGCAGAATCTGAATGTCCACGGATGTATCGGCACTGCTGTTTCCGCTGCCGTTACATGCAGTGAATTTGTCGGCGCAGAATACCTTTCTAAACAAATAGGAAATGCTTAAACTTATTAAACTTCTGCTGAAGATCGTTCTTTGGCCACTGGTCATTCTGCTTGTCCTCCTGACAGTGTCAATCTGTTATGGAGCAGTGCTTTATATGCAGGCAGACATGAAGCAGCCACAGGTCGATATCGATCTTTCAGAATACCCCTTGACCGTCGACACTGATTCATTGAAGATGTGTGGCGGCAACTCCCTGGTACTCAACAGGTACGGAATATGGGAAAGCAGACTTTCCGGATCTCCTGCCGATAGAGGGACCAGTTTCGGAGTCATGGCGGAAGACCTCCTTTACTTTCAGGAGAAGGTGTTCGTCGACCAGATAAAGGTCTTCGTTCCTTCTGAAAGTTACCTCAAATTCCTCAGATGGGTTCTGGAAATCTTCAATAGAGACATGGCTTCATACATTTCAGACGAATTCCGCGAAGAAATTTACGGAATTTCCCTCTCGTGTACACATGAATTCGATGTGTTCGGTACTCCATACGAGCGCCAACTTAACTATCATGCCGCTCATGACATAGGTCATATGATGCAGGAATATATGCTTGTCGGATGCAGTTCATTCGCGACATGGGATGAACTTTCCGCTGACGGCAATCTGCTCATAGGCAGGAACTTCGACTTCTGGGTAGGTGATGATTTTGCCAGAAACAAACTGATATTGTTCGTGAATCCCGATTCGGGTTACAAATATGCTTCCGTTTCATGGCCCGGAATGACCGGCGTCCTCTCGGGAATGAATGAGAAGGGACTTACGGTGACCATAAATGCCTCGAAGGGATCGATCCCTGTTGCGTCAGCAATGCCGATATCGCTTCTTGCCCGCCAGATCCTCATGTATGCCGGCAATATCGAAGAGGCTTACAGGATAGCGGCAGAAAACTCCCTCTTCGTCTCCGAATCGCTGCTCATCGGATCTGCTGCGGACGGAAGAGCAGCCATCATCGAAAAGACACCTGACAAGATTGCCTTGTTCGAGTCGGACGGCCAGTCGGTCGCTTGTACAAATCATTTCCAGTCAGACGTTTATGCAGACGATAAGCATAATGTGCGAAATATCTGCGAGTCTGACAGCAAGTACAGATATGACAGATTGTGCGAACTCATCGATGAGAATGTGCCTATGACTCCTCAGAAGGCTGCTGATGTATTAAGGAACAGGGCCGGCAAGGGCGGCAAGGATGTAGGACTTGCCAACGAAATGACATTGAACCAGTCGATTGCCCATCATTCGGTTATATTCAAGCCTTCAGAATTGAAGATGTGGGTCACCACTTCGCCATGGCAGTCAGGAGAAATGATATGCTACGACCTGAATGAGGTTTTCTCCGATACTGTACCTGCCGGTCAGTCATTGGTCAAGGAAGAACTCTCGATTCCGGCAGATTCGGCATTCATAAAGGATATATATCCACGCATATTGAAGCACCGGAGCGACGCCATTCTTATCCGCAAGGCGATATGGGACGGCGAAAGCCTTGATAATGAACTTATTGAAGATTTCGTTGCCAATAATCCGGAATACTTCGAGTCGTATATGATAGCAGGCGACTATCATGAGGAAAGAGGGGAGACGGGCCTTGCATTGAAATATTGGAAGGCTGCTCTTGACAAGGAATTCCCATATCAGGAAATAAAGACAGATCTGGAACTTAATAAAATCAGAAAATATGATAAAGGACAGGACGCTGCATTATAAAAGTGCTGCTGAAATCAAGACATTTCAGGAAGAAAGGCTGATCGAGACACTGCGATATGTGTCGGGAAGGTCGGCATTCTACCGACAGAGATTTGCAGAAGACGGAATAGACATAAATGAAATAAGGACACTTGAAGACCTTCATAAACTGCCTGTGACTACAAAGCAGGACCTTCAGTTGAATGGAGAGGACTTCATATGTGTCGACAGGGCCGATATAATCGACTATGTGACCACTTCCGGCACATTGGGAAATCCGGTTACCTTCGCCCTTACTGAGGCTGACCTTCAAAGACTTGCATATAACGAGGCCTCGTCATTCACGATGACCGGGATGGACCGCAATGACATCATGCAACTCATGACGACAATAGACCGTCGCTTCATGGCAGGACTGGCATATTTCATGGGTGCGAGAGAACTCGGCTGCGGTGTCGTGAGAGTCGGCAACGGTATTCCTGAACTTCAATGGGATACGATCCAGAGAGTGAAGCCTACCGTATGCATGGTGGTGCCTTCATTCCTCATAAAACTTATCGAATATGCTGAGGCTCACGGGATTGACTACAATTCCTGCTCTCTCCGCAAGGCTATCTGCATAGGTGAAGCACTTCGTAATCCGGACGGAGAACTGACTAAACTCGGTCAGAAGATTTCTGAAAAATGGCCTGAACTGGAATTGTTCTCGACATATGCTTCGACAGAAATGCAGTCATCATTCACAGAGTGCGGCCATCACTGCGGCGGCCATGTTCCTACCGACCTTATAATCGTGGAACTTCTCGATGAAGAAAACCGTCCTGTCGCTGACGGAGAAGCCGGAGAAGTCACCATCACCACAATCGGAGTGGAAGGCATGCCTCTGGTACGCTTCAAGACCGGTGACATGTGTATAGGATATAAGGAAGAATGCCCATGCGGAAGAAAGAGCATGAGGCTAAGTTCGGTGATCGGCAGAAAGGGACAGATGATCAAATACAAGGGAACTACCCTCTATCCGCCTGCATTGTTCGACATCCTTGACAATATTCCGAAAGTGCAGAATTACATCGTGGAAGTGTTCACCAACTCCATCGGTACCGACCAGATACAGATAAAGGTAGGCAGCAATGACCATAGTGACGAATTCGTGAAGCAGATCAAGGATGTGTTCAGGTCGAAGGTAAGAGTCGCTCCAGACATCGTCTTCGAGCCTTCGGAACTGATCGCGAAGCGTCAGATGCCGCCTTTGAGCAGAAAAGTCATCAAATTCATTGACAGAAGATAACCCGAAAAGTCTCCGGCAGACTTATAACAAACACATAAAACACAGCAGATATGAAAAAGTACATTTTGACAGCCATATGCGCTCTTGCATGTACATTCGCATTTGGTGCAAAGAACACATTTACAGTCATTTCAGGTTCGACAGACGCTTTGAAATCAGCCGCTACCTACACAACTGTATTCAACTACGAGAATGTGACAATTGCTGATATGTCTCTCGCAGATTTTCTCGCTTCAAAAGATGACAAGTTCCGTGAGGACTGGAAGAATGTCATCGTTCCTGGTTCTGAAGCAGCAGGATCGAATGTCATGGTCATCGCAACAGATGAGAAATGGATGCCTGAGACTGACGGAACGGCAGAATATACAGTTACATTCAACTTCAAGAGAATGGACCTTGGCTATGTAGCGGTATTCGGTGGCACAAAGACAGGCGGTGCCCAGTTCGAAGGAACTCTCGCCATCACTGACAACGCCACTGGCGAGACTGTATGCGAAATCGAATTCTTCGTTGCAGGTTCCTCTGCTTTTTCTGACAAGGACAGACTTGCAGTCGCCTATGCATTCATGGGCAGAGACATGAAGAAGTTCCTTAAAAAGAACTGATCAGGAAAATTATCTGCCGGAGACTTTTAAATTTAAAGAAAAATTATATGAAACGAATTGCATTTATCACCCTTTTCATCACGATGTTCTTGTCTGCATCAGCACAGAATGACAAGACTTATTTCTATGGCGTTGACTTTTCAATGGTCAAGGCAGTCGGCGTAAGCGAAAGCGTAGCGGATTTTACCAAGGCATTCAAAGGAATCAACATCCTTTTTGCTTCAGAATCAGCAAAATACGACTTCTCGAAGGTATACGGAAGCCCTGTAATTAACTATCCTGACATGATGATAGAAGATGCCGGTCTGAACGACTATTCCGACATGATCGTATATCATTATGACGAGGAGGCAATTGACCTTGCGGAATATGTGAAGGAAATGGACTGGCCTCATGACAGCGGCAAAGGCATTATCCTTATTGCAAAAGCCCTTGACAAGGGTAAGGGTTATGCCATATACGACATAGTGCTTTTTGACCTGGCCAAGCGTGAAATCCTTATGTCAAAGGAAGTGTCAGGCAAGGCGATGGGATTCGGACTCAGGAATTTCTGGGCAAGACCAGTATACGAATTGACGCTTGATTATTCCCTTTTCGACTAATCTCCGATCAGGCATTTGTAAATGGCATTGTTTATGTCTGACATCTGCGGCTGAAATATCAACTATATGCAGAAACCGATAATATACCAGATGCTCCCGCGTCTTTGGGGCAACGAAAACACCGGGCCGAAGAAAGACGGCACACTCACCGAAAACGGAACAGGAAGATTCCGGGATATTGACAAGGCAACGCTTGATTACCTCAAGTGGCTGGGCTGCAGCCATGTATGGTACACAGGAGTCATCCGACATTCTACTCAGGCTGCTGAAAACGGCTGCACACCATCGCATCCCCAGTTTGTGAAAGGTAAGGCCGGTTCTCCCTATGCCATTTGCGACTATTATGACGTGAATGCATATCTGGCCGAGGATCCTGAACACAGAATGGAGGAATTTGAGGCACTTGTAAGGAGGACTCACGAGGCTGGACTCAAAGTCATCATTGATTTTGTTCCTAACCATGTGTCAAGAGATTATGGAAAGGTCAATCCTGCTCCAGGACATCCAGTCCTAGGTGCTGATGACGACAAAACCGTCCACTGGAAGTCTGAGAATGACTTTTTCTATTACCCGGGACAGACTCTGAACCTTCCGACAACATCACCTGAGGGCATGGAGCCATACTTCGAGTGTCCGGCAATGGCAACAGGAAATAACTGTTACAGTCCGAATCCGGGAATCAATGACTGGTATGAGACCGTAAAAATAAATTATGGCGATTCACACACATCAACATGGGACAAGATGGCTGATATCATCGGGTTCTGGGCGGCAAAAGGTGTTGACGGTTTCCGCTGTGATATGGTCGAACTCGTACCGCCTGAATTTTTCCACTGGCTCATCAGGACCACAAAGGAAAAGTACCCTTCTGTGATCTTCATTGCTGAAGTATACAAGAAGGATCTCTATCAGGAGTATATAAGATCGGTAGGATTTGACTATCTCTATGACAAGTCCGGTCTGTATGACACACTCCGCACTGTTGTAGACAAAAGTGTGAATGACAACGGTATGCCTGTGGAGTTATGGCAATCAGCAACTGGAATCACCCGTAACTGGCAGTTCCTCAGTGACTTGCAGCCATATATGCTCAATTTCCTTGAGAATCACGATGAGCAGCGCTTCGCTTCAGATTTTTTCGGCAAGGATTCACGCAAGACATTCGCGCCTTTATATGTTTCGCTTCTTCTGAACACGGCACCGTTCATGATTTATTTCGGTGAAGAGGTCGGGGAGGCAGGCATGGATGAAGAAGGATTCAGCGGCAGAGACGGACGCACGACCATCTTTGACTGGTGGAGCATCGCTTCTGTACAGAGGCTCCGTAAAGTGATTGCATCAGGTGCTTATAGAAATCTCGATGTAGAAAACCTTGTTGAAGCAGGTATGAATAGGGAAGAGGCTGATGTGTTCTGTCGTTTTGCTCAGGCCATCAGATTCGCATCAACAGATCCGGCTATCACCAAAGGCACGACATATGACCTCTGCTACTGCAACATGTCTTCAAACGGTTTTGACAAGAACAGACATTTTGTCTTCCTTCGTGACTATGAGGAACATACTCTTCTGATTGCAGTCAATTTTGCAAATACTGTTGCAAACATCAAGGTGGTGCTTCCACAGCATGCCTTCGACTGGATGGGAATACCTGTAAGCGATGACCTTTATCCAGGAAAGGAAATTGAAGTCTCTGTTCAGCCTATGGACGGCACTGTCATTACTCTGATCTGATGACTTTATAAGGCCATTAGGTAGAAATTAGCGGGAAACAAAAATGTTAGTACTATAAACATTTTTGTTTCCCGTGTTGATTTCGTGATAATTATCAATATCCGACTATTGACTTATTAGATTTGCGGTCAATATAACCTTCAAGGCCTTCCGGAGCCTTGTAAAGGCGGGTATACTGACCTTCTGACACCAGTTCGAGTTCTGAAATGGCATCCTCATCGATGTATCCGTCACCTCTCACAGTGTCTACTGTAAGATAACCGACACCTAGGGAAGTGATGTTCTGGAAGAAATGCGTACCCTGACTTGGCTCGATCTGATAGCCAGGTATCGCGCTCTCCACAATCATCCTTGCTTCAGATATGGCGTTCCACAGGACAGGTATACCGAGCCATGGGTCTGACGATCCCCATCTTCCCGGACCTATAAGAAGATAAGAGCCACCTTCACTTTTGACAGACTCATTGAATTTTGCCACTTCGTCAGCCATGATCTTTGTAGCGGCACTGTCGAATGTCGATGATGGGACATGGACGATATGGGTGATTCCACCAAGGCGGCCTGAACCCAGGGCTTTGGATGATTCGACAAGAACCTTGCTCATCTGATCACGTACGTTGTCGATGGATATTTCCGTATCTGCGCCATATTCGCCGACAGGACGCACCTGAAGAAGTTTCACATTCAGTCTGGCACCGCTTTCCCTTTGCTCGATGTCTGCGGCAAACTCCATTTCAACATCGCACATGAGTTCAGACTTGCATATGTCGAGTATTTCCCTGATGATCTGGGCAAGAGGATAGCGTCCGTATTTGAGAATGGCGTCAAATGAGATTATTCTCGGACCTTTAGCGGAAATACCCGGCAGCATCCTGTTATTCTCGACGCTGAAAGTGGATGCGACAAGTTCAGGATATGAGAATCCGGTAATGACATCAGAAACGGAAGCGTGGACAAGATTCACTCCTTCGTTGCAGGACACCTTGAACGCACCTGGTTTCAGGTCAAGTGCATACATCATCTTCTGCGTGTCACGGAGAGCGAGTTTCGTCTCCGACAACTGCAAGATCTTTTTAGGATATTTCGGATTGAACCTCAAAGAGTTACCTCCGTCGACGACTGTCTTTCCCAGACCGAATGCCAAATCGACTATACCGTCCTCAGCCTTCTCGCTGCCGATAGGGTAGAAGTTTACAGAACGGGCTACGCCGGAAAGCATAGGATAGTAGAGGTCACCGTGTGACGACCCGCATATGCTCTGGACAACTACTGCCATCTTTTCCTCGCTGAGGAGATTTCCGGTGGTCTGGATATAAGTTCTGCTTCCGTTATAGAATACAGATGCGTACACACTTTTGATGGCCTTGCCAAGCATTCGCAGCATCTGGTTCCTGTTTTCCACAAAAGGAATCATATATGTCGAATATACGCCTGCGAAAGGCTGATAACTGCTGTCTTCCAGTTTTGAACTGGATCTGACGGCAAGGGGAGCACGAGTGGTCTCGATATATGCCCTGAGTTGTTCCACAAGGCTTTCAGGGAGTCGCGAGGAAACAAATTCAGAGAGTATCTCCTCATCTGAAATGTCTGAATCGATGACATATTGAAGGTCATTCTCTACGATGAACTGATCGAAGTAATCAGTTCCGATCACCACTGTCCTCGGAATGGAAATCTTGACATTCTCATATCTGTCCGAGAGATTGTGCTTGTACACAAGGCTGTTCAGGAATGCGAGACCCCTGGCCTTACCTCCCAGCGAACCGTCTCCCATTCTTGAGAACCATATATGCCTTCCATAACTTTCCTTGTCGAAGTGGGCTATGACGCCACGACCTGTAAGTGCATGATAATCATGTATCTGCTGGGAGATGTACGCTCTGAGTTCATGTATATTGGCGAAATGGCTCTCCGCTACTGTCTTGAACCTGGATCCGAGAGTGAAGAGTCCGCGGGCCATGAACCACTTTGAAAGCATGTTCTTGGAAGTATTGGCAAGAAGCACTTCATCAGGCACCTCCTTCATCAAGATTTCAAGTTCATTCAGGTTTGCTGCACGTCCGTATTCCACCCTTGAAGAATCCCTGAATACGAAGTCTCCGAAGGCAAATTCCTCCTTGATATAATCATACAACTGAATCATGAGGGTCTTGGAGTATTTCCTCAAGAAACCCACTCCAAGTTCCTGAGCGACAGCACTTATGCTATCCTGAGAAGATTGCAGGAGTACAGGCATCATAGGGTCATCTGCCTTGATATGTCTCACCAGGTCGATGCCTGCGTCAAGTTTCTCCATGTCTGAACTTTCACCCCTGTGTACGCAGAACCCGACATCGGAAATGACACCGAGCAGATTGGACTTGTACTTACCGTACATGGCCATCGCGTCATCCAGATTGGTAGCAAGCAGAATCTTAGGACGCGAACGCTTCATATGCTTCCTCTGCTGCTCGTTTAGAGTCTCCTTGAGGAATTCAGCACTCTGCTTGAGAATCATCTTATAGAGTTCCGGCAGATAGGTCGAATAATATCTCACGGAGTCTTCCACCAGGAGAATGCCCTGAACACCTACATTGGTGATGTCGTTGTCGGCGTTCTTCAAGTCCTCGAAAAGTTTCACGATAGCAACGATCAGGTCGGCGTTTCCATGCCAACTGAACATATAGTCAACTCCTGACATGTCAAGAAGGGAGAGCCTCTTGTATACCTCTTTCGAGAAATGCGTCAGCAGCACGAAAGGAAGGCTGCGGTGTTCCTTCTTAAGGTCGGAAGCAAGTGTAAGCACATCATTGTCACCGCTGTTGTACATGCATATGATCATGTCTATTCCGACTGTCGTCTGCAAGACCTCGCGTGCCTCTGCGGAAGTCTTCACCCACACGAATGTCGGAGGTGTGCTGAGGTTCAGGTCAATATATTCCTTATAGATCTGCGTCTCGATCTGGCCGTCCTCTTCAAGAATGAAGGCGTCGTAATTGCTGCAAATCATAAGGATTCTTCTGACACGGAACCCCATAAGCGAGTCATAATCAGCGTTTTTGAGTTCCTTTAGAAGTTTCGGTTCTATCGTGTTCATATTCTTGAAATCAATATGTTCTTCTTCTGAATTCCGCCACTGTCACCGCTGTGGCGACTGCAGCGTTAAGCGACTCTGATCCGGGATCGTCAGCGGGATATGGCGGGATATAGAGCCTGTCGGAAACAAGTGCTTCCATCTCCGCTGAAACGCCTTCGGATTCATTTCCTATAACTATCATCACAGGCTTTTCAATACCGGTGTCAAGGTCTCGCGAGTACATGTTCCTTCCATCGAGAAAAGTGCCGTATACACGGCCTCCTGCGGCAAGGAGTTTTTCGGAAAAGGACGGAAGGTCCACATAATGGATCCTGACCCTGAATATGGCGCCCATCGTAGCCTGCACGACCTTCGGATTGAATACATCCACAGTGCCTCTGGAAGCATAAACGGCATCTATGCCGAACCATTCAGCAATACGGAGAATGGTGCCGAGATTGCCGGGATCCCTGATGCCGTCAAGGCCGAGAAACAGACCCTTTTCCGGGATTGCGGCTTTTGAAATGTCATCCAGTGAAACGTCGGAAGGCTTGCGGACCACGGCAAGTGCAGGTGAAGGGGAGGCAAGAGAAGAAATCCTTTTCATGGCGTCTTCGCCGATCTCGTCCCTCTTATAAACAGATTCCACATGAAATCCGGACCTGAGCGCTTCGTCAACCATTTTTTCGCCTTCCACCACAAAAAGCCCGGTTTCATCGCGGAACTTCTTCTGTTGCAGCGACTTTACTCGCTTTATCTCATTATTTGATATAGATACCATAAACCCGATAAGTCATAAAATGCAAATATAAGCATTTTTCAAAAACGAACTTATTTTGGTCAAAATTTTGAGATAAGCCAAGATTAAGATAAATTTGCAGGAATGAAAACGATATGCCGAATAATTATTGCCATGACCGCCTTGATCTTCATGGCTTCCTGCAGCACCACGCGCATACTGCAGGATGGTGAATATCGTCTTCGCAAGAACAAGATCGAAATCACAAACGATAAGGAATTCAATCCTAACGTACTTACTCCTTATCTGAAGCAGAAGGCTGTAGGATGGACCCCGTTCATGCCTGTATACAACTGGACCAACGGAAAGAACAAGGCTTGGGACAAGATGGTTCAGAAGATCGGTGTCGCTCCTGCCGTATATGATGCCTCACTTGTCGATGCCACAATAACAAATTTCATATCACATCTTGAATATCTCGGATATTATGATTCCGATGTGGAAAGCGAGATCGACCTGCACGGAAGAAAGGTTAATGTAACATATAAGGTAACCTTAGGTAAACGCTATCCTATCAAGGATATACAGATTGAACTCCCCAAACAGGGAGAGTTCGCCGGCATCTTCCTTACAGACACTTCTGCGATGACAGTCAGAAAGGGGGATTTCCTTTCGGAGGCATCCCTTGCTGCCGAATCCGCCCGTTCCGCAGACTTCATGAGAAATCAGGGATTCTTCACTTTCAGCAAGAACAACTATTTCTTCGAAGCAGACACTCTTACCGTACCGGGATCTGCACTTCTCAAGATGACCATCAACGAGTACACCAGGAACACGAGTCCGTCCACCGCTTCACCTATAAGAAGGTTCTACATCGATGACGTGACCATATCCTATCCAAAGACACTCAAGATAAAGGAGAAGATTCTTCTGGACCTCAATACGATCACACCTGGCTCCATATACAGTGCAGACAATGTGAACCAGACATATTCCCGCCTGTCAGCGATCAGGGTGTTCAGCAGCGTGAATGTGGGAATGACACAGAAGGACACGAATCTTGTGGACTGTTCGATCTCTCTGGCCCAGTCGAAACTTCAGGGATTCAAGGTCAATCTTGAGACCTCCGTGAACTCAACGGGGCTTCTGGGTATCTCTCCGCAACTTTCTTATTACCACAAGAACATATTCCATGGAGGCGAGTGGCTGAACCTCAGTTTCATGGGCAACTTCCAGTTCAAGTTCAACGATGACATCAGATCGAACGAATTCGGTGTTTCAGGAGGATTGAGTTTCCCTAAGTTCTTTCCTCTCCCTTACAGGTTTTTCTCAGGTGCCATACCACGAACAGACATAAACCTTTCCTACAACTACCAGAGCCGTCCGGAGTATACGAGAAATATAATCTCCACATCTTACGGATATACAGGCAATTACAGGAACAGATTGTTCTATCAGGCATATCCGCTCCAACTCAATATTGTAAAACTTCTGGATCTCGATGAGAATTTCTATGAAAGTCTTGCCAATGACCCTTTCCTGAGGAACGCATATCAGAACCACTTTGACCTTGGCCTCGGAGGAACAGTGTATTACACAACGAATTCGGAGAATATTCCTAAGGAATCTTTCTTCTATACCAGATTGCAGTTCGACATCGCAGGAAACCTTCTCAGTGCATTCAAACCGCTGATGGCCAAGGACGCGAACGGTGCCGGAATGCTCTGGAATACACCTTATTCCCAGTTTGTAAGGGGTGAAATGACTCTGGGAAAGACATGGGTATGGGGAAAGAAAAACGGTCAGTCATTAGCCACAAGGCTCGTTGCCGGTGCCGGACATGCGTACGGGAACTCCACTACACTTCCGTTTGAAAAACATTTTTATGCAGGTGGAGCGAGCAGCCTCAGAGGATGGCAGGCCAGGACAGTAGGTCCCGGAACATCACCACGTGACAGTTCATTCGTCATCCCTAACCAGACCGGAGACATGAGACTTGAGGCGAATATCGAATATCGTTTCGACATGTTCTGGAAGGTAGAGGGAGCGGTTTTCGTCGATGCAGGTAACATATGGACACTTCAGGAGCACGACAAAGAGGCTGAAAAGTCATTGTTCAAGTGGAATACCTTCGGTGAGAGCATTGCAGCAAACTGGGGCCTGGGACTGCGCCTGAACTTCGGATTCCTCCTTGTACGTGTTGACATGGGTATGAAGATACACGACCCTGCGCGTGAGCAGAAATGGGTCAATCCGGGAAAATGGCTAAGAAGAGACAATTACGCACTCCATTTCGGAGTCGGCTATCCTTTCTAAATCATTTCTTGAATGTCATGTCGAGCGTAGTCGAGACATCCTACTTCTTATAGTATTTCGGCCAAAGAGACTCAAGACGGGTGCGTAAGGCATCCTCCTGACGGTTGTCGGCCGGTTCATAGAACTTCCTTCCGGAAAGTTCCGACGGCATGAATTCCAGGTCGGCAAAATGTCCCGGATAATCGTGTGCATACTTATATCCGTCCGCATAGCCAAGTTCCTCCATCAGTCTGGTAGGAGCATTGCGGAGATATAGGGGAACAGATGCGGTCTGAGTTTCCTTTGCCGCGGCAAGTGCTTCATTTATAGCCATATATGCAGAATTGCTCTTTGCTGAAGAAGCAAGGTATATGGTACATTCCGCAAGCGGGATACGGGCTTCCGGCATGCCTATGCTGTGGACAATCCTGAATGTGGAATCCGCAAGAAGGAGGGCGTTAGGATTGGCCAGGCCGACATCTTCGGCAGCGAGAATGCAGAGGCGTCTTGCTATGAAAAGCGGGTCTTCTCCGCCGTCAAGCATTCTTGCAAGGTAATAGACTGCGGCATTGGGGTCCGATCCGCGTACACTCTTTATGAATGCGGATATGACATCATAATGCATTTCGCCTCCCTTGTCATATATTGCTGTATTTTCCTGAAGGCAGGAAGTTACAGTCTTGTTGTCAATCACCAGAGGAGAAGCCCCGGGGTTGGCTCCGACAACGATTTCAAGTATGTTCAGGAGTTTTCTGGCGTCTCCTGCACTGTACCGGAAAAGGGCATCAGTCTCGCGTATCTCGATATTCATATGACGGAGGACCTCGTCCTTCTGCAATGCACGGTCAAGAAGCATCTGAAGGTCTGCCTTTTCAAGTGATTTCAGGACGAATACCTGACATCTTGACAAAAGGGGAGTGATGACTTCGAATGACGGGTTTTCGGTTGTTGCTCCAATCAGGACGATGGTGCCGTCTTCAACCGCACCAAGCAGAGCATCCTGCTGGGATTTGCTGAAACGATGAATCTCGTCGATAAAGAGGATTGGAGCCAAGCCGTTGGAAAACAATGAGTTGGAACGCGCCTTCTCTATCACTTCACGGACATCCTTCACACCTGCACTCACAGCAGACAAAGTGAAGAATTCGCGTCCGAGAGACTTTGCGACAATACGGGAAAGAGTGGTCTTGCCGACTCCCGGAGGGCCCCAGAGGATGAATGACGAAAGATTGCCAGATTCCATCATGTTCCTCAATATGCCGCCCTGACCGATGAGGTGCTTCTGTCCGAAGTACCCGTCAAGATCATGCGGTCTCATCCTTTCTGGAAGCGGCGGAAGCATTCTTCCCCTACCAATATTGTCGTCTTCGTATATCATCGTCAAAATTATATTTCCTTGCCGAATACCCAGCGCCTCTTATGTAGTTCCTTTTCGAAAGGAGTCCACATGGCCTGGACCTTATGATTCGTTTCCAGATTCGCATTTGTCTCGGCATACTTGAACCCAAGACTTCTGTATGTGTCTATAAGGTCGACGAAAAGGAGAGAATTGACGCCTCTGTTCTGATAATCAGGTCTTACACCTATCAGAAGCAGGTCCAATGTGTCCGGTTTCTTCCAATACATCGACTTCAGCAGGTGCCACCAGCCGAACGGGAATATCTCGCCGTTGCATTTCTGAAGAGCCTCAGAAAGTGAAGGAATCGAGATTCCCGCTGCAATAAGTTCTCCCTCAGGATTCTCGATGAAGGTAAGCATCTTCGTATCAACGATTCCCAAGTAAGTATCGACATACATATCTATCTGTCTGTCAGACAGAAGCGAGTATCCGTACAGTACGCAATAGGTCTCGTTGATGAGTTTGAACAACTTGTGTCCATATCTTTCCTTCATTATCTGCTTACGTGTCAGTTTCCTGACTTTCAGGCCATAACGCTGCTTCACCTGTTCTGCAATCATCCTGTGCCTTTCCGGAACAGAATCCGGGATAGTGATCCTGTATTCCACCCATCCGGTTTCCTTGACATATCCGAGCCTTTTCATATGCTCCGGATAATACGGATGGTTATATATCAGGGCCATAGTGCTCAGACGGTCAAAACCTTCCACCAGCATACCTTCCGGATCGAAATCCGTGAATCCGAGCGGACCGACTATCTGGTTCATACCATGAGCCTTGCCGAATGCTATGACCGCATCCAGAAGGGCAGATGAGACCTCTATGTCATCGATGAAGTCGAACCAGCCGAATCTGACCTGACTGACCTGCCATGCTTCATTTGCCTTATGATTGACGATTGCGGCAACACGTCCGACAACCTTTCCTTCCCTGTATGCAAGATACAGTTCCGCTTCACAGAAATCAAATGCTCCGTTCTTGCTGCGGTCAAAAGTCACCATGTCATCCGAAGGCATGGAAGGCACATAATATCTGTTACCTTTGTAGAGTCTGTTTCCAAAACGGACGAAATCGCTCATTTCGCGTTTTGAGGACACGGCCTTTATCTGAATAGCCATAAATAGTATCAGTTTTAGTTAAGAGGGAACAAAGTTAGAAAAATTTCCGTCTGTTTGGCTATTTTTTGCTAAATTCGCATGTTTTGGCACTTATGAACGGACTGATAAAAATACTTATCCTCTGCTTCCTGACCTTTTCGGTTGCAGGTAAGGCGTATGCAGGTCCAAAGTCAGTCGGTGCCACATTCTGCTATGGAAACATCGGCCTGGCATATGAGCATGAGATAGACAGCGACAGTTTTGCTGAGATTCAGTTAAGGGCTGAAACCATCTGTATGTTTGACGGAAAGTCTGATATCCCGGGCATATCCGGCTCTTTCACATGGAATCTGCGTCTGGCAGAGTACAAGTCCAGAAACGGAAATGTGATTGATTTCTTCGCCGGACCAGGACTTATCGGAGGCTTTTCTCAGGACAGGAACAGACCGGAAAACATATTTCTCGGATTCAAGGGAAAGATAGGCGGGGAGTGTACTTTCTGCAGAAACATAGCCTTGTCCATAAGCATTTCGCCTGTTATCGGAGTACATTTCGGCAGGGAAGACGAGATGTTGAACATGCATCTGTACAGGAACGGACTGTTGTACAGCATCATGCCGGAGATAGGAATCAGATATTCATTCTAGATGAAACGGATATTTCTCATATTGCTTATAGTCAATGTATTTAACATTGTTGTTAATGCACAGAACAGTGGTATGAAGACATATCCACGGCTGACTTTCGGAGCGGAATGGGGATATGTCGGAACAATATGGACTGCATATCACCATAACTTTTTCTCAGCGGAAGGTTATAGGGTAAACAGGTCCGGAGACAGATGGGATTGGCACAGCAACGCAGATGTATATCTTCATGGCGGCTGCAATATAAATGAAGACTGGAACCTTTCGATGTATGTAGGATACGCAGGGATAGGGGGTATAACCAGAGGAATACCTGTAAGCATCAGAGGAACGCGATATTTCGGTGATGACCCGATGAAGGACAGATGGCTTGCATTCATGGATCTTGGCAGCGGAATCTGTCTGAAAGAGCCTGTCCAGGAAATGTTTTCTTGCAAGGCGGGATGCGGATACAGGCTGTCACTCAGCAGGGATACGAAACTTGACTTCATGATATCTGCAAGGATGACCTATACACATCAGAACGTCATATATGACGGGACAAGGATTCCTGCTTCCATGATAAACAGAAACAACGCTCTTGCAGGAGCGGTTGCATTCACAATGGCGATAACACTTTAAATTCATATACAAGATGGCAATCAGACTTAGTTTGGCCAGGACAGAGAGGATTCTTTTCTGCGGCAGCAAATGGTGGGGCGATCCGGACATGCCCGAAAACATGCAATATCCGACGATCAAGGTGACGGAAGATGGGGAGACTTATGACTATCCGCTGACTTTCGTATGTCAGATCAATTGCGAGGATATTGCCGGATTTGACCCTGAGGGAAGGCTTCCTCATGAAGGAATGCTTTATTTCTTTGCAGCGATAGATGATTACACAGGCTACGAGTCACCTGTCAAAATCGGCCTTGGAGAGTGGCCGAAGGGACATTTTGTCGTCAAATATGCCAAAAGCATCAACTTCGAGACTTTCCAGACATGCATGCTGGTAGGTGATGAAGAAGAGCAACTGACAGAACCGGAACTTGAAATCGTTTTCTCCGAATGTTCCGATGAGGAAGAAGGAATAAAGATGTTATGCAAGGCGGATCAGGCTGAACACGTCACATTGCTCCGACTGGTTTCTGATGCTGCGGCCGGGCTGGAAATGGAAAACCGAACCGTCGACCTGGTAATCAAGGATTCCGATCTCGGGTTCGGTAACTGGAAGAAGGCCAAGGCCTTTACTCATCCTTAGGGAACTGGCCGTTATATTTTCCGAATGCTATATTCAGACCGAATGTAAGGTTCGTATTCAGATTATCTACCGGAATATAATAATCAGGTGTCACATTGCTGAGCGGAAGGAACGAATCCAAGCCAGCGAACAATGTGATGCCTGGAAGATGTATGTTCATGGATGCTCCAAGTGAACTGCCGAAATCTGAAATCGCATAGTTTCCGGTCATCGCAAGCCATCTGGCTGGAGCCCAGTTGAGAGCAAATCGTCCTTCTGTCCATGAATATACGCCGTCGAAACGGTGGGTGGCCAAAACACCTATCGAAAGTCTCTTATAGAAAGGTAGTCTTGCCTCGACTCCCGCATGAAGAGTGCATGATAAAGACGAAGATTCTTTTGCTGCATACCCTTCCTTCTGAAGATTGAATGAATTGAGAAGTTCATCAGCGATACCCTCCAACTGGTCGGCAATGCCGTTTCCTTGTCCTGTCATGCTGACATCTTCAAATCCATTGAAAGACCAGGCGGTCTCCGGAGTCTGAAGGGTAGTGACATTTTTCCATGACATCTTGCCAAGATCAATGATTGAAGCAGAAACAGTGATGCAATCAAGAATGGTATACGATGCACCGAGATCGACAGCAAAACCCAAGGCAGGGTTCTTGAGGTAAGCCATTATTTCATCTGCTGACTCAGGAAATTCAAGGGAAGACCAGTCCACGACATCGGTCTGAGTGGCTTCTGTCGCACTTCCTGTCTCACCCAAAGTCCTGACTGTTACCGGACCAGCAATCATTCCTGCTCCCTTTGCATTTACAGCCCATTCCTCTTCAGACATCTTGAGATTCATGTTCTTCATTCCGATATCAAGTTTTGCGGCTCCCATAAGCACCTTGAACCTGGCTCCAACGTTGAGATTTTCTCCGAAACAACGCGAAATGCCGTATGCGATCTCTGTCCTCATCTCCATTCTTGCACCGATGTTAGAAATATCCCATGCAGTCTGACCATGAGCAGAACCGATCTTCATGAATGTAAGAAGGTCACCGGGAAGATTCATAGACACATCAGACCTCATCGATACGTCCAAAGTATGATACATCTTGCCGGTACGGAATCCCAAAGCAAACAACTGAAGGTCAGCATTAAGCATGAATCTGTTGGCAGGCTTGATCTTCGAGAGGAAATCCTGGTCAGATACAGTCGGACTCAGGAATGTAGTGAGATTTCCGTCCGAAGTAGGGTAGAGGAAGGTTGAGAGTCCGAGATTGGATTCCATTCCCACACCGAATTTTCCGAGAACAGGAATAGCAAAAAAGCCTCTTTCACCTTGGAAAGCCGGATTGAATCTGTAACCATAGGTATATCCGTCAAGGAAATATGCACTTCTGAGATTCTGCTGGGCAGAAGCGGAAAATGCAGCGGATAACATAATCGCCGCAGATATGAATATTATTGAAAGTCTTTTCATAATAGTCGGAATTATTCAGTTAAACCACTCATATCCAACGAGATACCCTCAGGAAGTCTTACAACCACATTCTTCACATGAAGGCTCTGGTTTACATTGAGAGAGTTGATTTCGTTACCGGTAGCGGATGCATCAAGATAAAGTTCGATTCCGTCAAATGCGAACTTGCTGCCAGCAGCAGTGATTTCGAATGCAAGTTCGCTCATGACAGGGGAGTCGAGAGTTCCAGCCTTGAGTACGGCATTGTCCAGAACCTTGATATCAAGTCCATCGACGACATTGCCATCATTTCCAAGCAATGATACTTCTGCGTCAAATTCAAGCGGTACAGTGCTTTCCACATCCATTTCAAGACGAAGAGAAGAAATTGCCACTTCTGAAAATTCAAAGCCGATGTCCTCGATCCTGAAAGTGTATGGAAGACGGAAATCAGGTCCGAAAGCCAATGGTGCATAAAGAGAGTATGTCTCTTCAACTACATATTTCTCACCTGGAACGATAGTCAGATATTCATTATCTATATCGATAGCGAATTCCTTGAACCTTATATACTTAGGCAATGTCTCTATCAGATCTGTCAAACCTGGTACGTCATAATGTACATATCCCGCAGGCACAGGAAGCGTTCCTTCTGAGAAAGACCATCTGACCTCTGCCGGATCATCAGGTGAACCAGCATCAAAGACTGCAGGCCCAAGATTCTTGACTGCAATGACCTTGTCATCAGTATAAGATTCTATGACAGTGGACATCTTTCCGGAAAATGGAGTAGAATTTGTCATATCTATATCGAGTCTGACGTCTGCAAGGTCAAGTACAACTCCTTCATCTGTAAGGAAGTCCGGAAGATTCTCCAATGTGACAGGAGAGAGTCCTGAAAGCAGATCGATATCCAGATCATCGCTAAGCATAACCTCAATGCTCCTGACATCGATCTTCGAAAATTCGAAGAAAGTAGATATGATAGGTGAGACTTTTGATGGAGGGACGGTACCAAGTTCTGAAATATCGAGATAACTCTGTCCGGTGATGACAATCTTGTCATCCATGACAAGTTGTCTGTCAGCATTGATTCCCTGTCCCTCAGGCAGTTTGGTGGCATCAATGCCGACGATAGGGAACTCTATCGAAATCTGATGCTGATCCTCGGATGTTCCAAGCCTGCATGAAAGGTCTTTATTGAGAGTCACGCGAGTGCCGTCAACATCGAAATCCGAAGGCAATTTTCCAAGTACTACCCAGTCTGGGAAAACTATTTCGGTGCCTGCTGCAAGGACAACTTTGAGCGGAATATCACCATTGTTGTTATCTCTGATGCTGATGTTCAGAGAGGCGAGTGCGTCGACTTCCGCATATCTTATTCCCTTGATTTCCTTAGGGATATTCTCTTCGACAAAGGAAATGATGATGTTTACAGGTTTCGGGAAAGGTCTTGGTTTTGTAACATCGAAATATTCGCCGATTACCTCACCGTATGCAGGATCATAAGCGACATAAAAATCACCGATATAGGCCTCAGTCTGAAGTCCGGTGTAACTGTCTTCCAATGAAAAATCCGGTGCATAAACGGTCTGAGACAATACATTTGTCGGATCTGATATCACAAGGGCAAGATTTCCCTCATCATCGGTCCTGATCTTATCCGAACTTGTCGTCAGTTCCAGAAGTTCGTTCAATGTGATCTTCTGCATGTTTCCGATCGGCAGAGCCACATTTCGAAGAATAGTCATGTCCGTGTCGATCTCCTTTTTCAGATCATACTCTTCATTTACACACGAGGAAAATCCGACCGACAACACGAACAGACATGCAGACAATAAAAGTCTACAAGAATCAAATCGTTTCATAATAAGGTTAATGATTTTGTTCGATGCAAAATTACAAAATTTATCGTAGATTCTCAATATTCTGTATCTTCCCTCTTTGAAAATTTAGTTATACAATTGATATTATTATGGGAACCTGACTTAGATAGGAACTTATTCAATAGCAGATAAAATAGCATGAAAAATGCCTGACACTACACATTTGTGCCAGGCATCTTGCTCAAAGAATTCGAATTTGAGATGTTCTTTTCTTTACTATTCAAGATACTGATTTTATATTATTAATCAATTAGTATGTTTTGCTTTTTACGACAGTCACTAAACTAATCCGTATCTTGTAAACGAAATTTTATTGCACCTGTTAAATAATCAATATCTTCAGACCATGAATTGAATATAGAAGTGTCTAAAGCATGAAATATATTCAAGCAGTCATCTTCAGTGAATACTCGTCCTGGTTTGATTCCTTCATCGGCTCTTATTGTGAGTGAATATTTAAGTAAGCCTTCGGTCTTCGAGAGGTTAAAGACTATGAAGCCCCACCCTTGGTTACCGAGTTTTCTTTTGTGTTTATCCGGTATGAAACTATAAATGAATGTTCCCATTTTGCGGGAATCTATATTTCTTATGGCTTCTTTATATGCCTCGTTATGTAACTCTTCATAGTATTTATAAGATCCATATCTTTCATCTGAATATCCTTTATTATACTTGCTGCTGAAAAAATCCTTTATCTCTGCCACATAGTGAAATTCGTCATATACCTTATCATATTCTGTACTGACGACTATGTCTTTTTCCGGCAGTTCCCATATTACAGGGCATGTGCAAAATTGTTTGATAGGCTTACCTGATTGTGTCGCGGGAGTCCATCTTCCGGATGAGGATTAAATCAGACGCACGGAAGCCTCATCTAATACTTTATGCACCTCTCTAAGAACCTTGACATCAACCAATTCACCTTCTTCAGTTATCGTAAAACATACACTTACACGCCCCTCTAATCCAAGTTTAAGCGCTTTACGAGGATATACTTGATGTTCTTTTACCCATTCATTAAAATGGCTGATCGGCTTCCCATCAAACCTTAACTCTTCTTTAACAGGTTGATAAGGAATAGCCATACCATTGTCGTCATATATCTGTGCTGAAACATTTATGGCAGAAAATATCAATGCTAAAATGAGTATGAGATGTCCACGATACATATAAATTCAGATTTAACGGAGTAAATATATCTCTTTTTTATAGATATTACAACTCAAGAAATTATAAAGATGTAGAAGTCTCATAAATCCCGTTGGATAAGAAGTGGGATAAATTACTCATGTGCATCAAAGACCAAAGGTATAGTGACTCTGAAGTCGATATGATGATCTGTGCCTATGGACATATTTATAGGCGGAGAGCAAAGCGAGATATTGATAAGTACAACCAGATTAGGAGAGAATACCCTAAACTTAACTTTCAGTTAAGATCACTCCTGCTGTATGATTATTACGACATGCTTCCATCAAACAGGAAAATTGCTGACTCCGCGTATT
>JAZQES010000046.1:0-2444 GCA_045539115.1 Candidatus Cryptobacteroides sp. | reverse complement strand
ACCTGTATTGAATGTAAGTTCGAGGATATAGCCCGAGACATACTTTGCTGAAGTAATATAAATCAGTTCCATATCTGTTTACTTTAAAGGGTCTATTTTCAGGAAACTTTCACAATTCTCAAGTCTACGCCAGTTTTCCATGAGTTCATCCTTGTGAAGATCAAGCCAGTCGTAGACGAGATTCAATGCACGTCGCGGGAGGCTACCGGTAACTATTCCATCTTCAATGGTAACAATGGCATTGAACTGTCCCTCCTCTAATTAGTTAACATTCGTAAATATACGAATTTTTTCGATCGAAGCAAATGCCGTGCGGATAATCACACTTCTTTCGTCTTGTTTTCAGCATGTCAAAGAACTTTGGGGATCCCCGATCATGTCGGGGATGACGTCCTTTCCCGTCATGCCCGGCCCTCGACCTTTCCCGTCATGCCCGGCTCCGACCGGGCATCATTCCTTCTTCAACGCTTCGGCCGGGTTGGTGCGGGCTGAGCGGAGGGTCTGCCAGAGGACGGCCAGGAGGGATATGGCGAAGGAGAGGGCAGTGGCGAGAGCCACGTACCAGCCCCAGCCCGGAATGGTCGCCAGATCGAACCAGGTCTGCTCCAGCACCAGCCATATCGTAACAGGTATAGCAACTACATTGGCAATCAAGGTGTTCTTCAGGAATGACCAGAGAGTGCGTCGTGTCTCCGAGTCGATCGTTCCTCCGAACACTTTTCTTACCGCTGTCTCGTGGGTATTCTCGTCTGCGTAGTAGATGCTCATTCCAATCAGTCCCAGAATAGCGATAAGAACAATCATCAGAGCAATCCCTGTGACCACATTCTTGATGAATTCTATCTTCTGGAGGTCGCGTTCAAGTATCTCAGTGAGGTACATCGCACCTCGGCCGAAATTTCTCGGGTCACTCACGATGCATCCGCTGACTTTCTCATACGTCTTGGCAATTGTCTGGCGGACGGCTTCACGATCTCCTGATATCCTCATAATAAACGATCCATAATCAGAAACACCTTCATAGATTATAACAAGTCCTGCTTTACTATCCAAAGACGGTATTCCACTAGTACGGAAATCTTTGATGACTCCCAATATCTGGTTGGAATCATCTCCCAACAGCCTGTCCAGCAGACATGGATTATCATCAACAATTTCAGATAGCGATTCAGTCAGCCATACCCCATTTCTTGAATCATTGAGGTGTCGGGAGAGTATTTCAAATCCGAATATATCGAATGCTCCGGGAGTGCATTCAACCAAATTAATCTGAATTATATTGTCATCAGATTCGTCAAGCGGCAGCTGGAAAATGTAGCCGTCAAACGGAACGTCATATGTATAATCTATTGCCGAAATTTCCGGTATTATCTCCAAGTCATTCTTTAGGGCATTACAAGCATTCTTGTCAACTCTCAGTTGATCACTTGGTACAAGATAAAAAAGATTCTCGTGTTCAAATCCGCTTTCGGCATTCAACATATTGTGGTAACTGACCTGCAGAATACAACTGAATGTCATGAATACAACAGATAAGACTATCTGAAGACCTATGAATACTTTATTTAAGACTGTCTTTCTTTTAAATCTGAATGTGCCTTTTGTCACATCAAGGGCACTGAACTTTGAAACATAATATCCCGGTATCATGCTGGATAATAATGACGTAACTGAGATAATAAATAGGATTGCAGCCACGGTCAGCGGTTCAAAAGCGATATTGAACTTACTTCCGAGTCCTTCATACCCCTGCATCAGGGAATTGATAGAAGGTAATACAGCAACAGCAAGGGCTGATCCTAAAATTGTACAGAACAGCGTTATTACAAACGCCTCTCTGAAATACAGGAAATATGTCTCACTTTTCTGCGAACCTAAGAGATTCTTTGTCGCTGCCTCTTTGGCCCTCTTTCCTGCCAAGGCCACATTCAGATTGACATAATTCATAAGGGCAGTCATGAGCAGGATGATAACAAGGACGATGACAATCCTTATGGTGAACTTAGTATTTACAGTAAAGTATTCATTAGTCTCATCATATGTTATTTCGTCATATCTGATGAATCTGCAATGGTTATCACCAAGTACCTTTGCCACGGTATTATGAGCATACTCCTTTGCATCATCACCATACTGGTTTATGAGTTCAGTAACTCTTTGATCACCTATGGCTTTGTAATACTCGACTATTTCTTTTTTAATCTTGTCTTGAGCCGAATTGATATCGATGCCATCCTTGAACTTGATCATTGTAATCATTCCAGACAGCATTTCATCCATAGGCAACACCTGTTGCATGGTGCCTCGGGTAGACATAGACATAATCATATCCTGATATTTCATCAGTCCATTTCCAAAGTCCTTATAAACGGCACTTACAATATAATCAACATCAGATAATGTTACGATTTTGCCTATAGGGTCTTCTCCATGAAAATGTTTTC
>JAZQES010000045.1:0-18689 GCA_045539115.1 Candidatus Cryptobacteroides sp. | reverse complement strand
TACGTACAGCCGGAGGCCAGATGGTGGTTCTGCGACCGTTTTTCCGGACATTTTCTTGCCGCACATGCTCATGGCGGCATATACAACATCGGCAACATCGACGCTGACTTCAAGTTTCTCGGCAGCGACCTCTCGCAACTGAAGGACCACCGTTTCCAGGGCTGGTTCGTCGGTGCCGGCATCGCATACGGCTATGCCCTCATCCTCGGCCGCCACTGGAACCTTGAGTTCGAACTCGGCCTGGGCTACGCCTACACCCGTGGCGACAAATATCAGTGCGAAGAATGCGGAGACACCATATATGAAGACCGTCCCGCACATTATGTCGGCCCTACCAAGGCGGCGATAAGTCTGGTTTATGTATTCTAAAACGGTCAGGTCATGAAAAGGATAACAGCAATACTCATACTATCTGCGGCCATGGCCCTCACATCGGCAGCGCAGACAATCGAAGAGATCAGCACCCCGGCAGGCGGCAACCTTACCCGCCGCGGAGAAAAGATGCTCGTGGACATAGCGGTCGACCTGTCCGGCCTCGGAGTCGGAAGCAACCGTCTCGTGGTGCTCACCCCGCGCGTGGTGGGTGACGCGGACACCGTAAGCCTCGAGTCGATGGGCATATACGGAAGAAGGCGCTTCATCTGGTACCAGCGCAACGAGGACAAGGTTGAAGACGCGTTCAAGGACATCAACTACAAGGCAGGGGACGCTCCCGAAAGCCACCAGTGGACCAGGACCCTGAAATATCAGGACTGGATGGACGGAGCCCGTCTCGAACTTCACAGACAGGTCTACGGATGCTGCAACGACATGCTCCAGGAGGACCTCACCCCGCTTGCGGAATACAGGGAGATCATCTATGCTCCCCAGTTCAGATATGTGGAGCCGCCTGTGGAACTCGAAAAGACAAGGGAACTTGCAGGATCCGCATATGTGGACTTCCCTGTCTCAAGGACAGAGATCCGTCCTGACTACCGTAACAACCGCGCCGAGATAGGCAAGATCCTTTCAGGTCTCGACTCCCTCCGCAGTGACAGCGACATCACTGTCAAGTCCCTTGCAATCAAGGGATTCGCATCGCCGGAGAGCCCATATAAGAACAACGAAAGACTCGCAAAGGGCCGTACTGAATCGCTCAAGAAATATGTACGAAGCCAGTACGACTTCGCTGACGACTTCATCCGCACCTCATATGAGCCGGAAGACTGGAAGGGCCTCCGTGCATATGTCGACAGTTGCCTCTCCCTCACCAACAGGGAGGAGATCCTTGCAATCATCGACAGCAACATGGAACCGGATCCTAAGGAAGCCAAGATCAAGAAGGAATATCCTGCAGAATACAGGTCCCTTCTCGAGAACTGCTATCCGGCCCTCCGCCACTCGGACTATGCGATCGAATACACCATCGTAAGTTACGCCAAGCCTGAGGAGATCAAGGCTGTGTTCGAGAAGTCGCCGGGCAAGTTGAGCCTCAACGAACTTTTCATCCTCTCGACGCTCTACGAACCTGGAAGCGAGGAATTCAACGAGGTGTTCGAGGTTGCGGTGGCCCTCTACCCTGCCAGCGAGGAGGCCAACCTGAATGCAGCCAATGCGGCGATGGGACGCGGCGACCTTGTGAAGGCGGCCAAGTATCTCGGCAAGGCTGGACAGAGTGCAGAGGCTGAGTATGCGCTCGGAGTCTATGCAGCATTGGCGAAAGACTATGTCCAGGCTAAGGAACTCTTCCTGAAGGCGGCCGAAGGCGGCATCGGAGAAGCAGTCGAGATCGCCGCTTCGATGGACGAGTTCATCGCGAGAGCAGGAATGTAAAGAATTGGAGAAAAACAATATATAACTAACTAATATTAACATTTAAACTATCTCTTTATGAAAAAGTTATCTTATTTGATGGCAGCGTTCCTGATCGCCATGACAGGATGCCAGAAAGAGCCTCAGCAGAATGAAGGCCTTTCGTCTGATGACAAGGTGTACATGTCATTCCAGATTCAGACCCTGACAACGAGAAGTGCAACTGACACTGACCCAGAAGAAGGTGGCGACAACACCAATTCTGACGCAGATGCTCAGTTCGAAGTAGGTCTGGAGAAGGAGAATACCATCACTTCTGTAAATGTTGTTCTCAAGAATGATTCTAAATTCGTCCTTGCAGAAGTAACTACTCCTGATCTTACAGCATCACAGTCTGAGGGTCAGACATGGATTGCAACTTTCCCCAGCAGCCAACTTGCTGTAAATGAAGAATATGATGTATACATTTATGCCAATTGTCCAGCATCAAATAATGTTGACCAGACTTCGACAGAAGACATCGACGAGATGACTATTGCCAATAAGTTCTGGATGACCAATGCTTACACTGCACAGAAAATTAAAATTGAAGCACTCAGCACAGACAAGACACAACCAACATCACTCGGTTCGCATTATGTAGAGCGCGCAATGGCACGCTTTGACTTCATGGATGCTTCAGCAAAAGGAGATTTAACATACGAACTTGCTGATGGAGTTTCTGTTACTCTTACTGAGGCTGCTGTAATCAATATGAGCAATGAGTTCTACATGCTCCGCCGCGCAACTGATCCAAGCGATGAGGTAGTAGTCGGATATCCTGAAATCGCAAACAACTGGGTTGTTGATACAGACTGGACAGCAAAAGAAACTGCAGTGGAAAGCAATGATTATACAGCAGTTGCTAATAACTTCACATATCACTTGAGCACTCCTAATACTTGGAAATGGACAGATCTCAGCAAACTTACTCAGGAGGACAATTGGAATCCTGGTGCCGACCCTGATGGTGCAACAGGAATCAAGCCAGACCCAACCCATGGCTATGCTGACTATATGGTATGGTGCTATGTAAAGGAGAACACTCTTCCAAATAAGGATGCCCAGGTCAACGGTCTTTCAACAGGCGTTGTGTTCAAAGGCAAGATTGCTTCAACAAATACTGGTATCGCTGCTGACATGACAGCAAAGGAAACCATCTATGCATTCGGTGATAAACTTTACGGTTCATGGGAAAGAGTCCTTGCTGCTGCTGAGAATGATGTTGTTCTTGCTGCTTATGCCGAGATGTTTGGAGACAACATCGAGGAAGGAGAGGCTGATGACCTTGCGACAGCAGGCTTTACCGCATATAAGGCAGACAGTGAAGGAAATTACTTTACTTACTACTACTACTGGAACCGCCACAATGATAATAGCGACAATACTAACATGGGCATTATGGAATTCGCTGTAGTCCGTAACAACGTTTACAAACTCTGCGTTGACTACATCAACAAACTCGGTCACCCAACTCCTGGCGACCCAGATCCAGACCCAGTACTTCCTTCTGATCCAGACGAGTCAGGCGAATACTATTTCGGCGTGACTGTAAAGGTTCTCCCTTGGGTTGTACGTGTTAACCACATCGGTTTCTAATCATTCCAAAAACTAGAGATGAAAATCAAAAGTGTAATATTCAATCCTGTAGTCAGGGTGGGGCTCACAAGCCTCATCCTGGCCATGGGCTTGAATTCATGCAATACGATATGGACTGACCAGGACGCATGTCCGGAAGGTGCTTCAATAAGGTTTGTGTATGACTACAACATGGAATTTGCGGATGCCTTCAACAAGAAGGTGGACTGCCTTTCCGTGCTGGTCTTCGACAATTCCGGCAACCATATCACCACCATCGAAGAGACAAGTGAAGCGCTCAAGGATGAATCATACCGCATGACTCTCGACCTTGAGCCGGGAGACTACACTCTTGTAACATACGGAGGACTCGCCTGCGAGGAGAGTTCATTCAACATTCCTTCATTCGGAACACGTGCATCCGGCCACATCAGCGGCCTGTATGCCGAAATGGAGCATGACAATTTCGTTTCGAATGATGCAAAGCACGATTTCTACCACGGAATCCACAATCTTACAATAAGACAGCACAAAGTGGCCGAAGAGACCGTATATCTGAAAAAGAACACCAACAACATCAGAATCGTCCTTCAGCAGATAAGCGGTGAGACAATCACTGCTGACCAGTTCACATTCAGCATCACCGACGACAACTCGTATATGGATGCTGAAAACAATATCATTCCTAAGGGCATTGTAAACTATCAGCCATGGACAAGAGGAGACGCAATAGTCGGAACGGCTGAAGACGGAGAGACCCCTGTTTCAACTGTATTTGCGGAATTCTCAACATCCCGCCTCACCACAGGCACATCTCCGAAACTTGTCATAAGAAGCATCGAGAAAGACAAGGACATCATCAACATCCCGTTGAACCAGTATCTCCTTCTTCTCAAGAGTGAAATCCACGAGGGCATGGAATCACAGGAATTCCTCGACCGCGAAAGCGAATGGTCACTGGTGTTCTTCCTTGATTCAGGTTTCAGATGGATCAACACACACATCGTCGTAAACGACTGGACTGTAAGACTTAATCATATCGGATTGTAAAGAATGAATTTCAGGAGCATCATAATTACTGCGGCAAGGCTATGGACAGCATCCATGGTCCTGTTCTGCGTGTCATGCTCTGAAATTGCTGAATATGGTCCGGAAATCGGCAATCTGGACAAGAATGACCTCAGACCGGTAACGCTCAACATAGCGGTCGCCCATCCTGACGCCGATCTCTCAACACGTGCCCAGAAAGAATACGACGACCTCACATTCACGCAGGACGAGGCTGCGGTAAAGAACCTCGTTACCTTCATAGTCAGTGTAGACAACGAAGGAAATGAAGTATACAGTTACGAAGATGTAGAATACATCGTGACTGAAATAAACCCGGTAGAATTCTACAAAGGAGTCTATATTCTCGAACATGAGATCGAGGTAGAACCGGGCAAGAAACACATCTACATAGGTGCCAATATGAAGAGAGGTCACATCGACGCCTTCATGATGGGCAAACCGCTCTCCCTTGAAGGCGAAGGTCCTGCCGTCAACATGATCATGACTCCGGACCCTTCATATAGCGGCAAGGGAACAGACATCCTCATGTCCGGTCAGGTCGAGTTGATCGAGAGAAACACCACAACCAAGGAAATAACAATTGACGAGGAAACAAAGGAATATTATCTCCAAGGAGACCTCGAAAGGCTCACAGCCAAGGTTCTTCTCACTTGTAAGGAAGGAGAGCCGGGACTTGTGGCAACCGGTGGCAAAGGATGGGTGGAAACCGACAAAATACGCTACACCCTCAACACTGAAAACAGACAGACCTACATAAACAAACATACAGCAGAAGGTATCGATATCAATGTCGATCCGAACTGGGAAATAGAGAATTGGGTCACATCAGACGGAGAGATCACCGGGACAGATTATGGACAGCAGTTTGATTTCTGGACCAGCGAAGAACTCAAGGGCAGACTGTTTGACGAAAGATACAGCGCTTCTCCGCTGAGATATGACGAAGGAAAGATTGGAGAGGGAAATTCTCCAAACCATTATACAGAAGGTATCTACACACTTGAGAACACAGCCTTCAACAATCGTTTTCTCGAGAATGGAATGAAAGACAAGGCCGCACATAATGCTACAACTCATGTTGTGATTGCTGTGAGATTCATTCCTAAAAAGATCTATACTTATGGTGCGGTAAATGACCCGGCCAACAATAAGCCTATAAGTTACGAAGACGGCACATTGACATGGGATAATGTGTTCTCTTCGTTCCTTGTCGCTGTTGACGGACATCAGACAGGTACATATTGGACAAGGAAAGAGGCAGACGGAGAGGTGAGATATTACGGACACGCTGCCATGAACCGCTACATTGCACTTAATCCGGGTTCAGCGGGAGAGTTCACCTGCTACGAAGGCGGATGGAGTTATTTCACCACATTCGTGGACGGCGATCTTCTGAACAACAAGAAACTCACATACGCCAACATGGAGTATTGGGGCGTAGAACGAGACCACTATTACATACTCGCCATCGATTCCATCACACAGCCGGGATCACCTTTCCCTGACAACGCAGAATATATCAAGATCAACTCGATAACGACAAACTGGGTAGACAGAGGATCTCAGGAAGTATCGATCAGCCCTAAAGGAGGACAATGATGAAGAAATATATTTTCATATTGATAATGCTGGCATTTTCATGCTGCACAAGGATTCATCCGACAATACCGCCGGATGATTCTCCTATGCTCATGAATGCCGTCACCAAATCCCCTACCGATTTCGGTGCCGAGACTCCTGTGTTCCTGTTCTGGCTGGCAAGTGATTTTGCAGACATCGGAAATCCATCTGTCCTTCCATATTTCACAGCATGGCCACATGAGGGAATCGACGCATACAAGCCGGAGATCAAGACATATGACACCGGAAAGAAATATCCGGAGAATGACGCGGAAGTATATTGTACAGGCTATTTCCCTGCCAATCTGACTGTGGACGATGATGCAGACACAAAGAGATGGACCAGACTTTCAGTACCGTCCGAAGATATAGGAAAAATGGATGTTATGGTGGCTCCTGAACACATCACAGGCAAGTCCACCGCACATTTCGACACAAAGAATCCGGAAGAGCCGCTTGTATTCATCCATGCTCAGAGCAAGGTGACCTTCAAGGCAAAGATGGGTACCGACATGGCTCAGAACAGATATCTCCGCAATGTGAAGGTGACCGTACCGGGCAAAGGTCAGTTCATGACAGCCTTGGCATGGCAGGACGGACGCTATATAGCCTCGGAAACAGCAGATTCTGACGAATATGACATCGTGCTCGCCGACCCTAATTCCACCCAGTTGGACCCGAATCAGGCACCGCGAGAACTCGGATATGTATATATTTTCCCGGATAAGAAATCCATCAGCATTTCTGTTCAGGTGGAAATAGCCGAAAATCCGTTCTTTACAAATTCGGAGACAGTGAAATTTGAGGCTGAGGTCCCGTTCAATTTCACTGACAGTTATGGAGACAAGTTGAGGGAAAACGATGCATATGAGATCGTCCTGATTGTCAATTATGATTCCATAGTCCTCAAGGGACGAAAAGCCGAATGGCAGGAAGGCGGAGGCCTGCTGATCCCTATATATCCTAACATCTAGATTTGCGAGTGATGAAAAAATATCTGACATATATACAGTTAGTGTTGACTGCTCTGGCAGCGGTTTCCTGTACCGACGAACTCAAGAACGTGGAAGAGGAACTGATCGGTCAGAATACAGTGACATTGGCTGCACACAAATCAAGAATCATCACAAAGGCTGGACTGGAATATTCAGACTTCGACCCATACACAAAATACATGCTGTACAGTGTGGAAAGCGGAGATTCATATGACTGGGATAAAAGTACGATGATGTACGACAGGATAGGTGAAGAAACAGATGAACATCTTATAGATTATTCTGGCAATGATATTTTCTTCGGCGGGAAAAAACTCGATTTCTATGGAGCGACATTGTGCAGTCCGAGGGGTTTACCTGAAAACAGCAATAATCAGCCACCAGGAAGCCCTGTCATAGACTTCAGAATGAGTACATATGGTGCATCGTTCCCCGACCTTATGTATTCCAACAATCTGAAGAACTGTACGGCACAGATGGGACTTCTCGAAATGAATTTCACACATGCTCTCAGCAAAGTACAGGTCGTGATTTCCAGACAGAATGACAAGGATCTGGAAGGAATAAAGATAAACAGCGTGTCTCTGGTGAATTGTTCCGCCAACGGAAGTCTGGACATTGTAGGAGGAGTCTGGGATGTTGACGAAGACAAAACTGAAATCCTGATATCCGAAAATGAACTGACTGTGACTGAGACCCCTGTGATGATGAAAGACGGGAATGGCAACGATGCTCATGCTCTTATCATTCCGAATGAGACATCGAAAGATGTCATAAGTCTTCATATACATCTCACAACCTCAAATGGAACCTCAAAGGAGTTCACATATCCTTTGTATGCGTCCCCTGTAATGACGGCAGACGATCTCACACAGTCTGAACCGTTCATTTTCAATCAGAATCACAGGTATGTGCTGGAAGTGATCCTTCTTGATGAGGGTGTACGCGTTCTGGCGGTTTCTCCACAGGCTTATGAATGGATAGACGTTCCGCTGGAGCCATATATGGGACAGCCTCTGAACTTCGGTGGACTTATGTGGATGGACCGTAATCTTGGAGCAACAAGTGCAGACTGTGAAAACGACTGGGCCAATACAAGAGGATTCTATTATCAGTACGGAAGGAATATTCCTTATATATTTGATTATGAGAAATTTATCAACCGATGCTCTACAAAGAACTTATATCGTGTTACAAATGATGAGACAAGCCATCCTGATGTAGGATATGAATATTTCTTTACATATGACCAGAACAGCAATAAAGTATATGGAGCGGTTCAGGGTGGCACCCAGACCTGGCATTATTTCTACCATGTTTCAGCGTTGACGATAGACGGAAAGGAGGTAGGATGGGTCAATAACGGATCCGGATGGGAATGGCAGGGTTCAGATCTTGTCAATTATACAAGTGTTCCGACTCCAAAATTCAGAAGTGTCAATGGTGCCTTTGATTATGGTAATTTTACACGTGCCGAACAGGTAGGTCATAATGGAATCAGCAGCAGTGAGGGATGGACAGCGAGCAACGGTTCGCCTCAGTGGCATGGACCAAATGTGACCACCAGCAATATCGCTATAAATCCTGGTGATCCCGGTATATACCATTTTATTTGGGATGCCAGATATTATCATGACTGGTTCCAGTCGGGATGCTGGTGTGTGATGGATTGTACTGACTATAATCCAAATGCAGTAGATAGCAATGGCATTGTAATAAGTTATTGGGACCAATGGAGAAATCTGACGATAGAAGAATGGGACGCTAATTATTCAGGTTGGACAACCGGAACATCGTATCCTGCATATAAGGGATGGCTTCTGAATCACGGATGCCGTGACACCAGAACAGAAGATACTGATAAGGTTAATTATTTCTGGGCAGATAAGGAAGGAAATCCTATTCCAGACAATCATCCTTGTCCTAAGGGATGGAGAATACCGACCAAAGAAGACTTTGCGAGTATAATTCCGGATCATAATATCGAAAACAGTTGGGCAGAAACCACCAATACCATGTATGTCTTGCAGGAAACTTATGGTGATGTGCTTACCCAGCATAAGGAAGCGGCAATATATGGTGTAGATCACTTGGGAAGAAAAGTCATTTACCTTATCAAACGCAAAGGTGAAGATGAATGTTACAGGTTGAGACTTCTTTGGAAAGACAGTAAACTCACCAGAAACTCTTGTTATGGTCTTTCAGCATCACATAATCCTTATATGCAGTATCTTGAAATATCAAGATTTTCTGGTAACAGCAGCATGACTTTCGACAAATATTTCAATGCTGAAGTAGGAACTGTAATGACAACCAATTCAGGTGGTACTGGTGCTGTTGATGGAGTTTCCATAACCAAGACGGTAAGAAAGATGACAGGAGATGAACTTAATAACTTGGGTTTTCTTGGAGATTTTGACTGGGAATCATCAACCGAGGTTATGCAGATTCCTATCTGCGGGTTCATCTATCCTGGAAATGGTCAGGACGGAATGTTTGGTGACGGAACCATGACTATTCTCAGAAGTACAGACTGGAGTAGTAATTATGACCTGGTAAAGAAACTGAGGCCTGTAGAGGAAGGAGGACTGAATGAATCGTACGAAAATGGTGCGTACCCTTACAATGAGGCGATGAACTGGTGCATGTATATCAGGACAGACAGAAACACCGGACTTTTCTCCGGTTCCAGAAAGTCTCTTGGCGACCAGATCAGATGTGTACGCGATGTAAATGTAAAATAACTGAAGATGAAGCACTTGATATATATATTGACCGCTTTGGCCATTGTTGTCACCTCCTGTTCCCGATTTGAAGAGCAGGATGGGAACGGTGAAGGAATCAAGGTGGAGTTCCGTCTTCCCGGCATGTACGACCACATAAGCGGAAATGTTGCCACCAAGGCCACTGACATGCTTGATCCATTGAGACATATCAACGACAGCGATGCTACAGGACCAGGATATGCAAGACTGACAAACCTTCCAGTGGGAAGCACGCTATGGCTCACCTATTCAAAGATAGATGAAGTTTCAGGTACATATTCGGAACCGGAACTGAAGGCATACAGAATCGTAGAGAACGGAGGTTTCCACTCGATGTTCGCCTGTACATTTCATGAAGAAACTGGTTCAGACGGTCTGATATACAAAGTCATAGATGATGGAACCACCGGCCAGCCACTCATTCTCTCGGACGGAACTTACAGATTCAAGATGATATCTCCTGCCCTTCCTATCACTCATGATGCTGAGAAAGGATGGAGACTTCCTGTGGACAACGGCATGTATTTCATGGCGACAGACGGAAGATACCATGAAACTGTTGCAAAAGAAATCGTTGTGGATTCCCAAAGCCTCGAAAATGACGGTAAAAATGTAATGTACGTAAGGCTGAACCCGATCATAAACCAGACTGCAAGATGGACATTCAGGATATTCAAAGGCAATAATGTGGAGTCGCTTGAAATGATGCCGGCTGGAATCGAAGTGAGTGGTCTGCAGAATCCATACGACACCGCTGACGGCCAAAAAGAGGCTTTCTACTGGGCTTCAGACGACATTGCTGACACGCTGAAGATGAAGATGGGAGACAAACTGCAGTGGGTGAAGATTCCTGCTGATGAAATGTGGAAGGCACAGGAAACAGGACTTGACGGAAAGCAGGCAGAGGCACTCTGCGGTGATGTAGGCTTCCTCCCTACGAATTCCCTGAGTACCACAGTGGTGATTCTGTTCAACATGCTGGTAAACGGCATCCCGACACAGTATGAGACCACTCTCAATCAGAAGATCTACGAGCATGCTCATTCATACAACATTGGTGTGGAAGTAGACCAGAAGAACGGCATACGACTCTTCAACTGGCAGAACCAGGCATGGGTCAGCGATATGGAACTGTTTCCTACTACAAATTAAGTCATCATGAAGATCACTGCATATATATCGATTATAACATTGCTTCTCATTTGCGGATGCAGCAGATTTGCTGACCTTCAGAACGAGGAAGGTCAGATGGTCATTGTGCCGATATCTGCAGGAATTTCCGCATACGAAAACGATGCCGCCACCAAAGGACTTGCTCCTTATATTCCGGATGTGGAGAACCTGATCCATGATGTCTGGGTAGTGCAATACAGTAGTCGTGGAGTCCTGCTTCCGAGATCTACATTCCATTACAGAACCACAGTAAATGGAGTTCTTGAATGGAACGGAATGACATATGAAGAAAGTACCGGACAAGGTATAGCATTGATTGAAAGCGACGAACCATGCACCGTATGCTTCATTGCCAATATGGGTGAAAATGTACCGCAATGGCCGGACAACATCTACACTTTCCGTGAAATCATGATGCCTGTCCTGGACAGTGACCCTTCCGTAGCCTTGACAAAAATACCTCTCTGCGGATATTATCATGGTCCTGTAAAGCATGGTAATGCCGTCAATGTATCATTGGGAAGAATGATTACCCGACTTAACATAGTGGTCAACAATCTCACAGGAAAAGACATTACTGATCTTTCGGTTGCAATTACGAATGCTCCAAGATATGCTCATATATATCCCAACACTGAAATAACCCAGTTTAACGGGAATGAGAATACCACAAGAGAGCAAAGAGATGCCGGAATGTCACTTGAGGCAGGCTCAAGCAAGAATCTGTACTACTACATGGCACCAAACCTGTATGCAAATGCATGGCCTACCACACTTTGGACCAAATGCAAAGTCGGAGACGTAGCCATGGAAGGCGGATTGATTCTGGGAGATACTCCACCGACCGAAAGTGAGGTAAGCATCTACCCTCCTGAAGCGGATCCAAGCCGAGATCTTCGTCTTTATCCCAACAATCAATACACTTTCACCATCAATTTCGTGGATCAGAAGTAATATAATTTTCAGAAATCCAAAGGTTTGTATTATCTTTGCAAACTGTGGTGCAGTGTGGTGTGCCACGGTATAATTGTAAACATCCTATCCATGAAAAATAACAAGATCACTATCATCACTGTAATCACAGTCATCTGCTGCACTATGTGTGCTCTTTGCCTGAACTCGTTCAAAGAGGCGGAGCCGCAGGACGCAGATATCCAACTTGCTGAAGGCTGGTACATCATGTCTTCCGCTGACACCGACCTCAACGGTGAGCAACTCACTACAGAAGGCATCGACTTCGGAACAGGCTGGTATGAGGCAAGTGTACCTTCTACCGTCATGGGAGCCCTCACCGAGAAGAACGGGATGTATGCAGACGCATTCATGGGCAAGAATTATGCTGAAATCGACCGCGATCAGTTCGACACCACATGGTGGTACAGGACTACATTTGAAGTGCCGGCGCTCAAGGCAGGCCAGAGGGCGGAACTTGCATTTGACGGCGTAAGTTACCGTGCTGACGTATGGCTCAACGGAAAGCAGGTCGTTTCTGCCGATGAGTTCTTCGGCCCGTTCCGTCAGTTTTCGTTTGATGTGACCGACCTTCTCGCGCAGAAGAACAATCTTGCAGTAAAGATATACAGATGGCAGAAGGGAGAGTTCAACATCGGTTTCGTGGACTGGAACCCGCGTCCGGTAGACGAAAGCATGGGAATCTTCCGTCCTGTATGGCTCAGATACAGCGACGCAGTCTCAATCACAGATCCCGCAGTCCGTTCGAAGGTTGATACCGTAGGTTATGACGAGGCCTGGCTCACAGTGGAGGCAACGCTCAGCAATGCTTCCGACAAGGCTGTTTCCGGCGTTCTCAGAGGTGAGTTCGAGAACGGCATTTTCGAATATCCTGTTGAAATCGGAGCCGGTGAGACAAAGACCGTGAAGGTGACTTCGGATGACGCGAGGAAACTCCGTGTGAAGAATCCGCGTCTGTGGTGGTGCCACAATCTTGGCAAGCCTGAAATGTATTCTATGGACCTCGCGTTCATAGTAGACGATAAAGTGTCTGATTCACAGAGGGTTGACTTCGGCATCCGTCAGGTGGACTCATGGTTCAATGAAGACGGTTACAGAGGTTTCATCCTCAACGGAAAGAAGGTTCTCATTAAAGGTGCCGGATGGACCGACGACATTTTCCTCCGTAACTCCGACGAAAGAAATGCTCAGGAAGTGGCCTATGTCAAGGATATGAACATGAACTGCATCCGTTTCGAGGAGGTATGGGGAACTTCACAGAACATATATGATGAATGTGACCGTCAGGGAGTTCTCGCCCTTGTGGGATGGAGTTGCCATTGGGAGTGGGAGGTATATACCGGAAAGCCTAATGACCGCAACGGATGTATCTCAACCGAGGAAGACATCGAACTTATCTCACAGTCTTGGAGAGACCAGATCCTCTGGCTGCGCAACCATCCTTCGATCATATGCTGGTACGGAGCGAGCGACATGCTTCCGCGTCCTGCCCTCGAACAGCGTTATCTTGACATTCTTGCCGAGATCGATGACCGCCCGTATACTGTTCACGCAGGTTCAGCAAAGAGTCCGCTCAGCGGCCCTGCCGGAATGAAGATGTGGGGTCCGTATGAGTGGCAGGCACCATATTACTGGTACAGCGAAGAGGCCAAGGGAAATGCTGTCGGCTTCAACACCGAGACAGGCATAGGTGCACAATTACCTGTATATGAATCACTTGTAAAGTTCATTCCGGAAGACCAACTCTGGCCTGTCGGAGATGCATATGACTATCACACAACCACTTCACGCGACGCTCTCCACGATCTGAACGAACTGAAGATGGTGATTGAAAAACGTCACGGAGGTGCTGCCGACCTTGAAGATTTCCTCCGCAAGGCTCATTTCATCGATTACGAGGGCACAAGGGCTATGGTAGAGGCTCATCGCGTGAACGTGCCACGTTCTACCGGTATCATCCAATGGATGCTCAACTCCGCATGGCCGTCGCTCTACTGGCAGATGTATGACTGGTACCTCGTCCCTACCTCGGGATACTGGTCAGTCAAGAAGGGATGCGCTCCGCAGCAGTTGATATACAATTATGGAGACAACCATGTATATGCCGTAAATGACGAGAAAGAGGATATGGATCTTACCGCTCGCATGAAGGTCTATGGACTTGACGGAAAGGTGCTTTCAGATGCTTCATGTGACGTAGAGATGCCTATGGGATGCTCAAGGAAGGTGTTCGAGGTTCCTGCCATGGAGAAGGTCGGATTCGTGTTCCTCACTCTTGAAGATCATAAGGGAAGGGTTGTGTCACGCAACGAATACTGCCTTGCCGAGGTGATGGACAAGCATGACTGGACCAAGTACAGATGGTGGAGGACCCAACTTGAAAGTTATGCTGATTTCTCTGCACTGAACGGTATCGCTGCCGCAGATGTGATTTCATCTTTGAAGAAGACCTCAGAGGGTATTGAGGTGACTCTCGAAAACAAATCCGATATTGTGGCATTCTTCATCCGCATGGCTCTGAAAGACGCAGAAGGAGAATACATCGTTCCGGCATATTGGAGCGACAACCTCGTGAGCCTTGCACCTGGACAGAAACTCACATTCACATGCACCGTTGACGAAATTCCTGCCGGCGCAACTGTCGAGGTCGAGGGTTGGAATGTGGCGGAATACTCTCTTGCTATTTAAATTTCGCTCATAGGAGCAGTTTTATAACCGACTCTCACAGGGATAGTCTGATGACCCCTGTGAGAGTTTTTTTATAAAAAAAGTTACATGATTTTAAAAAAGAGAAAAAGTTCGTTAAAGAAACAGAAAAATCTGATTTAATCAATTGTTTATCTGAACATTATAAGAGAAAATTGCAAATGAAAAAGTAACTGATGTCTTTGAGTTATGGAATTTTTAAGTTACATTTGCAATGAAGAAGTTTAGGAAAGCGTTTATTTTTGAAGATCATCTTACGAAATTCACTTCCGAGATTCCAGAAAAAGCCCGTCACAAAATAATGCAGGCAATTGAGGTGTTGGAAAATCTTCCGATTATTCCCACTACTTACCTCAAGCATATTGAAGGGTCAAAAGGATTATATGAAATAAGAATAGATTTTGGAAGTAATGCATACCGGGTTTTCTGTTTCTTTGATTCAGGTAAACTGATCATAATATTGAATGGATTTTCGAAAAAGACTCAGAGGACTCCAATCAATGAGATAGTCAAAGCGTTAAAATTAAAACAAAGATACTATGACAAGAAAAGAAATGAGAGATAGGAATCTGATACCGCTATCAGAAATCATTGATAAAGAAATCGGTAAAATCGGTACTCCCAGAAGAGATGCATTCGAAAGAGATGTTAAGAATGCAGTTATAGGAATTCAGATTCAAGAGCATCGCAGAAAACTGAAAATGACCCAGGAAGAACTTGCCCGCAAGGTCAACAAGAAGCGTGAATACATTTCACGGGTGGAGAATAACTGCGGAAACATCACGCTCAAAAGCCTCCGCGACATCGTGGAGACCGGTCTTGGAGGAAAACTGAAGATTGAAATCGTGCTTTAATTACGGTGCCGGATGGTCTTCCATGCAGCCAGGGCATAGAGGAGGATCAGCAGAGTGTGGACTCCCAGTTTTGCCACGACCTGACCTGCCGGAGATTGACCGAGGGCCACATCGGCAAAGAATAGGCTGTCGACGAGAAGGGAGGCGCCATATGCCGCTCCCATAAGGAGGAATATGCCCAGAAGACGTCCCCATCTGTATGGGATAGGATAGTATTTCGCTCCCAACACCGAACTTATCGCAAACATCACGACGTAACTTGCAAGATGGCCGAATGCCGCTGCCCAGTATGAATATTTCGGCATGAAAAGGATGATGACCAGGGCGGTCACAACAAGTCCCGAAAGGGTTATCCATATGGCCATATCGGTCTTTCCTGAAAGTTTGTACCACATGGACACATTGAAAAGCATGCCCAGGATCATATAGGAAAGGAGCATTACAGGCACTATGCCCACCGCCGAACGGAACTGAGGTCCGAGGATGAGGGCGATGATGTCGATGTAAAGTATGACGCCAAGGAAGACGAGGCCGCAGAAGGCTGTGAAATATTCCTGGACGGAGGCATAAAGTTGGCGTGAATCCTTTTCTCTGGCTCTTTTGAAGAAGAAAGGCTCGGCCGCATAACGGAACATCTGAATGAAGAGATTCATGATCACGGCAAGTTTGACCGCCGCCTGATAAAGACCGAGACTTGAACGCCATGCGTCCGCATTGGTATCGAAGAATCTGAAAAGTATCCTGTCAAGGAAATCGTTGATGACTCCCGGCAGAGCCGCAACCATGAGGGGAAGCGAATATGCCAGCATCTGCCTCATCAGTTTGCGGTCCAGTCGGAAACTTAATTTCAGAAAATCCGGTATGAAAAGCAGGCCGCAGACAATGCAACTGATGAAGATGGCGAATATGACATAACTGAAATCAGGAGTCTCCGGTATGAAATGAAGGAGCCATCTGGCAGAATCGACATGCTTCGGGAACCAGAGGAAAAGCACCAGATTGGCGGCCGTCTCCGTAATGATCTTTACAGTTTTAAGGATAGCGAACTTGAATGCCTTGTTTTCCTGACGGAGTTTTGCGAACAATATGGCCGTGACGGCATCCAGGGCAAGGATTCCGCCCATATACATTACGCATGCCTCATATCCGCCATAGCCGAGAAGCGAGGCAATCGGCGACGCGAATGCTATCATCAGAGCAAGGAAAGTCGCGCTGACGCAGAACACGGTCACGAACGCACTTGAATACACCTTCTTCGGGTCCACTCCTTCCTTGTTCGCAAAACGGAAGCAGCCCGTTTCCAGTCCAAGGACGAGAACCACTTGAAGCACAGCGATATAGGCCATGAATTCAGTCACCACACCATAACTCTCAGGAGTCAGGAGCCTGGTGTAGATAGGAACAAAAAGAAAGTTTATGATGCGGGCAAGGATCGTACTGAGACCGTAAATGACGGTCTGCCCTGCCAATTGTTTCAACGGATTTACCATAATGAACGCAAAATTAATTAATTTTGTCGGGTTAAAGAAAAAGCATATGAAAAGAATAGCATTGACATTAATAATTATGGCGGCTTTCGCCTTCTCGATGGTTTCATGCGGCTCAGGAGCCGGAAGGAAGTCAGCAGAAGCACAGGCCGACAGCACAGCAACAACAGACAGCATGGCACAGAAACAGATTGAAGAGCCTGAGTTCGACATCGTGACGAGCAAGGGTACAATGAGGGTGAAACTTTACAGCAAGACTCCGAAGCACAGAGAGAACTTCATCAGACTTGTAAAGGAGAAATATTACGACGGAATCCGTTTCCACAGAGTTATCGAGGGATTCATGATCCAGGCAGGAGACCCATTCTCAAGGGATACCGCAATGATCGACATGTGGGGTCAGGGAGGTCCGGACTATACTGTTCCGGCAGAATTCGTCAACGAATACTGGCACAAGAAGGGAGCCCTTGCAGCGGCACGACGCGGCGATATGGCCAATCCTACAAAGGCTTCATCCGGCTCACAGTTCTATATCGTCCATGACGAGAACGCATGCCTTCACCTTGACGGACAGTACACAATTTTCGGCGAGGTGGTCGAGGGACTCAATGTCATCGACAGGATCGCACGCGTGGATGTGGACAGATATGACCGTCCGATGGAGGACATTTTCATAAAGGAGATCAAGGCGGTGGAACCTAAACCGCTTCCGAAGCCGGAACCTGCCGACAGCACAAAAACCGAATAGCAGATGGACCTGAAAGGAAGATTCAGATACATATTCTTCGACGCCGACGACACTCTCTGGGAGAACGAGAGGTATTTCAGGGCTGCGGAGGACAAGTTTGTCGCATTGCTCAGCGGTCATGCTTCCAAGGAGGCAGTACAGGAGACCCTATGCAGGAAGCAGGAGGAGAACATTCCGTTATTCGGCTATGGTTCAAAGACTTACATGACCGGAATGACAGATGCTGCACTCGAACTCTGCTCCGGAACCCTTACGGAAGAAATCTACTACGGCATCAAGAAGATCATCACCGACCTGGCATTTCATGAACTCCAGATCATCAAGGATGTAGAAGATGTCCTGAAGGCACTCCAAGGCCGCTATATCCTTGTCGCAGCCACAAAAGGCGATCTGACCGAGCAGATGGGCAAGTTCAGGAAATCAGGTCTGGCAGGATATTTCCATCACTGCGAGGTCATGGAAAACAAGGACGAGAAGAACTATCTTGAACTTGCGGCCAAGCATGACATCAGGCCGGAAGAACTGCTGATGATAGGCAATTCCGTAAAGTCCGACATCGCTCCGGTCGTAAGCCTCGGAGGCTGGGCTATCCATGTTCCGCATGAGGTCGTCTGGATCCACGAAATGATGGACATGCCGGAATCCGACCGCATCATCGAAATCAGAACCATCAAGGAGATTCTGGATTATTTGCTCTAATTTTACTTTCTGAACAATTTTATTGTCATTTCGAGCGCAGCCAAGAAATCTGGTATAATTGCCAAAAATGGTTGGTGAAACCTTTGTAATTATTTAAAATACAATTAGATACAATAACTTTGATGAAAACGTTTTCATCAAAGTTATTTTTTATGGCTAAAACTCGTCGTGAAAGGTGCCCTTATTGTGGC
>JAZQES010000044.1:0-38316 GCA_045539115.1 Candidatus Cryptobacteroides sp. | reverse complement strand
TGAATTCAACGAATTTTGATATGAGCCAGATAATTAGAATTAAACTCAAATCATTCGATCACATGCTTGTTGACAAGTCAGCAAAGAAGATCGTTGAGACAGTATCTGCTACAGGTGCTCGCGTGAACGGACCTATTCCGCTTCCAACTCACAAGAAGATCTTCACAGTAAACCGCTCGACTTTCGTAAACAAGAAGTCACGTGAGCAGTTCGAGCTTAACTCATTCTGCCGTCTTCTTGATATTTACGATTCAACTCCAAAGACAGTTGATGCTCTTATGAAGCTTGAACTTTCTTCAGGTGTTGAGGTTGAAATCAAGCTCAACTAATCGAATTAATCGAAAAAAGTATTATATTTGCATTGTGGTTCGGTAACCACTCCGAACCACAGCAAATTAGTTCTTTGGTCCCTTAGCTCAGTTGGTTAGTAGCACCTGACTCATAATCAGGGGGTCGCAGGATCATGCCCTGCAGGGACCACAAATTGAAAATCAAGCACTTACGATGTTTTTCGTGAGTGCTTTTTCTTTTTCTGTGAACAAGAGTGAAAACAAAGTGAAAACAGAATCGGCCTGATGCAAAAAATCCTGCACCTTATAGGGGTACAGGATTCGATAGCGGTTTTGACAAATATAGTAACTTTCCGGCAGATCGGCAAGGGGGTCGGGGGTATGGCCGGAGTCTCGTTTTCGTTGAGGTGCGACCTTAAAAAATTTTTTTGCTCATTTTTTCCGGCTGAATGCTTCCGGCAGAAATGCAATCGTGCAGAGTAGGTATAAAAGTAGTGACAGCATGGCTCTATCGTTTTCCGCAAAGGTATTCAGCGAATGTGCCAAAGTATAGCACAAAGAAAGGGAGAACCTCTCGGCCGTCCCTTTTGCGCTAATAAATAATGGATCAAGTCAGAAACTATGGAAGAATCATCTGCTTTCTTCTCTCACATTCTTCCGGACTACTGCGCTGATAAGTCAGGAACTTCTCGGCAAGTACCGCCTTATCCTCAATAATCTCAAAGTCATCTTCATATAGTCCTGTGTCAGATAGGTAGTAATGCCTTTTGTGCAGTTGGTCTGCAAGTTGGAGAATCTGTTCGTATATGCCGAATGCTTCCATTTCTTCGGCTGTCAGCGTGTATGTGCGTTTCTGTACTATGGCATCCTCTATCTCCTGCGATATGACCCACTTTCCAGCAACTACTCGCACATCTTTATCGAACCTCAACTTGTTTATGGTCATAACGCTCGCAAGTCTTGATATATACTCATTCGGGCAAGATTCCCATGCCTTTTTTCGGAAATCCTCTCGGAAATAGTCCGGCATTCCTGTGCGGTTTATATAGTCCTCACACTCCTGCATAACAGCTTTTCTTTTGTGGTCGGCGCCTTTATTCTGATATTCTGACGCTTCTTCAATGGTCGCTTCTCCGGCTGATGCAAGCACCGCCTGAACTCTCGATAATTTGTCGTTGAGGTTTGCTATTTCCTCGTTAATGAAGTTTCGGCTGATACCCGAAACGAATGATATAGGTATTATCTCTTTCATGGTCATTTATTTTATAAGTCCCATAGTTCTCAATCTTTTTGCCGTAGAGGTGAAGTCCGGAGTTTCTTCCTTTTCTTCCGGCTCCTGCCTTGTTTCCTCTTCATTGTGGACTTTGTTCACCTTTCTTATCTCATCAAATTGCTGATAGAGTGGTGCAACAGCCCTGCTTACTTCTTCGGCAATCATAGCCGACAACTCTTGATTTGTCATATATAAATAATTGATGGTTAATACTCTATTTGCTTATCATTGAATAGGAAAGCATTATCTTCATAGTACCTTTGCAAAATCCTTAAGGATTCCTGCATGGTCGGTGTATGTATCAGCCTTGATGCAGTCGCATTTGCCGATTCCGGTGTTGCCCTCGCCCGAAAAGCGATGCTGTAAGCCTGTCCGGCAGGATAGCCGAGAACTGCCGTAAGCAACAGGAAAAGTTTTTCTTCAGGAGTGATGCCGAGCGTTATGCGTGCCGGAAGTTTCTTCTTTTCAAAATGTCTCATGGCTATGCTGAATAAGGGTGCAAAAGTTCGTACACCATAACTTCTTCATTAAATTCATCAGTTGCAGTCCTCGCCCACGCACAGAAGTTCATTTCTTTGCCGATTTCGACCCAATAGCCGACTTTCCCTCTCTCGCTATGGATAAGGATATACTTGGCACCTGTTGCCCGAATCTGTTCAAGCCTATCTGCCGATATTGCGATAAGTCCGGAAGGCTTCATCTTTCTGCACTCCAGCCATACACAGAAGCTGGCACTACCCGTTAGGATGTCCGCAACGGATCCCTCTATATTTATGTCGATTTCTTCCTGACGGGCTTTGAGTTCTGCGACTATGGCAGCCCGCAATAATGTCTTTATATTATCTTTAGTTTTCATATTTGTTGTTGTTATTTGGTTGCTATCCCATAAAATTCCCATAGAAAATCCTTATTTCAGATGCTTCTAATGGCGTTTTTGTGTTATGGGAGTCGTGGGAGTCTTTTTCAAAAAGTTTCCTATACAGGACAGGATCCATCGCTATATATACCGCTTGTCACACGAATATATTTTTTAGAATATGACTCCCACACTTCCCATAATTAAGTTTATTTATTGATATTCAATGTTTTACAATGGGAAATCCTGCAAAAAATGATTCCCACAGGATTCCCACGATTCCCATTAGGTCGGCAAATCCGCATCAGACTCCACAAGAAAGTGCATCGAACTTTTCTTTATCTTCTTGAATTGGAGCTTGCTCATCCTTTCTGAAAACTTTGCCTTGGTCATTTGGCTATGGTTGTTATCACGGCACCATGTCTTGAAAGCTTGAAAGAGGGTCTCCACGGACTTGGATTCTGTTTCGCTCGGCCTGAGCTCGCACTCATCGACGAACATCGCCACACTATCGCTGTCTTTGCGGAACTTCCGTTTTATTGCCTCAACAGCCTTACTTTCTGTAAAGTCGGACTCCGACAGAAGTCGATTCATACCTTCTATGACCCACAAGAGAACCCCCATTCTTTCGGGCTTCATCTTCTCGAAAAGCATCCGATCAACCTTATTTAATGGTATTTGGTGCGGGAAATCGATTATCAGGAATCTGCGGAAATATCCATCTGAAAAGTCTGTCGAGACAGGTAGTGCATTCACCGCGATAATACTATGAGGATAATTGCTCGTAATCATCGGCTGTTGGTAGAGAATCTTTGCTGTCAAAGGCTCGCCTGATGCGTATTGCTTGAATATACCCTCATTGCCAATTTTAATGAGACTTCCGGAATCATAGCAAATATTCGCTAACTTACCCACCATATTTGCTATGTAAATGCCTGACGATTCGGTTATCTGTTGCAGTCCGAAGTGACTCACATTCTCCTCCCCAAGGGCATAGGAAATCATCTTGAGAATGACGGACTTACCATTGCGACCCTCGCCAACAAGTACACCGATTTTCTCGTGCCTGCTGTCTGGAAACAGCAAGTAACCGCACATTTCCTGTAATACATCGGCCGTCTCGTCATCAAGCGCATCTGTCACCACTTGGCGAAAGATCGGACAATCGGCATCGGGATTAAAGTCGAGGTCAGAAAAGACGATATTTGTCATATATTCCGGACTATGTGGATATAGTGTCATATCTTCTGTGTCAAGAACTCCGTTCCTAAACACCATATATCGGCTATCAGGTTTCCACATCGTGCCTGTGCTTATCATATCCTCGACCACAAACTTAGCTATTGGATCAGAAGATTTGTGGCGATAAACTGAACCAATGTTCATAGCGTCCATTGCCCTACGGATGAGAAATGCAAACTTCTTAATGTCGATGCGTTCATAGAAGATACCATTAAAGAGATATAAACTATAAGCCGAATCAGCATATGCGAACCGCACTACCGCATCCCCCTCTGAACCTACTATCCAACGATTGAACCAATCTCGCATCTCAGCCTCAAGAGCTACATTCACAGATTGATGTCCAGTTCCTTTTCCCGATAGACTTGCACCGATGTTTTCGATAATGTATTCAAGAAAATCCGCGAACCTTTCTTGCGGAAGTTCCTGATTTACACTATATTTGTACTCGGTAGTCTTTTGAGCGTGGATGTCCGGCAGGATGTCTGCGCTCCTTATTATTTCTGTCATGCCTGTACCCTCCTTAAAGCTGCATCCACTTCGGCCGTGAAGAAAAATACCCTCCTGCCGACTTCGTAGAAAGGCAATATTCCTGCATTCTTCATGTTTTGCGCTTTTGCAGGACTACATCCGATGTATTCGGCTATTCCTCGAATGCCATACACCTTTTGACCTTTGTCGGATGTGTCTCCCTTGTCTTGGATGCTCCCTGCTATCCTTTCCGCAACCTTGTCGGCAAGGAGATCATAATCGATTGATAAATTTAAGACCTGTGTCATTTTCTCTCGTTTTTATTTAACTTTAGGCAAAGGTATATCGTGTTTTTGGTTGTTATCTTCTCGTTTTTTCCCCTACATTAGGGCAAAGAAAAAGGGAGTCTGAAAACTCCCCTTTATTTACGAAATCTGTCGATGTCAAGTTCTTCTTCTAAAAGATTCTCGATTGCACATAGATCCTGGATATAGTCACAAGTATCTGAGAAATTGACTCCGGTCTCATGTACAACATCGTAAAGCTTTTTGAGAACTTCGTATAATCTCTTTTTAGCATTTTGCTTTCCCAAGATGTCATCCCTTTGTAAGGTATATTTAAGGAATTGCTTAACTTCATCCCACTCGGATTCGTTAGGAGTAAACTCAATAACAGCCCCCTTTGCTCCAAGCATCCATTTTAGGTTCTCATTCATATATAGGTCGTAGTCTGCTATACCTATATATGAATATGGAACAGCTTTAGATGTGCGGTCAAAACTCATTCGTATATCAGTCAGTCTGTTTCCCTTAATCGTTAAGCGAATTTTAGTAGCCCTATCTACCGCGCCTTTTATCTCGGATGCTTGGCTGTGTTCTTTCGATAACTGATCTTTAACTCTTACTGCATTCGCTATGCGTTTGACTTCTGGATAAATCTTGACAAAAGTCTCCATAATTGCGTGAAAGTTCGGATCGTCTCCCTTGCTTATTTTCTCTGTCAGCCGGACAACCTTATTATAGAAGTCTCGCTTCCATTCTATACCCTTGGATTGCCCGTTTTCATCTTTCAGCCATTCTCCCATAAACGGCTTGCGGTGTAAATACTTCTCTTTATTCATCTTCTTCCGGATCATCGAAAAGCATTGAATTTATCTTTGCTCTCTTGGTTGCACTTATTTTGCCCTGATAGCCGGACAGCACCTTTCCGTCAGTATGGCCGACCATATCATCTATGAAGGCATCGCTTATGCCGTGCCACGTCAATGTAGTTATATAGCTGTTTCTTGCCCAGCTTGCCGACACTTCGGGAATGTTCAGACTCTCGCAGATTGGTTTCAGTCCGACCCTTATGTCGGCATTGAAGTCATGCACTCGGTTGTCGATCGCCTTTTCAGTCCTGGCATCAAGAAGTATCTGAGGGAATACCCTTGCACCTTTCTGCCTTGGTGCAGCATACTTGTCAAGGTATGGTTTGAGTAAGTCGGTTATCGGAATGTGTACGACTGACGGACTCCGGTTTGCTGTCTTACTACGAATGAATGTCAGTTCGTTTTCATAGTCTGCTCCCCATGTCAGACCTGCGATGTCTCGGAGGTTTGCACCATTGCAGAGATAGATAATCAGCCACCAATCAGCCCAGATCTTGCCCTCTCCTTCATAGTCTCGGAGTTTCAGAATGTTCTTGACTTCAAGGAAGCTGTCTGTCCTTCTCTCTCCCTTTGGTATGGTCAGTTTCGGTATTGATTCGATGATTTCCTTCTCCTTTAGGTCATATAGGAAGGCACGGAAAGCACGCAGATACATTCCTTGTGTGCTGACACTATTCTGCTGATCCTTCATGTACTGATACCACTTTTCGATATGGCTTGCCGTCAGTTCCTCTGCTTTCATAGTCAGGATTCTTCCGCTGATATATATCTTTCTTCCGTCCGGAACTTCCTTTGCTCCATTGGCCACAAAGAAACTCTTTCGGGCTTGCAGATACTGCTCCCTTGTCTTGATCGCTTTCTTACCCTCTGCAAATTCAGTCCAGAGCATTGACAAAGATTTGTCCGTGCCGACCTTCTTGTCTCCGATTGACTGCTTTAGCTCCGCAAATGAGAACCTATTTGCATTCTTCAGGCTCTCAACCTTATCGCAGATGTTCTGATGAATCGGCTGAAGTTGTTTCTGAATGTCATAATACTTGCCTTTGCTCTTGGCAAGCACTACCTTGTCATAGTCGGCTATGGTCAGCCGGACTCCGGTAGAGTAGTACCACGATTTGCGGTCATAGGTCACACGAACAGCGACAGGGTATGCTTCGTATGGCTTGCGTGTGTCGAGTGTGGTCGTTATTACGACTCCCTGAACATTGGTCTTAAATACTGATGCTATCCTCATAGTGAAAACAAAGTGAAAACAAAATCAATAACACTGCAAAACTACGAAAAACGAATGATATATACAAGTGTTTATTTTACAATACTTTACAAGGATAATCAAAAACTTGAAAAAACGAGAAAATACCGAAAACCTATGCCTCATAATCAGGGGGTCGCAGGATCATGCCCTGCAGGGACCACAAAAAAGCACTCGATATCTAATTATCGAGTGCTTTTTTTATTATTTTTGGCAAGTCAATTGTTATTTGAGTTTCAACCAATTCCTGATAGTTATGATGTACATGTGGATTCTTCTGGCAATTTCTTTTGCCGTTTCATCATTGGGATGGATTTATTTCATCTATTTCTTCAGTATCGGCTACGGCCTTTCTATTTCTGCCTTGATGGCTGCTACGGTGATCATCTTCCATGATGTCCTGAGCCTGCCTGTTCTGGTTCTGTGCTGTGTTCTTTTTGTATATGGCATCAGATTAGCCCTGTATCTTTTCCTTAGGGAGAAGAGGTCCGCAACTTACAAACATATCCTGTATCAACCCGAAAACACTGTAAAAAAGCCGGTTTTCGTGATGTTTATGATCTGGATTTCATGTGCTCTTCTTTACGTCGGACAGGTGTCTCCTGTCACCTTCTATCTCTACAATTCTGAAAACGGAATGGAGGTCAACAGCCTCTGGGCGTGGATCGGTGCAATCGTGGCAACTGCCGGTGTCGTTATAGAAATGATCGCAGATGCTCAGAAGAGTGCGGCAAAGAAGGTAAATGCAAAAAGATTCGTCGATACAGGTCTGTACAGGATTGTAAGATGTCCTAACTACTTCGGTGAAGTGCTGATGTGGACGGGAAGTTTTGTAATCTGTTTCGGAGCATGCTGTACCGTGGGACAGTGGATAATCGCCGCTCTTGGTTACATAGGAATCGTCTATGTGATGTTCAGCGGAGCAAGAAGACTCGAACTCAGGCAGAATGAGACTTATGGAAACGATCCGGAGTTCCAGGCATATATAAGAAAGACTCCGTTGATTCTTCCGCTGGTGCCTATCTACAGCGTGGCAAAGCACACCTGGCTGAAAGGCTGATGAAAAAAAAGACGCAGATCATCTGCGTCTTTTTTTTGCGTATCTTCTTCTTCTGTACCTCTTCTTGGCGTATTTGATGATCACTGCTGCAATCAGACCGCCGAGGACAAGGCAGATAAGGATGTATGTCCATGCCGAAGCGCTGTCTCCCTTGATCCTTGACCACATTTTAAGAAGGTCTTCGGTTCCTACATCGTGCATCATTCCGCAGCGTTCCATCACCTTTCTGTCAGGATAGAGGACCGGATTGACGCATACGCTGTCCGCTTCTTCACCGAAGAAATATGAAACATCGATAGGCTCGAAAGATTCCTCGTCAATCATGGCTTCCAGGACTTCCTGTCCGCCAACAGCGCTGACATAACCTATGGCATCCATGTTCCTGACCACATTTTCCGGCATGCAGAGGAAGTTTATGAAATAACTTGCAGCCTTGATGTTCCTGGCATATTTCGGAATCACCCAGCCGTCGAACCATACGGTACTGCCTGAATAAGGAATGGAGTAATTCAGGTCAACACCTACTTCCGCAGCCTCATCCATGGCCCACTGTGCGTCACCGCTCCATGAGAGGTTGATCCATGCGAGTCCCTTGGTCATCTGATCCTTTCCGAAGTCGGCTTCCCAACCGGCCACACCGTCCTTGAAGGATCTGAGATATTCCTCGACCTTTGCAATGGACTCTTCGGAAGCGTCGAATCCGATAGTCTGGATGTTCTTCTCACCCCTTTCAATGGCGTCCATGTTGAACGAAATCAGAAGGGAAGTATATACGTCTCTGAATGCGTCCTTTATCAGTATCTTGCCGGCATATTCAGGCTTGCGGAGCACATCCCATGTCTTCACCTCTTCATCTGAGACAAATTCACGGTTATACAGAAGTCCGGTGGTTCCCCACATGTAGCCGACCGAATAGTCGTTAGCATTCTTGCCGTTTCCTTCAATCTGGTTGAAAAGTTCTTCCACGATGTAAGGAGACACATTGTCGATATAGTTGGGAGTGTCGCCGAAATCCTTGTCGATAGGGATAAGCAGGTCGTTGGAAAGCATTCTTTCGATGATGTAGTCTGAAGGACATGCAAGGTCATAATCCTCATGTCCGAGTTCGATCTTGGAGAGCATCGTCTCGTTGATGTCGAACGTCTGGTAAACTACAGTCACCTTTTCTCCGGTCTGTTCCTCATACCAGGCCTCGAATTCCCCGATGAGTTCCTCATCGATGTAGTCGGCCCAGTTGTATACCTTCAGTATCTGGCTTCTGTCTTCAGTGCAGGCAAGAGTCATCATGACTGCCGCCAAAGCGAGAAAAATCTTCTTCATAGGCTATTTTCCGGCGTTGTTTGAATTGCGGATCTGTCTGAGGTTGATGATGATCAGAAGCAGGAGAACTCCTACGAACAGAATCGTGATCATAGGACGGAGTTCTGGAGTAAGTCCTCCCTTTCTGGCATCGGTGTAGATGTATGTCGAAAGTGTGTCGAGACCGATAGTACCTCTTGTGAAGAAGGTTACGGCAAAGTCATCGAGCGACATTGTGAACGCGAGGATGAAACCGGAAATCATTCCCGGCTTCAGCATAGGTATGAGGATCTTCCTCAGGGCCTGGAACGGTGTGGCGCCAAGGTCGAGGGCCGCCTCGTAAATATTGGGGTTCATCTGCGTCAGTTTCGGAAGTACGTTCAGCACTACATAAGGGGTGCAGAATGTGATGTGCGCCAGAATGACGGTCATATAGCCCTGGCTCACATGGAGGAACACGAAGAGCAGGAAGAGGGATACACCGGTGATTATGTCCGGATTGAGCATCGGGATGTTGTTGAGGAAGGTTATGGCCTGCTTGCCTTTGCCTCTCATGTTGTGTATTCCGATAGCCGCTATCGTGCCGAGTATTGTTGACACGGTTGCGGCGATGAGTGCGATGATAAGGGTGTTCTCGATGGCGGACATGAGCGATCCCGTACCCTGCATGTCACCTTTGAAGAGGTTGCCGTAGAGTTTGGTCGAGAATCCTGTCCAGTTGCCGAGGACCTTGCTTTCCGTGAAGGAGAATATGGCTATGAATACAATAGGCGCATAGAGGACTATGAGCAGAAACCATATGTAACACTGTGCGAAAAATCTTTTCATGCTATACTATCCCTCCATTGACTTCTTTCTTATTGTCCTGCAATAAGGATGTTATACCTATGATTACCAGCATTACAAGAGAAAGTGCGGCACCGTAATTCCACATCGATGAGTTGATGTTTTCCTGAATGATGGTACCGAAGAGTTTTATCTTGTTGTTGGTGAGGAATTCCGAGATTGCGAAAGTGCTGACTGTAGGCATGAATACCATCATGATTCCGCTAACAACTCCCGGCATTGAAAGTGGCACCTGGACCTTCCAGAACACCTGCCAAGGCGTTGCTCCCAGATCTGCGGCAGCCTCCGAGTACGATTTGTCCATCTTGTCGAGGATGTTGTAGATAGGGTAGATCATGAACGGAAGATAGTCATAGACCATACCGACGAGCAGGGTTCCCTTTCCGAGTTGTATGCCGAGCATATGGAAAAGTTCCGCTGTCGCCAATGTTCTCATGAGGGCGTTGATCCACATCGGCATAATGAACAGCACGATGGTGACGGCGCTCTTGTTGAGTTTCTTGTTGGCAAGGATCCATGCGGCTGGATATCCAAGCAGGATGCATATCAATGTGTTCTCTATAGCCACCTCAAGAGAAAGGGCAAAAGTACCGATCGCATCCGCGTCGGTAAAGAACTTGGTGAAATTGCCGAATGTGAAGTTGCCGGAACTGTCCTGAAAAGCATAGAGGATGATCAGGATGAGCGGCAGGGCGACAAAAAGCACCAGAAATATCGCATAGGGCAGTGCCCAGGAACTTCTCTTATTCATCGCACTTGCTGATCTTGATGTCCTTAGGGGCAATGTTAATACCTACAAGGTCTCCCTTGTCCCATATGTCATTGGTGTCCAACCAGATATATTCTCTGTGTTCAGTTCTGACGGCAAGGTGATAGTGGTCTCCCTTGTAAAGGAGGAAATGTACTTCTCCTTCGATTGTTCCTTCCTCAGGATGATCGATGAGGTCGACGCTTGAAAATTCGACTTCAATCTTGACCTTTGTGCCTGAAGGGAATTCTGTCTGAGGGAGGCACTCCCATTCCTCGTCGAGGAACTTCACCTTGTTTTCGCTTACGATTTCGCCTTCGAAGGTGTTGCGGAGCCTTTCCTTATGCATCACCTGGATGTCGGCAGGCCTGATGATCAGACCTACTTCAGATTCCGGTTCGAAGGCATTATAATCCTGGATCATGAGTTCGTAACCCTTGTCTGTATCCACGAACATCTCGTAATGCACACCTTTGAATGTGCATGACTTGACTTTGGCTGTAAGTTGTGCCCCTTCGAGTTTGTTCATGATGTAGATATCCTCGGGACGTACCACGACATCGACAGCCACATTCTCACCGAATCCCTCGTCCACGCACTCGAACTGATGTCCGACAAACTCCACAAGCCTGTCCTTGACCATCTTTCCGTTGAGGATGTTGGATTCACCGATGAAGTCTGCTACGAAAGCGTTCTGAGGCTCGTTGTATATGTCGGTAGGTGAACCTATCTGTCTGATGTTACCGTCGTCCAGGACCACGATGGTGTCGGAAAGCGTCAGTGCCTCCTCCTGATCGTGAGTCACATATACGAATGTGATGCCCAACTGTCTGTGCATCTCCTTGAGTTCGATCTGCATGTCCTTGCGCATCTTTAGGTCGAGAGCGGAAAGCGGCTCGTCGAGAAGAAGCACCTTAGGCTGGTTCACGATCGCTCTCGCAATGGCCACACGCTGCTGCTGACCGCCTGAAAGAGACTCCACATCCCTGTCTTCATAGTCGGTCATGCTCACCATCTTGAGAACCTTCCTTACACGCTTGTCGATCTCGTCTTCCGGAACTTTCTGGAGTTTGAGTCCGAATGCGATGTTCTCATAAACGTCGAGATGAGGGAAGAGGGCATAGCGCTGGAACACAGTGTTCACAGGACGTTCATGCGGAGGAACGTTAGTGATGTCCTCTCCGTTGATGAGGACGGTGCCAGAATCTGCAGAGCCGAATCCTGCGAGGATACGGAGCAGGGTGGTCTTTCCGCATCCGGAAGGACCGAGAAGAGTAAGGAACTCTCCACGCTTTACGGAAATGCTTACATCGTTGAGGATGCACTTGTCTCCGAAACTCTTAGATATATGATTGATTTCAATAATGTTGTCAGTGTTCTTCATCATGGTCAAATTAAAGGTTCGTTATCTGGCAAGTCTGCTCATAAGGTATTTCCCCGCACTTGTAAGGTCGAATTTCCATGTCACTCCGACGTTCAGGAAATGGTCTCCGAGATTGTTGGATGACCATGCTGCGTGAAGACGTACATCTTTTTCACCTTTGAGTGGGAAAAATTCGGCCCCTGCTCCATAGAACATATAGTCGCTGCCGAGGCAATCTTCGTATGCAAGTTCGTATGGCAGGCCTTCCGCGACCCTTTCCCATCCGAATTTCGCGAATATGCGGAATCTGTCGTTTTCGTATGCAGGTGCGGCCAGGAGGGTGAAATCATCCCTGAAAAGCCCCTTCAGACCGGCCGTACGTGTCATGTACTCGAGGTCTATCGTGAAGTCACCGAAATAGAATCTGTTTCCGAGGTTGAGAGCCTTGACGAACTTGCCCTGGTCATATTGCCACATGTTCGCTGTCCAGTAAGACTCATAGAAATCCCATTCTCCTCTCCATCCTGCATTATATGAGAAAAGGTTCGGAAGACCGTAGGACAAAGGAGAATTGGCGAACTGGAACATCACTGACTGTCCTTCTGCCGGATACCATGCGGCGGATACGCCCCACTGCCAGCAGTCGAACATGTTGTAGAACATGGAGTTCATCTCGTAGTATGTGTCCAGATCGTAAGCGTCGTATTCGAAACTTCCAACAAGGATTCCGTCCTTACCTGCTGTAAAGGCAAAGTCTCCGACTTCGTAAGTGAGTGTGAGCCAGTTGGTTCCTTCGAATCCTGAATTATCTTCGTAATATGTGGAAGCAATCCTCTGATTGAGGCTGTAGGATAAAGATGGACTTATGTACCCGTTTATGTCAAGATAAAGGCCGTCGGGGTTGAACCGTCCGGATCGTCCGGAGAAATCATGATTGTACCCGAACCGCATATCCAGAGAAATATCCGGAATGTAGTCAATAATTTCAACTGTTTTTGCATCCCCCCAGGATGACTTCTGCAATGGCGCAATACTATCAACTTCCTGCGCTCTGACCGCAGAGCCGATTGTCATGAAGACAACCCCCAAAAAGACAAAAAATCTCTTCATCTATCAATAAACGGAATAAAGCATAAAAATGAAATTCTGGTTTTGTGATTTTATCAAGGACAAAATTAAAATTTTCTTTCAAATAAATGTGTCTTTTGCAGATTTTTTTGCAGCATGAACCATGATATTATTTCTCCGCAGGTGACAATGACTGGATGATGTTGTCCTTTACCTTTTCGCGGTATTCTTTCGGAGTCATGCCGTTGGCTTCCTTGAAGTTCCTGTAGAATGTACTTCTGTTGTCATATCCGACCTTATACATTATTTCATCGATGGTAAGTTTTGATGAAGACAGCAGTCTTGTCGCAAGTTCCATTCTGGTGTCCTTGATTATCTGATGGAGTGTCCTGTCGGTTATTCCTTCGAGCCTTCTGTACATGACTCTGGTGCTTGTTCCCATCTGCTGTGCTATAAATGCGGCGCTCAGGTTAGGATTTGACAGGTTGTCATCGATTATCTTGAATATGTTGTTTATGAATTCCCTGTCGGCGCGGTGGATGATCTTGCCTTCGTTCATTACATAGGTGCTGATCGGCGAATTATAATATTCTGCAATGCTTTCCCGTTTGTTAAGCATCTTTTCAAGTGCTGAATGGAGATAGTCCATGTTGAACGGGAATGTGATGCAGAGGTCCGCTCCCTGCTTCGTACAGTCTTCCCTTTCAGTTATCTGGAGTGAAGAAGTGAGGGCGATCACAGGTATCTGGCTGGTTCTTTTATTCTCCTTCATCTTTTCCATGAATTCGGCGAAATTGCCCGACATTGATGAGACATCGTAAACTATCGCAACGGGCATCTGGTTTCTTGTTTCGGTCAAGGCACTTTCGTTGTCTGTGTATTCGCAGACATTGTATTTTTCCGAAAGGAAGTAACTCATGAACGAAGAAATCTCCTTGTTGGAACTTATAAGGAACACGTGTTTGTTATGCTGGTTTCTTATTACTTTCTCCGGAAACTGGTTCTCGACGAGAGTATTCAGCGTGTTGATGTTTTCCGATATTGACGAGTCCTCATATCTGGTGTGGTTTTCTCCTATATTCCGTTGAGGAAGTTCGATCTTGAGTTCGAGACATCCTGTATCCGGCAGATATCTGTATTCCAAGGTTCCTTTCATCTCGTTGACAAGCCTGCTGCACAGGATGAACTCGAAATTCCTGACATTTTCGTCGTTGTCTTCGCCTCCTATTATGGTCTGTCTTCCATAACTTTCCAGCATGGCCGCCATTTCATCATAGACTTCTCTTTCTGTCGTTACATTTACTCCTATTCCGATTCCTCCCTTTTCCCTTCCCTTCAGGTCCAGATGGACTTCCTTATGTCCGGAAGCAATTGATATCATCTTGTAAATCAGGGTGTTGAACAAGGTTATGAACGCCTCCTTGTTCATAGACATGATTATATCCTTCTCTATTTCATGGAATATTGTGACCTTTCTCGGCGAAGTGCCTGACTTCATTATCTCAAGCATTTCGTTTGAAATCTGGCTTACGTGAATAAGGGCGACTTCACCGGTACTGTTGAGCGTTCCGGATATGCCTTTGTACTCATTGAGGATATGAAGAATCTTGTTTGTTTTCGCGATGTTGTACTCGATGAGGTTTACCTTGCCGGCGACAAGAGGGTTGTTATGAGTGTGCTGTCTTATCTGCTGGCAAAGTCCGAGCATGAAGGTTATCTGCACAGACAGTTCTTCCGTGATGGTGTTCGTGGCTTCTGACTTGACCTTCATGATTTCCTTTTCATATCTTTTCTTCAACCTGTCCTTCATGGAGGCATATTTGTTCTTCGAATATCTGATTATTAGAAGCACAATAAGGACGATAATCAGTCCGTACAGCATGTACGCATACCAACGTCTGTATATCGGCGGAACAATATATATCGGGAGACAGCATTCTTCACTTTCGTATGATGTAGCCTTGTTAAGATATTTGATCTTCAGATTGTACTTGCCGGGGTTAAGGGCAGGAAGATATATTATGTTGCCGCTCTGGTTCGTGATCCATTCGTCATTATAGCCGTCGATACTATAACTGAACCTGTAATCGGGATAATTCAGGTTGTCAACCACCGAGTATTCGATGGCGAATATGGATTTGGAATACGGGATCTTGAGTCTTCCGTTCTTCATCATCTGGCTTATATGTGAAAACTCGTTGTTCTGTATGAAGTTGGTGATGTGGATTCCCGGCGTGTAACCGGTCTTGTCGCTTTCTGAGACGGTATCTTCGTTTATGACAGTGAATCCGTTGATTCCTCCGAAGAAGAGTACCTTGTTTTTCGGGTCACGGTAGCATGCTCCGTCAGAATATTCCAGGACTTCCATGCCGGAGAATCTGTCGAAGGAACTACGGTAGTTGAAATGTCCGTCAAGTGATATTATTCCGGCATTTGTCGTTATCCATATGTTGCCGTTGCCGTCAGGGAGGATGGCGTGAATGGCTTTCTTCGGTACGAAATCAGGTATGCTGATGGAATCGTCAGCCGGTGAGTAGGCTACTATTCCGTTTCCGGTCGCAAACAGCATGTCGTCCGTCTTTGTCACATAGAAAGTCTCGTTGGTGGCAAGACCGTCATCTGTGGAGAATTGTACAACTCTTGATTTTCCGGTGTTTATGTTGTAAGACAATACACCATTACCACGACTGGCGAACCAGATCGTAGAATCGTTCTGCAGTGACATAGAGAATATCGATGTCCTGCGGTTGAACGGCTCAACAAACTTTATTTCTTCGATTCCGGTTATTGTCGGAACATTGCCGGCAGCCGTAAACCTGCACTTGTAGCATCCTTGCTTGTCCGTCGCGATCCATAGGGTCGAGCCGTCCTGTTCGATGATGTCATGAACCATAGAGATGTTTTCGCTGCCTTTGACTTTGCCTATCTTTCCGGTTCTGAATGAATAATAATTCAGACCGTTTCCCTCGCTGCCGATCCATAACAGGTCATGGCTGCTTTCTGCGATGGCATATACGATATTATGGGAGATTGCGCTGTTCTCCTTGGTGAATCTGTCAGTGTTGTGACTTCCGAAGTTTCCTTTGGGCGAGAAATCCTTTATCCTGTACAGACCGTCACCTTTGGTTCCGAACCAAAGGTCGGATTCCTTGTCCAGCAGCATGCATCTTACAGGCATTTCAATGTCGTAGGGCAGATCTTCGAATGTTATGCATGATATGTCGGTAACCATGTCGCTCCAACGCATCAGTCCGTTGCAGTCTGTGCCGATCCACACTATCGGCTGATTCTTGTCCGGAACCATGGAGAATACTCCGCAGTTGATGCCGGTGTCTTCCAGAATCCTGTTACCGTGTGAATAGTGTCTGACGCCGTTCTGCATGAAACTTATCAGATATCCTGTCTTGGCTGGAATCACACCTGTGACCATGTCTGTTTCGAGCAAGGCGGATTCTATTTCCGAAATGACTTCAACTTCGCTTGTTCTGTCGTCAAAAGTGCATAATCTGTGGTCTTCGGAAACGATGATGTGATGATGACCGTCATATTTTACGGAAACATATATGCATCCGAATCCCAGATTCTCGACTTCTCTTATTTCAGGCTTGGGGCCGTCGCTGAAAGTGATGATGTATGTGTCCTTGTCCGAGAATATGCAGAGTCTTCCGTTTTCCATCAGAGACATGCGGCAGAATGTCTCGTCTTCGGTGAAGGCCATGTCAGAATAGGTGGTCAGTTCGGAAGATTGTGTGTCGAGATATTGCAGTTTATTGCTGGCACTTACTGAGAATATGTTGCCTTCTTCCGTGACCGTAATAAGAAAATTGAACGCCAACTGGTCAAAGAACGTCACTTGCCGGCTTATCATGTCCAGGCATGCCGTTCCATAGTTCGTCTGCAGGTAGATATGACGTCCGTCCTTTCCCGGAATTATATGCTTTATCATGTTTCCGAAGAAGTAGTTTTTGCCGTCGGCAGCAACGAAGGCCTTGATGGATTGGCCGTCCCAGATGTTCAGACCGTCCATTGTGCCTACATACAGGTGCCCCAGGCTGTTCTGGTGCATGGAGCAGATTGCATTGTTGGACAATCCGTCCTGTGATGAAATGGTCTTTATCTGTGTTCCGTACACGGCAGATGTGAGGAGCATCAGTCCTAATAAGGCTGTCAGTTTCAGTGCTTTCATTGTATTGGCGGTGGTTTATCACTTAAGTCTCTGCCGTAAAATTAGTGATAATTTTCATTCTTTGTCATTTTGCGACGCAAATGGCGTCATTTCATATATCATTGTCATAAAATCATACTTATGACAGATTTTATGTTGCTCTTGTGGTTCGGACTTCCTTGTAATTATGCTTTTTTGTCGCAAAACGAAATAATTTGCAGGAATCAAATGGCTATAATTGCACTATAAGAAACTAACTGCATATTGATATCATGAAAAGACTGGTTTACCTTATTTTGGCTTTATGCGTTGCTTCGGCCGGTGTATGCAATGCAAAGAAGTATGAGTCTCAACGTCCGGAAGTCAAGGACAGGCTCTTTGTTTCCGAGGCTGTCGAGGCAAAGATCAATGAAGTGGTGAAACTTCTGGAAAACGAGAGACTTGCCTGGATGTTCGCCAATTGTTTCCCGAACACTCTTGACACAACTATCCATCCTAACGGAGAGTATGATACCTTCGTCTATACCGGTGACATACATGCCATGTGGCTCCGTGACTCCGGTGCCCAGGTGTGGCCGTATCTCCAGTTGATAAACGATGATCCGGAACTCAAAAGGCTCATTGCAGGTGTCATTCTCCGACAGTTCAAGTGTATCTGCATTGACCCTTATGCCAATGCGTTCTATAAGGAGGAAGACAAGATAGGGGAATGGGCCGGCGACATGACCGAAATGAAGCCGGGAGTACATGAGAGGAAGTGGGAGATCGATTCGCATTGCTATCCTATCCGTCTCGCTTATGAATACTGGAAGGTTTCCGGTGATGATTCGATCTTCTCCGATCTTTGGGTGAGGGCTGTTGAGAATATCCTCAAGACCTTACGTGAGCAGCAGAGAAAGGACGGTGTGGGCCCTTACACTTTCATGAGGAAAACCCACAGGTCATTTGATTCTCTAAGCAATAACGGTAACGGCACGCCGGTCAATCCTGTAGGTCTTATCGTATCTTCGTTCCGTCCTTCGGATGATGCCACAACGCTTCAGTTCCTCGTGCCTTCGAATTTCTTTGCTGTAACCTCACTCAGAAAGGCAGCGGAAATCCTTACAGCCGTAAATAGCCGCAATGATCTTGCTGACCAGTGCCTTGCACTTGCTGATGAAGTCGAGATGGCACTCATGAAGTATGCTACATACAACCATCCGGAATTCGGAACGATCTATGCGTTTGAGGTGGACGGGTTCGGTAATCGTCTCCTTATGGATGATGCCAATGTGCCAAGCCTCCTTGCGATGCCCTATCTCGGTGATGTCGACGTGAACGATCCTATATATCAGAATACACGTCGTTTTGTGTGGAGCGAAAGCAATCCTTATTTCTTCAAGGGCAAGGTTGCTGAAGGTATCGGCGGACCGCATATCGGCTACGATATGGCATGGCCGATGTCAATCATGATGAAGGCATTTACGAGTCAGGATGATGCTGAAATCAAGTGGTGTATCGAGACCCTGATGAAGACAGATGCCGGCACGGGTTTCATGCATGAGTCTTTCAATGTAGACGATCCGAACGATTTTACAAGAGAGTGGTTCGCATGGCAGAACGGACTTTTCGGCGAACTTATACTCAAGATCATCGCTGATGGAAAACTCGAACTTCTCAACAGTATTGATATCAGATAAACAGGTTATGAAAAGACTGGTAACTGTTTTGGTTTCAGTATTTGCCGTAATTACGGCATTTGCACAGACTTCATTTACCGTGGGTTCATACAATGTCAGGTATGATTTTCCTACCGACAGAGAGAACGGCAATGCGTGGGAGGTCCGTTCCAAGGTATTGGGCGATCTTGTCAACTATGAGCGTTGGGAGATTTTTGGCGCTCAGGAAGTGCTTGACCATCAGTTGAATGATCTTGTCAGAATGCTTGACGGATATGATTATATAGGTGTCGGTCGGGATGACGGTGCAAAGGAAGGTGAATATGCTCCAATATTTTACAGGAAGGACAGGATTCGTTGTCTCGACAAAGGCTGTTTCTGGCTTTCCGAAACTCCGGATGTGGTGGGCTCAATAGGCTGGGATGCGTCATGTCCGAGAATCTGTACATGGGGAAGATTTGAAGACAAGAATACGAAATGGACATTCTGGTTCTTCAATCTCCATATGGACCATATCGGAGTTACTGCACGTCGCGAAGGAGCCAGACTGCTGCTCTCCAGGATTCAGGAAATGTGCGGTGACGGACAGTATATCGTGACAGGTGACTTCAATGTTGACCAGAACAGCGAGGTGTATAGTATCCTTGCCGGTTCAGGCCTTCTGAAGGATACATACGGTCAGGCAAAATATAAGATGGCTTCTTCAGGAACGACTAACCGGTTCCGTGTGGATCATCATACAGACAGCCGTATCGACCATATCTTTGTTTCGTCAGGATTCCGTACGCACGAATATGGAATACTGACCCCTGTGTACTGGTCGGAAGCGGATGGTGGTACTCATGTGGTAAAAATGGTTTCCGACCATTATCCTGTTGTTGCGCGTGTGGAACTTCCACGCCTCAGGTCTCCGCAGGATTGGGCCCAGTACGGCCGTTATGAAAACAGGAACAAGGAAGTGACGACTGTTCCCAGGGTTATTTTCATGGGCGACTCCATTACGGAAGGATGGTACGGCAATCATCCGGAGTTCTTCCATGAAAACAATTATCTTGGCCGTGGCATAAGCGGACAGGTGACTGCACAGATGCTTGCCCGTTTCCGTTCGGATGTGATAAACCTCGGTCCTGAAACAGTCGTTATACTTGCGGGTACGAATGATATTGCCATGAACCAGGGCTATGTGTCAATCGACCATATATTCGAAAACATCGTGTCAATGGCTGAACTTGCGGAATGCAACGGCATAAAGGTGGTCCTCTGCTCGGTTCTTCCAGCCGACAGATATTCGTGGTCATGGGAAGTGGACAAGGACAGGACCATAAGTTCTATCCGCGAACTTAATGACAGGATCCGGGCTTATGCTGCTGAAAAAGGCTATGAATATGCTGACTACTTCTCTGTCATGGATGACGGAAACAGGGCTATGAAGAAGGAATACCAGCGCGATGCCGTGCATCCTAACAAGGCAGGATATCTAGTCATGGAAGAAGTTATACAGAAGATTCTCAACAAGTAATAAAAATGAAGCATACTGACATGAAATCGATTTTATTGACCGCTGCCTTATTCGTCTCGGCGGCATTCTGTGTTCAGGCGCAGAAGTTTGTGACATATAAGGAAGCAAAGGATCCTGTACCGGTTTCAGAAAGAAGCGTGGCTGCATGGAAAGAGGTTGGAAAACTCCAGGCTCAGTGGGTCTCGGCGGATTCGCTTTATTCGCGCAGTGAAGTGCCGGTGGAAAGAGGTGTGAAGATCCGCATCCTGGAGGGCTGGAAAGGTGAGAGAGTATCTGCGCAGTTCTTGCTTTGGACAGGTACAGGTGCGGAAAACGTGAGGCTTACGGTGAAGGATTTTGTGTCTGAAAACGGGAAAATGCCTTCTGACATCGCTCAGGCACGTTTTGTACGTTATACTCTGGCTGACAAGGGGGGCAGCGACTGCAGATGTGAAAGAGGCCCTCTTCATGAATCGCAACTTGTTCCGGACATGATCGACACGCTCAAGGTCTTCAATATGGATTCTGAGACCGTACGTCCGGTGTGGGTGACCATCAACATTCCTCAGGATGCCAGGCCCGGAACATACAGGTCGGAAATCGTTGTGAGTGCAAAAGGAGCAAAGAAGATTTCCATGCCTCTTGAACTCGAAGTCATAAACCAGACCCTTCCGACGTACGACCGGTGGAAATATCATCTTGACTTGTGGCAGCATCCTTCAGCAGTAGCCCGCATGCTCAACCTCGACATGTGGAGCGATGAGCATTTCGAGGCCATGAAGGTGCAGATGAAGCCTCTTGCCGAGGCAGGTCAGAAAGTGATAACAACTACTCTCAATCGTGATCCTTGGGGATCGCAGACCTTTGACGACTACGAAAGCATGATTATCTGGACTCATAAAAGAGATGGAAGTTGGACATATGACTATACGGTATTCGACCGATATGTCGAGATGATGATGGAACTTGGAGTGAACAAGCAGATAAACTGTTATTCTATGCTCCCTTGGAACAACAGGCTATGCTGGTATGAGGAAAAGAACAATGTATTTGTGGAAAAGTCACGCGGCCCTCGCGATAAGGAATTTGAATCCCTTTGGGGACCGTTCCTCACGGATTTCGTAAAGCACCTCAGGGAAAAGGGATGGCTTGAAATCACCAACATCGCCGCAGATGAAAGGTCTCCGGAGGAAATGGAGATAGTGGTGAAGATAATGCAGAAATATGCTCCTGAACTTGGTTTTGCGATGGCAGACAATCATGCGTCATATCGCAGGATACAGAATGTGAGAGACTGCTGCGTGGCTCAGGGCCAACTTTACCTGACTCCGGAGGAAATAGCGGAGCGCAGGTCAAAGGGTTTCATCACCACTTTCTACGTGTGCTGCAGCACGTTCTTCCCTAACACATGGACATTCTCGCAGCCGTATGAAGCCGAACTCCTCAGTTGGCATGCCCTGTCGAAGGATTATGACGGACAGTTGAGATGGGCATACAATTCATGGCCTCATCGTCCTGAATACGACTCCCGCTTCCGCAGATGGGGTTCAGGAGATACTTATATGATAGGCTCGCATGGCCGCCCTACACTCCGTTTCGAGCGTCTTGTCGACGGTATCGAGGCTTTCGAAAAGATGCATATCCTTCGAGAGAAATATCCTGCCCATCCGGCTCTGCAACCTCTTGAAGAGCATCTTGCCAAGATGGCGGGAATGAGGCTTACTGATACAGGACTGCCATGGCATGAAATGATGTCCGAGGCTTCCGCAATGCTGAATTCCGTGTCTAAAACCCTAGCGGAATAAGTCATGATCAAGCGTATACTGATATTGATGTCGCTGCTTGTCGCAGGAGTCTCTTGTGACAAGGCAGCCGCTGTGGAACATTCGCCCGGCACATTCAAAGATGAGGTAGTGATGGTCAGGAGCGGATGTATGGGAAAGGATATTCCCGTAACAGTCATTACTCCGGGCACTTATTCTCCTGATGAAAAGGAGTACCCTGTAATATACATTCTCCATGGTTTCAGTGACGATCACAGGAAGTGGGCCAAGGACGGTGTCGTAGGCTCCCTCGTGGACCAGTATGATGTGATTGCAGTCATGCCTGACGGCGGTTTCAGCAGTTGGTATTTCGACAGCCCGATAATGCCGGAATACAGGTATGAAACTTTTGTCTCTCATGAACTTCCTGCATATGTGGACGCCAATTACAGTACAATAAAGGACAGGAAAGGCCGGGCCATAACAGGCAATTCCATGGGAGGTCATGGTGCTCTTTACAATGCAATCAGACATCAGGATGTCTTCGGTTCGGCCGGAAGCCTTTCCGGAGGTGTGGACATACGCCCTTTTCCTGACAGATGGCATATTGCAAAACGTCTCGGAAATCAGCAGGACCATCCTGAAAACTGGGAGAACAATACTGTAATTAACATGACCGGCCGGATCACTCCGGGATCTCTGAACATAGTGCTTGACTGCGGTACGTCAGATTTCTTCTATGAGGTCAACTGCAATCTGCATGAGAAACTGATTCAGGAGAAGATACCACATGATTTTTATGCAAGACCGGGAGGACATAACTGGGATTATTGGTTCAATGCCATCAAATATCAGTTCCTGTTCTTCTGCGACAGATTCAGGTTGTCGCAAAATGACACTCAATAGTCCTGTTTTGAAACAGGAAAATATGACCGTTTTTGCAGTTTTGTATAACCAAGATATAAGACAACCAAAACCAAAAATTATAATAACCATTTAACTAACCAATTATGAGTACAATTCAAGTGTCTAAACATTGGCTGCTGTCAGCCTTGCTATGTTTAGTATGCTGCTTCGGATTAGTCTCTGAGGCGGTGGCTCAAAGCAAGTCTTCCCAGACTGTACAAGGTGTGGTCAGGGATGATGCAACGAAAGAACCGGTTGCAGGTGCTCAGGTATGGATCAAGGATTCGTCCTATGGTACAATCACCGACGCCGAAGGCCGCTATTCAATCAAGTATGAAGGAAAGTATGCTACTCTCTGCATATCATTCTTCGGATATGAGGATGCTGAAGTAGACCTTACCGGCAAGAACCAGACAGCGGATGTCTTTATGAAGGAAGGATCGCTGGCTCTTGAAGAGACGGTCGTTGTCGGTTACGGTACACAGAAGAAGGCCAGTGTCGTCGGTGCCATTACAGCGATACAGCCCGACCAGTTGAAGGCTCCTGTATCAAAGATTTCAAATGTCCTTGGCGGTCAGGTTGCCGGTGTGGTTTCATTCCAGAACAATGGTGAACCTGGTGCAGCATCTACATTCTGGATCCGTGGTGTATCTTCATTCAGCGGCAGCACATATCCTCTCTGCCTGGTCGATGGCGTCGAGCGTTCCATGGACCTTGTCGATCCTAATGATATCAAGGAGTTCTCAGTCCTTAAGGACGCGTCTGCGACGGCAATTTACGGTGTGCGCGGTGCAAACGGTGTGATCCTCATCACCACTCATTCAGGAACAGAATCAAAGGCAAAGGTAACGGCAAGATATGAGGTCGGTGCCGTTTCTCCTACCAAGATTCCGGAAATGGCCAGTGCTCAGCAGTATATGGAGATGGTCAACGAAGCATATGGTTCCGAGTACTTCACTCCTGAGGTAATGCAGAAGCACCTTGACGGCAGCGATCCTGACCTGTATCCTAATGTCAACTGGATGGATCTCATCTTCAAGGATGTTGCGACAAGCCATCGTGCAAATGTTCAGATCTCAGGTGGTAACAGCGCTGTCAAGTATTATGTCGGCGGAGGTTTCTACAGCGAAGGAGGTCTTTACAAGGAGGATTCTTCCGTTACTTACGGAACAGAGATGAGATATACCAAGTATAACTTCCGTGCCAATGTTGACATCAAGGTGGAGAAGAATACCACCCTCAATCTCAATCTCGCCACTATCTTCGAGCAGAAGAATGCACCTGGAACAAGTTCAACAGACATCTTCAAGAATGCTCTTATGGTACCGGGTGTATTCTATCCGGCAAAATATTCTACTGGTGAGACAGCAGGTCCCGGTGCAGCAGGTCAGAACCCATATGCTATGGTTACCGAGACCGGTTACAAGCAGGTGTATGACAACAATGCCCAGGCTCTCATAGGACTCACTCATGATTTCGGTTGGCTCCTCAAAGGCTTGAAGGCGAATGCGAAGGTGTCATTCGATGCATACAACTGGCATCACTTCAATCATACAAGAAGTTACGACCATTATAAAGCCCTCGGACGAAATGAGGACGGTTCCCTCGATCTTCAGTTGATCAGCGGAGGAAGTCAGACTCTCAGTTACAGCAAGGATGCCGGTGGTAACCGCCGTATCTATATGGAGGCTTCCCTCAATTATGCAAACTCATTCGGAAAACATAATGTGACAGGTCTCCTTCTTTTCCAGCAGTCAAGCAAGAACCTTCTCGGCAGCAATGCCGGAAACTCTCAGGCTTCTCTTCCTTACAGAAACCAGGGTCTTGCGGGCCGTATCACTTATGATTATGACAACCGTTACTTCCTCGAAGTGAATGCCGGTTACAACGGTTCAGAGAACTTCTCACCTGGAAAACGTTTCGGTCTCTTCCCTTCTGTTGCTGTGGGTTATCTCATTTCGGAGGAACCATGGTGGGGACGTGCCAAGAACGTTGTGGATATGTTGAAGATCCGTGGATCATGGGGACTCGTAGGTAATGACCAGATCGGCGGTAACCGTCGATTCATCTACCTCGGAACAGTAGCGAACGGTTATACGATGCATTTCGGAACAAATTACGTCGGCTACGGCGGAATCAAGGAGGGTGATATAGCCAACCCTAACGTAAGTTGGGAGCAGGCAGAGAAGATGGACGTAGGTATCGACCTCTCTCTCTTCGGCAAACTCAAGGTTCAGGCCGATGTCTTCATGGAAGAGCGTACCGGAATCTTCCTTCAGCGTAAATCTATCCCGGGATATATGGGTATCTCTGTCAATCCGTACGTGAATATCGGTGAGATGCATAACTCCGGCTTCGACCTTTCAGCCGATTACCGTCAGCAGATCGGTGAAGTTACAGTTACTGCCAAGGGTACTTATACTTTTGCAAGAAACGTACTGGTCAATGCAGATGAGGCACCGTATGAGTGGTCATATATGAACAGTACCGGTCACGCTTACTGGCAGAATTATGGTTATGTGTCCGATGGTCTTTTCCAGAGTTGGGAAGACATTGAATCACATGCAGACCAGTCTATCTTCAATCCACAGCCGGGAGACATCAAATATGTAGACCTCAACAATGACGGCAAGATCGATACAAATGACCGCAAGGCGATCGGTTACAGGAATGTTCCTGAAATCATCTATGGATTCGGAGCATCTATAGAATATAAGGGCGTTGACTTCTCGGTATTCTTCCAGGGCAACAGCAGGGTCTCAATGAATCTGCTCTCTTCAAAGAATATCCTGATGGCGGTGTCGTCACCTAACAACCAACTTGTGAATTCGAATATGCTTGCAGACATCTATCAGAACTATTGGACTCCTGAAAGACCTGATGCAAAGTATCCTCGTCTTGTCTATCTGAACGATTCGAGCAACAATATCCAGACTTCAGACTATTGGATGGCAGATGCAAGTTATATCCGTCTGCAGAATGCGGAACTCGGATGGTCCCTTCCTAACAAGTGGACTTCAAAGATGCGTATGAGCGGTCTCCGTATTTATCTCCAGGGACAGAACCTTCTTACATTCAGCAAGTTCAAACTCTGGGATCCGAACCTTAATGGAGCAGGCAGCGGTCAGACGGCATATTCATACCCTACTACCCGCGTGGTAAGTTTCGGTGTAAGTGCAAGTTTCTAATAAAGCATACTCAACATGAAAAAGATATTTATACTATTATTCATTTCGTCGCTTTTCCTTTCAGGCTGCGACAGTTATCTTGACCGTCAGCCTGATGATGCACTGACATCTGACACAATCTGGGAAAAGCAGAAAACAACATTGCAGTATTTGTGGAATGTCTACAGTTACATGAGAGATGATACCAGCCTCATGGGTGGCGGAGACCATTCTGTAGACTCTTATTGCTCCGATGAAGCAGGCGGATCTTTCCCTAACTGGTTTTACGGTGAATATATATTCGAGACATATAATACCGGAAGTGTTCCCGGAGCCTTCTATTCCAATCAATACAACGGTATCCATGAGGCAAGTATCTTCATGGAGAATGTAGACCGCTGTCCTGAACTGTCTGATGCTGAGAAGAGGAAATTCAAGGCTGAGGCGAGGTTCATGCGTGCGTACTACTATTTCTATCTTATGAAGAACTATGGTCCTGTGTTCTGGAACGGCTACGATTCACAGACATCCATCAATGCCGACATCTATACTACAGACCGTGCGACATGGCAGACCCTTGTTGACTTTGTATGTTCTGAACTTGATCTTGCAGCCGCCGATCTCCCTGAGTCTTGGGAAACGACAAGAGAACTGGGACGTGCTACAAAGGGTGCAGCAAAGGCTATAAAGGCCCGTCTCCTTCTTTATAGCGCCCGTCCTCTTTTCAACGGCCAGAACGGTACAGGAATGTACGATAACATAATTAATCTCCATGGAGAGAAACTTTTCAATACGACATATGATGTCGAGCGTTGGAAAATGGCGGCAGATGCGGCGAAGGAGGTCATAGATATGTCTATGTATTCTCTTGTCAATGATTCTGCCAACCCGGATCCTGTCAAGAGAGGTCTTGAGAATCTTACCAAGTTATATGTTACGGATCATGCTCCGAAGGAGTATATATGGACATATTCGGCAAATGCTTATAAATGGCGTTACTGTATCCAGCCTCAGTATATCATTCAGAATAATGAAGGATGGGCTTCGCTTTCTCCTACACAGAAACTCGTTGACGCTTTTGCGATGGCGGACGGTGTATATCCTGTAACTCCTGAGCATTGGGGTACAGAGGCTTATGCCCATGGAAAGAACGTTGAGGTAGGCAATGCCGCTCATGTTGACCCAAGAGCAGTCAGCGCAGGCTATAATGAGTCTGAGGGTGTGAATATGAAGAACCCTCTTCTTGAAATAGCCGCTCCGAAGAATGAAAGCATTCCAGTTGTCGAAAAACCTACCATGAAGCAGTTTGCAGGACGTGAGGCACGTTTCTATCGTAACGTCGGTTGGAGCGGAATGCAGTATATCCTGGGTGATGCTGTGATGACTACTCAGGGAAGTGAGATAGAATTCTATACCGGTGGAAAGAATGCACAGCCAAGTTGCAACAATGTCCCTCCTTTCGGCTATCTCGCTCTTAAGTTCTATGATCCTACCCTCAATCCTCTTACTTCCGGCCATGGTAATATGACTTGGCCTATCGTCCGTCTTGGTGGTGTATATCTCGACTATGCAGAGGCTCTTAACGAGTGTGACGGCGACATCAATGAAATCCTGACATACTGGAATATGGTCCGCAACCGTGCCGGTGTTCCAAATATCGAGGAAGTCTATCCTGATGTCACCGGCAACAAGGAACTCAGAAGGAATCTGATCCGTCGCGAGAGAATGATCGAACTTTGCTTCGAGAACCATCGCTGGGTGGATATCCGTACCTGGATGATTGCCGAGGAAACAAACAACGGTTATCTGATCGGACTGAACTCCAAGGCAGGAACAGATGCAGTCGGAAGTGCTTACTGGACCCGTTGCGAAATCGGTATGGAAGAATATGCATACGGAGAAGGAAAGAAACTTGGACCACGTAAGTTCACAAAGAAATCATACCTCTTCCCATTCCCTACATCGGAAGTGAACAAGGTGCCTGCTTTGCGTAACTCACAGAACCTTGGTTGGTAACTTATAAATCTTTAAGAAAATGAAAAATAGATATATAGTTTCATCTTTTATGGCACTTGCCCTGCTTTGGGGCTGTGTGCCTGACAGCAGAGACTTCGATATGCCTGATTCTGCCGTATATTTTGTTGACAATGTTGCCAACAACGGTATACAGTCAGCGGTCATGTATGACATTCAGACGGAGGTTGACGTTCCCGTGTATGTTTATTGTTCGGGATTCAACGGTGGCACACCTGCTGTTTCGACAAGTGTCGCTTATGAGTATATTGATGAGTATAATGAAGTCAATAATACATCTTACAAGGCACTTCCAGAGAATTGCTATGTTCTGGACAAATCCACTTCCGTTGTAGAGAACAGAAAGGCATCCTTCAATCTTAAATTCAATGTTCCTGCTGTTATGGAATTCGCCGCAGAAGAGGGAATTGACCTTGATGATTATGTGGTTGTCCTCAGACTTGATTCAGATATGGAGATTGCTACATATAAAGACAAGAATTTCGGATATTATATAGTGAATCCTGATCTTCAGAATGCGATCGCAAAGGTTTCCGGTGTCGTTTCCGGTGACAATCAGATCGATCTGACTGTGACTCTTCCTTTCGACAATCAGTGGGACTTCACTTTTGAACTTGGTTATGATGTGGCAGGATGTTACGGAGTTCCGGATACCAGACGCGGCAATACCAAGCCTGCTAAATATTCTTGTACTCCGGCACCGGCTGATTTTGCTGCAAAGGTTTCAGTGGAAGGAGGAGAACTCAGGCTTGAACCTGGCACAAACGAGAAGACATTCACACTTACTGCTCCTGCGGAGTTCAATCGCGAATGGGCAAAGGGACAGACAAATAACTTTGCTGTAACCATCACGAACGCAAAACTTATGGTTGATGGGGCAGAAAAGGATGTGCCTGTGGAAGGTGCTGCTTTCCTCGCATCTTATCCTTCAAACAATATCATAACTAAGGTGCAGACAACCAGCGGCCAGAACGGCAGGTACAACAATGACCGTTTCGACAACGGAACAGATGCCGATTATTATGAGAAGTCATTGGCTGCGTATGGTCTTCAACTTTACACGAATGACCGCGACTTTGTCTGGAGCCCTGAGTCTTCACAAGATGACAGATGGCTTGACCGTCTTTTCAACGGCAATGCAACCGACTGGCAGGCAAGTTGGGGTGGTGGCTTTGGCTTCACAAAGGGTCAGACAGACCTTCATGGCCTTATCGACATGAAGGTAGTCCAGCCTCTCAATGGTCTTGAGTGGTGGAGAAGAGCGAATCAATTCGTGACTGATACCCGTACTCTTGAGTTCTATGCAGTTGATGACTGTGTATATACATGGAAGTCTGATCATCTTGAGTATGCAGATGATGCACTGACTTATCTTGGTACGCTTGACTTTGCAGACGGCAAGGAGAACCTCGGTTTCATGACTCTCGATTACGTCGAGACCCGATATATTCTCGTTTATTTTGCCAAGTCAAACCGTAACAGTAACTGCTACGACTGTACAGAGTTGAACCTCTATCATTGATAGTTCTGAACCTCATCATCTTCTACATGACAGCCAGGATGCACTATAAGCAACGCGTCTATTGTGTAGAACAGATGTTGTGGGACTGATCCCATATGGGTTAAATAATGTTTTGTTGTTATCAGGGCGGCTGGGATTTTCTCAGTCGCCCTGTTGAATTTATGCCGGATTGTCCAGAGGCGACAGAGCCAATTTACCAATTGGCAATTGTCTGGTCCATCCAGTTCATCTTGTCGATATATGAATTCTTCATCTTGATTACAGCCTCGTCGAAACTCAACGAAATGTCCTTGTTGACGTTCTTCGTCACTGGCCACAGAATGTGATTCATTGATTCGGAACTTCTGATTCTGTCGGCTTCATCTTCAATGAACGCAGGTATTTCCTCAAATCCTGCCTTCAGCATGTTCCATCTTTCCTTTGCCCTGGCCTTGAATACAGGGTCATCGAAGAGTCTGCCGTAATAGATGTTTTCTATGTTGCGGAATTTATTGATTGGAGTGAATGTCTCCCAGTCGAAATCCCACACAGGGCCCATGGTCAGTTTACCTCCCGCATCCTTGTGCATATATGTGCTTTTCGGATGCTTGGACTCTTCGTTTCCGGTGAGTTCCTGCACGAACCAGTAGTCGATGAACGAATCTATGTCGATGTAGTCCGCATATTCTCTGGATGCGAATCTTGTGTCGTCGTGGAGCGATGCTTCCATATTGTTCACATAGTTCCGGATGAATGCGAATTGATCGGAATTGACCTCATCAGGATCCTTGAACATATATGGCATGTTGTAGTACTCAGACCTGAATTTATTGACTTCGTCAAAATAGGAGTCGAGTTCCATTATATATCCGCTGTCGGTCTTGTCATCTTCAAGTTCGTCGATGTTGACCCTGTTCTTGTCCACCTTGATGTGCTCGCACAGGAAGTAGCATCCGTTATGGGATCCGTTGAGGTAAACGTCCACAAACTGTCCTCTTGGGGTATATGCCAGACCGGTAAGAGTGGCGATCTTGAATGCCGTGGCGTTTCTGAGCAGTGTCCTGTCCAGCCAGTTTGCAAGAAGTACCCATCTCTTATGCTTCGGCATTCCGAGAATCTCTGCCTTTGAGTCAAGTTTCATGGCATACGGTTTCTTCGGATAGCCCCATGTGGTGTTGCCTCGTCCTCTGATGCCGGTCGTACCCTCATAGTCTATGGTCCAGTCCGGATTATATAGGGTAATCTTTGTACCGGCAAGCCAGTCTGAATGCTTGTCCGGGATGGCTGCCTTGCCCGGAGTCTCGATGAAAAGTACCGGCAGGCCTGAATATGTCACAGAAACCGTGTATTCGGCAGAATTGCCTTTTCCGTCCTCGACGACATATGTCACAGGCTTCGTGAAATCGTTTACGGTCTTTCCGCTGACCTGCTCGACACCGTCGACGAGGACTTTCTCACCGTCGCTTTCAAAGGTCATGATGAGTTCAGGACTGCTTATAAGGGCGGATGAGATGCTGAAACCCAGTTCCGAATGTTCAAGATGCAGTGTTTCAAGAACGCCTGTGCTGTTGAGTTCCTTCGTTATGCTCATCGAAAGCATCCCGGTTCCGTAATCTTTCATGAACTTTATTGTAAACGGTGCAGAACGGATGACCCTAGTTTCATGCTCGGGGCCTTCGTAACGTATTTCCATTACAACCTGTTCCTTGTAGTTCCGGCTGCGGTCGAGATCCTGTATTATGGCCTTGTATCTGCCACTCCCGGCATCTTCCGGCTGTATGCTGATCAGTTTATAGTATTCCGGCTTTTCACCTGTATCGCGGCCATCTGCTCCCGCAAGATATAGTGCTGCCTGACATTTCTCCGACTTGATGTCATAGATGAAACCGGCATCGGCCGGCGACACCGTGAATATGAAGGATGTTACTTCACAATGCGTGAGGAGGACAGTTTCCTGTCCGACCGTAATGGCTTCCGCGTATGTGACCGATGTGTTTTCTTCAACTTTCTCGGTACATGCTGCAAGCGCGATTAAGAGTGTCGCTGCAACGAGTGAAAGAGTATTTTTCATTGATGTAAAATTGAGTTGATACATAAATTTAGGGACATTATGGCTTTTACGCAAATAAATCCTCATGCTGTCATGATTTGCAACGATTTTGTCTCATTTTGCAAATCTTTCAATTCCCCGAGTTCGACTTAATGATGTAAATTTGTTGATGAATAACCATGTAATCATTTAATGACACTTTATGAAGACAGCAAGATTTATTTTCTTTATTATGGCGGCACTGCTCTGTATGTCTGCACATGCTCAGAAAACAGTGACCGCCCAGAGTCCGGATGGACAGACGGAAGTGACAGTTACGCTTTCTGACCGTATCTATTATGATGTCGTAAGCCATGATGAGGCATTGCTTAAGCAAAGTGTCATCGGGATGCAGTTACGTGATGTCACACTAGGGGAAAGACCTGTTCTGAAGAAAAAGAAGATCAGCAGTGTCAAGGAGACCGTAAAGCCACTGTTTCCTCTCAAGTTCAGTCAGGTGGAGAATGAATATACTCTGCTCACGATGGACATGAAAGGCGGATATTCTGTGGATTTCCGCATTTATGACGATGGGGTTGCCTTCCGCATGAGGACTTCTCTTCCTGGTGAGATAGAGGTGATGCAGGAAAATACTGTGTTTCAGTTGGCAGACGAGTGCAGACTGGTGCTGCAGCAGCCCGGAGGTTTCAAGACCGGCTGTGAAGAGAGATATACAATAGTAAACAGCAACGAGTGGAAGAAGGACGACAGAATGTCCGAACTTCCTGTCCTTATCATGGGCAGGAATCAGAAGATTCTGCTGAGCGAGTTCGATCTGGTAAGTTATCCTGGCCTTTTCCTGAAAGGCAATGCCGACAACAGCCTTTCTGCCATCCAGCCTAAGACTCCGCTGGAGTATGAAGATGACGGCGACCGCAGGCAGCGCATCCTCAAGGAGGCGGACTATATAGCGAAGACAAGCGGAACGCGTACTTTCCCTTGGCGCTATATGCTCATCACTCAGGAAGATGGTCGTCTTGCTGAAAATACGATGCCTATGCGTCTGGCTCAGAAATGCCAGATAGAGGATACTGACTGGATCAAGCCTGGTCAGGCCTGCTGGGACTGGCTCAACGGCATACCATACGGACCGGATGTCGATTTCAAGGGCGGCATCAATCTGGCCACTTATAAATACTTTGTGGACTTTGCATCTGAAAACGGTATTCCTTACATAGTGATGGACGAGGGCTGGGCACTTGATACCCGTGATCCGTACCGTACAAATCCTGAAGTGGACCTTCCGGAACTCATCAGTTATGCGAAGTCAAGGAATGTCGGAATCTTTGTCTGGCTACCATGGCTCACGGTCGAGCATCACATGGACCTTTTCGAAAAGTTCGAGGAATGGGGTATAGTAGGAACGAAGATCGACTTCATGGACCGTCAGGACCAGTGGATGATCGATTATTATGACCGAGTTGCAAAAGAGGCGGCCGAGCATCATATAATGATTGATTTTCATGGTGCATTCCATCCTAGCGGTCTCGAATACCGTTACCCTAATGTGCTTACCTTCGAGGGCGTGCGCGGAATGGAATTCAACGGACACTGTACGCCGAACAACAGCCTATGGTTCCCGTTCATCCGAAATGCTGTAGGCCCGATGGACTATACTCCAGGTGCCATGATCTGCTATCAGCCTAAATACCATCATGGCAACCGTCCTTTCTGTGCCGGTGTGGGAACCAAGGTATACAATATGGCGGTCTTTGTCCTCTTTGAGAGCCATCTTCAGATGCTCATGGACAATCCTTGCCGTTATGACACATGGCCGGACTGCCGTGATTTCATCACAAGCGTACCGGTAAACTGGGATGAAACCCGCGTACTTGCCGCTGAGGCCGGTCAATATATTGTAATGGCCAAGCGTAAAGGACAGAAGTGGTTCATAGGCGGAATCACCAACGACAAACCTCGTGACCTCGAAGTGACGCTGGATTTCATTCCGGAAGGAGTGGAAATGCAGATGATCTCATTTGTCGATGGTGTGAATGCCGACCGTATGGCCATGGATTATCGTCAGGAACAGTCTGCAGTAGACAAGGATACGAAACTTCACATCAGGATGGCTCCGAACGGAGGATTTGCAGGAGTGATGAACCAATAGATTCAACCATATGATTATGCTCAGAAACAAAATTGTAACTCTCTTACTTGCAGCGGCGTGCCTCTCAGGTACACATGCTTTGAATGCACAGAATGTGCAGAGTCTTTCGTCGCCGGACGGAAACATCAAGGTCGAAGTCACACTTGCAGGCGGCATCACATATGATGTCTGGTGCGGTGATGAACTTGTGTTGGATGATTGCCGTCTCTCAATGGATGTGGAGGGCAATGTCCTCGGTTCTTCTCCGAAGTTGCAGAAGGCGAGCCGCAGGACAGTCAATGAAGTGAAGAAGCCTTTTCTGAGACTGAAATATGCGGAGGTTCCGAACCATTTCAACGAACTTACCCTCAAGATGAAGGGCAATTGGTCTGTGGTTTTCCGTGCATATGACGACGGTATGGCCTACAGGTTCGTCACAGCGCTTCCGGGCGAGATAGAAGTGAATCATGAGGATATCACCGTATTCTTCCCTCATGAGACCCGTCTTGTGCTTCAGCAGTCAGACCGCTTCAGGACATCATATGAGGAACGCTATTCATTCCTGAAGGTTTCCGACTGGAGGGCATATGACAAGATCGCGCATTATCCTGTCCTTGCGGTGACTCCGGGCGGCACGAAGATACTTATGAGCGAATCTGACCTCGTGGATTATCCGGCTCCTTTCTTCAGGGGTAATGAGGCTGACGGAATCGCATCTGTATTCCCTAATGTGGTGGCGGAAACAAAGCCAAGAAGCGATAAGAGCGAGGATGTTCTCCTGCGTGAGCCGTATATTGCAAAGACTTCGGGAACAAGGGCATTCCCATGGAGATATTTTGTGATCACAAAGGATGATGCCGGTCTGGTGGAGACAACGATGACCTGCCGTCTTGCGCAGGACAGCAGGATTGATGACACATCGTGGATCGAACCTGGACAGGCAAGTTGGGAGTGGTGGAATGCAGCCATCCCTTACGGCCCGGATGTAGATTTCAAGGCTGGGCTCAATGTGGAGACATACAAATATTTCATGGATTTCGCTTCGAAGTACGGCGTGAAATACATCGTGATGGACGAAGGATGGGCAAAGGACAATATGGATCCTTATACTCCTAATCCGAACTGCGACCTCTTCGAAATCATAGAACACGGAAAGAAGGTCGGTGTCGATGTCATCCTCTGGCTTACATGGCGCTGCGTTGAGGAGAATCCGGGCATGTTCGCAAAGTTTGCAGAGTGGGGAGTGAAGGGTGTGAAGATCGACTTCATGGACAGAAGCGACCAGTGGATGGTCAACTTCTATGAAAGAACAGTTGCAGAGGCGGCGAAGCATAAGATATTCGTGAATTTCCATGGTGCATACAAGCCTGCCGGACTAGAATACATGTATCCGAATCTTCTTTCGTATGAAGGTGTTCTCGGACTTGAGCAGATGGGTAACTGCAAGCCTGAAAACAGCATTTATCTGCCGTTTATCCGCAACGCAGTAGGTCCTATGGAATATACACCTGGTGCGATGAACAGCATGCAGCCGGACAACTATTCGGCCCGCCGTCCTAATTCAGCCGGAGTAGGTACAAGAGCATATCAGATGGCTCTCTTTGTCATCTTCGAATCAGGTCTTCAGATGCTTGCAGACAATCCGACCCTCTATTACAGAAATGATGACTGTACAAGATTCATATCGTCCGTTCCTGTGCTTTGGGATGACACGAAGGTACTTGAGGCGAAACTGGGTGAACACCTTGTCGTGGCCAAGAGAAACGGTGAGGAATGGTTCATCGGAGGTATCACTGCAGAACGTAAGGAACCACTCGAACTGGAACTTGCACTTGATTTCCTTCCTGAAGGCCAGACCTTTACGCTCACTTCTTTCGAGGATGGCCTCAATGCTGACAGACAGGCCATGCATTATGTGAAGAATGTACGCGAAGTGCACAAGGGAGATGTTGTGAAAATCAGGATGGTCCGAAACGGCGGATACGCCGCTCACTTGAAATAGAAACAGCATGTTTAGAAAAACACTTCTGTCGGTAGCAACATTGCTGGCATTTCTTCTGCCATCGTTTTCTCAGGACAATCCCTTGAGATTCAATGAAGAAGGAAGGTTCAAGATCGTCCAGTTCACTGATACGCATCTGTGTGTAGGAAAATCGGAATATCGTGACGGGCAGGCAGAGAAGACCTTTGCCCGTCTTCGTCACGCTGTCGAAACCGAAAGACCGGATTTCCTGGTCTTTACCGGTGATATTGTCACAGATGGTGACGGAAGGAAGGCATGGTGCCGTCTGCTGGATACCTTGTCCGTCTTGAAGACGCCATACTGTATTGTCTTTGGAAATCATGATCCGGAAACCCGTATACCGAGGGAAGAAATGTCAGAAATGATTGTCTCTTCTCCGTTTTCCTTGAATGAATTGAACAAGGACGGTCAACTTGCGGATGTTGGACTGGAGGTGTATTCTTCATCCGGCAAGGATGTTCCGCTTGTCTTATATTGTATGGATTCCCAGGATTATTCCCGACTTGAAGGAGTCAAGGGCTATGGATGGTTTTCGGTAGATCAGGTAGAATGGCTCAGGAAGCAATGCAATGTCAGAACCCGCAGAAATGGCGGAATACCGGTCAACTCCCTTGCCTTCTTCCATATATGCCTGCCGGAATATTCTTCGGCATTTGCAGACCATAGGAACAAGTCAGTAGGGCGAAGGGCGGAAAATGAATGTCCGGGAGCACTCAATACAGGCATGTTTGCCGCAATGGTTGAAACAGGAAGTGTGATGGGTGTCTTTGCCGGACATGACCACGATAATGATTACATTGTGGCAGATAAGGGTGTGGCCCTGGGTTATGGACGTTTTTCAGGTGACGATACGACCTACACCACGTTCCGTTCCGGTGTGAGAGTCATTGTCCTTGAAGAAGGAAAACGTGCTTTCGACACGTGGATACGTGAGGATGAAGGCCGCATCGTCAACCGTGCCCGTTATGAGAACGGACAGTTGAAATAAAGGATTATCGGTTCTGCATAAGAACCTGAGCAAGACCGTTGAAAGTCCGGATCGTTATGTGATGTGACCCCCAAAAGTTGGACGGTTTAACATTATTAAGAAGCGGACCTGGATTGGAACAGAGCTCGGTATTGTACCGGGCTCTTTCCATTTAGCCTCAGTTTGATTCTATCATTATTGTAGTAGCGTATATACTTAACCAGTTCCTTCGCGAACTGCTCTACACTGTCCCACTCCTGCAAATATAGCAACTCTGACTTCATAAGTCCAAAGAAGTTCTCCATCATAGCATTGTCCAGGCAGTTGCCTTTACGGGACATACTCTGCACTATGTTTCTGTCTTTCAAGGCTTTCTGATATCTCAGATGCTGATAGTGCCATCCTTGATCAGAGTGCAGGATAAGTCCTTCTGGTATATCAGTCTTCTTGAACGCTTTATCTAGCATCTTCATTGCCATCTGCAAGTCTGGATGGTAGGATATCGTGTAAGATATTATTTCTCCATTGAACATATCCAGGATAGGAGAAAGATATATCTTCCTATCCTTTATCTTTACTTCCGTAACGTCAGTTGTCCACTTCTGATTAGGTGCAGTTGCGATGAAGTCTCGGTCTATGACGTTCGGGGCAATCTTGCCTATCTCACCCTTATAAGACTTATACTTAGCCTTCTTCTTCTTTCCATACAGACCCATCTCCACCATAAGTTTCTGTACCGTCTTATGGTTAAGAACTATACCATCATTACGCAGCTGAGAGGTTATTCTTCGATACCCATAGCGACCTTTGTGATGATCGTATATCTTGCAGATTGCTGCTCTTGCACCATCGTAGCCGTCAGATTCTGACAGCCTTTTCGTATGATAGTAGTATGTAGCCCTAGCCATCCCTGTCTTCTTGAGAAGGATCTCAAGATCATGTTCCTGCCTTAGTTCTTGGATGGCTTCCGCCCAATCTCTCTGAGACGGGCTTCTCTTTCTTCTACTAAGGCTTTCACTTTTTTTAACAGAGCATTCTCAGCCCTCAAACACTCATTCTCGTATCTAAGGCGTTCCAGCTCTGTCATCTCTTCAGGTTTCTTTTTCCTTGGTCTTCCCATATCATTCTTTGGTGGTCGGCCTCTCGGCCTAGTGATAGCCAATGCATCATATCCGTATTTGCGCTTTGTTCTAAGCCATATTATTAATCGGCTAGCACTTACATTATACTTCAAAGAGGCGTCCACCAAAGTTAAATGATTTTCCTCGATATCACTAACAACTTGAAGTTTGAATGCATAATCTGCCCTTACATTTTTCTTCTTTTGCAGCGCGGAGGGCCCTTCAGACTGATAGCGAGCCCATAAATATCCCAGAAGTTTGTGATCAAAACCAAATTTCTGTTCTATATATGCCATGCTAAAACCATTTTCAAGCATATGCATATACTTCAGCCGTTCTGCATACCCATGTTTTCTGTACTTTTTAGACATAACAAAACCCCGAAAGTTTTTTGTCTAACTTTCGGGGTTCATGTCA
>JAZQES010000043.1:0-34585 GCA_045539115.1 Candidatus Cryptobacteroides sp. | reverse complement strand
TGACGACAAGATGCACGCACGTTCTATCGGTCCTTACTCACTCATCACCCAGCAGCCTCTCGGAGGTAAGGCGCAGTTCGGAGGACAGCGTTTCGGAGAGATGGAGGTATGGGCACTCGAGGCATTCGGTGCATCCAACATCCTCCAGGAGATCCTGACTGTGAAGTCAGATGACGTGACAGGAAGAACCAAGGCATACGAAGCTATCGTCAAGGGCGACCTTATGCCGAATCCAGGCATACCTGAGTCCCTCAACGTATTGCTTCACGAGCTCAGAGGTCTCGGACTTAAAGTGACTTTGGACTAATTACTGACAATTGAAATTATAGAAATATGCCTACTTTTAATAAAGAAAACAAGGTTAAAAGCAATTTCGAAAGGATCAGCATAGCTCTTGCTTCCCCAGAAGACATCAAGGAGAGGTCTTCTGGAGAAGTATTGAAGCCAGAAACCGTCAACTACAGGACATACAAGCCTGAGCGTGACGGTCTCTTCTGCGAGAAGATCTTCGGTCCTACAAAGGACTACGAGTGCCACTGCGGTAAGTATAAGAGAATCCGCTACCGTGGCATTGTCTGCGACCGATGCGGCGTGGAAGTGACAGAGAAGAAGGTGCGTAGGGAAAGAATGGGACATATCGAACTCACTGTTCCTGTCGCACACATCTGGTACTTCAAGTCTGCTCCGAACAAGATCGCGGCTCTTCTCGGAATCGCTGCCAAGAAACTCGAATCAGTAATCTATTACGAAAAGTATATCGTAATCAAGCCTGGTACGTCAGGATTCCAGAAACTCGACCTTCTTTCAGAGGACGAGTACCTCGAGTTCTACGCACAGCAGCCTGAGCAGTACAACATGCCTGCTGACGATCCGGACAAGTTCGTTGCAGGAATGGGTGCAGAAGCAATATACGAACTCCTCAAGGAAATCGACATCGATGCTCTTGCAAAGGAACTCCGCCAGAAAATGCTCAAGGAGACTTCACAGCAGAGAAAGGCAGAGGCTCTCAAGAGACTCAGCATCGTGAAGTGGTTCCAGGATTCAAAGGAAATCAACCGTCCTGAGTGGATGATTCTCAAGGTCATCCCTGTCATACCACCGGATCTCCGTCCTCTCGTTCCACTTGATGGCGGCCGTTTCGCGACTTCGGACCTCAATGACCTTTACAGAAGAGTCATCATCCGTAACAACCGTCTCAAGAGACTCATTGAGATCAAGGCACCTGAGGTGATTCTCAGAAACGAGAAGCGTATGCTTCAGGAGGCTGTCGACTCACTCTTTGACAACTCAAAGAAGTCTAATGCAGTAAAGAGCGAGGCAAACCGTACCCTCAAGTCACTTTCTGACTCACTCAAGGGTAAGCAGGGACGCTTCCGTCAGAACCTCCTCGGTAAGCGTGTCGATTATTCTGCACGTTCGGTTATCGTCGTAGGTCCTGAACTCAAGATGCATGAGTGCGGTCTTCCTAAATTCATGGCTGCAGAACTTTACAAGCCGTTCATCATCAGGAAACTGATCGAGCGCGGCATCGTAAAGACTGTCAAGTCAGCAAAGAAAATCGTCGACAGAAAAGATGCTGTCATCTGGGATATCCTCGAGAACGTGATGAAGGGTCATCCGGTACTTCTCAACCGTGCCCCTACACTTCACCGTCTCGGTATACAGGCATTCCAGCCTAAGATGATCGAAGGTAAGGCAATCCAACTTCACCCGCTCGCATGTACAGCGTTCAACGCCGACTTCGACGGTGACCAGATGGCCGTTCACCTCCCTCTCGGCAATGCCGCTATCCTTGAGGCCCAACTCCTCATGCTCGGATCGCACAACATCCTCAACCCTGCAAACGGAACACCTATCACCGTCCCTTCACAGGACATGGTGCTCGGTCTGTACTACATCACCAAGGCTCGTCCTGGTGTGAAGGGTGAAGGCATGAGTTTCTACGGACCGGAAGAAGTGATCATCGCCCTCAACGAGAAGGCAATCGACATCCACGCAAAGATAAATGTAAGGCTCCCTAAGGACAAACTCAACCTTGAGGCTGGCACACAGATGGTAGAGACCACACCTGGAAGAATCATCGTGAACCAACTCGTTCCACAGGAAGTTCCATATATCAACGAAGTCCTCGGTAAGAAGTCACTCAGAAAGATCATTTCGAATGTGATCAAATATACCGGCGTCGCACGTACAGCCCTCTTCCTTGACGACATCAAGGATCTCGGTTACACAATGGCGTTCAAGGGCGGTCTTTCATTCAACCTCGGCGACGTGATCATCCCAGAGGAGAAGAAGTCACTTATCGAGAACGGTTACAACACCGTAGAATCGATCAAGGCTAACTTCTCAATGGGTTTCATCACAAACAACGAGCGATACAACAAGGTGATCGACCTTTGGTCATCTATCGACAACCAGATCACAGGTATCGTGGAGAAGCAGATTTCGAGCGACCAGCAGGGATTCAACCCTGTATACATGATGCTCGACTCAGGAGCCCGTGGTTCGACAGCACAGATCAAGCAGTTGTGCGGTATGCGAGGCCTCATGGCAAAGCCACAGAAGTCCGGCGGACAGGGTGCTGAGATCATCGAGAACCCTATCATCTCCAACCTTAAGGAAGGAATGTCAGTGCTCGAGTACTTCATCTCTACTCACGGTGCGCGTAAGGGTCTTGCCGATACAGCCCTCAAGACTGCCGATGCCGGTTACCTTACCCGTCGACTTGTGGACGTATCGCATGACGTAATCATCAACGAGGAAGACTGCGGTACACTCCGTGGACTTGTTGCAACAGCAATCAAGAGCAAGGACGAAATCGTAGAGTCACTTGGAGAACGTATTCTCGGACGTACATCAGTACACGATATCTTCAACCCTCTTACAGGTGAACTCATCATCCCTGCTGGTGAAGAGATCACTGAGGACATTGCAAACCTCATCGAGTCACTTCCTATCGAGCAGGTTGAGATCCGTTCGGTTCTCACTTGTGAGTCACGCAAGGGAGTCTGCGCAAAATGTTACGGACGTAACCTCGCATCAGGCCGCATGGTCGAGAAGGGAGAGGTTGTCGGCGTAATCGCTGCACAGTCAATCGGTGAGCCTGGTACTCAGTTGACACTCCGTACATTCCACGTCGGAGGTACTGCATCAAGTACTGCATCTGAGAACTCCATCACCTCAAAATATAACGGTAAACTCGAATTCGAGGAACTCAGGACCATCGAGAGAATCGGCGAAGAAGGTGCTCAGGATGTTGTTGTCAGCCGTACCACTGAGGTGCGTATCGTTGACGAGAACACCGGAATCACTTACTCACAGTACGATGTTCCATACGGTTCAATCCTTTATAAGAAGGACGGAGACAGCGTCAAGAAGGGCGACCTCATCTGCGAGTGGGATGCATATAACGCCATCACAATCATCGAGGCAGCCGGTAAGGTACGCTTTGACAGCATGATTGACGGTGTGACATTCCGCGAGGAAATGGCTGATGAGTACTCACTCAACAGAGACAAGGTCATCATCGAGTCCCGTGACAAGTCTAAGAACCCTACCATCATCATCGTTGACGAGAACGGAGAGAGCCTCAAGCATTACAACCTGCCTGTTGGTGCTCACGTAATGGTCGAGGACGGTCAGGATGTGAAGGTCGGAGACATCATCATCAAGATCCCACGTGCAATCGGTAAGGCATCCGATATCACCGGAGGTCTCCCACGAGTAACTGAACTCTTCGAGGCACGTAACCCATCCAACCCTGCGATCGTATCGGAGATCAACGGTGAGGTAATCATGGGTAAGATCAAGAGAGGTAACCGTGAGATCATCATCAAGCACAGGTCAGGAATCGAGAAGCATTATCTCGTACCGCTCACCAAGCAGATTCTTGTTCAGGAAAATGACTACGTGAAGGCTGGTACAAGACTTTCTGACGGTGCTGTATCTCCAACAGATATCCTTAACATCCTTGGTCCTATCAAGCTTCAGGAGTACATCGTTAACGAGATTCAGGAGGTTTACCGACTCCAGGGTGTAAAGATCAACGACAAGCATTTCGAGGTCATCTTCCGCCAGATGATGAGAAAGGTACAGATCGACAATCCGGGCGACACAGAGTTCCTTCCAGAGGAACTTGTCGACAAGTGGACGTTCATGGACACCAACGACGCCATCTATGGCAAGTTCTATGTGATGGATGCTGGTGATTCACAGACATATGAGGAAGGAGACATCATCACTGCACGCGAAATGAGAGGTGAGAATTCATCACTCGAGCGTCAGGGTCTCAAGATGATGGTTCTCCGTGAGGCTAAGCCTGCAACTGCAAGCCAGGTACTCCAGGGTATCACAAGGGCTGCGTTGAAGACAAACAGTTTCATCTCTGCGGCATCATTCCAGGAGACTACAAAGGTACTCAGCGAGGCTGCGATCCGTGGCCGCGTCGATACACTCGAAGGTCTTAAGGAGAATGTCATCTGTGGACATCCGATCCCTGCAGGTACCGGTCAGAAGGCATTCCAGGAAATCCTGGTTGCTCCTGCTGCCGACATGCAGAAGAATCTTGCAGATCTCTAAACAGATAAGGCAATAATCAAAATAGGCTGACCATTGGTCAGCCTATTTTTTATGGGTCAAACCCGATTTACTTATCCATTTTTCTGAGGAAACACTCGATGGTATTCTCCATCAGGCAGCAGATGGTCATAGGGCCTACACCGCCTGGAACCGGAGTGATGACTGAAGCCTTAGGCTCTACAGCGGCATAATCCACATCGCCGCAAAGTTTTCCTGTTTCAGGATCACGGTTCACTCCTACATCAATGACAACCGCTCCTTCTGAGACCATATCAGCCGTTACGAATTTAGGACGGCCGATAGCCACAACCAGAATCTCCGCATTACGTGTCACGCTCGGCAGATCGACAGTACGGCTGTGAGCAATAGTTACAGTCGCATTCTCATCCAGAAGAAGTTTAGAGACAGGAAGGCCAACGATGTTGCTTCGGCCTATAACCACAGCCCTCTTGCCCTTGATTTCCACTCCTGCTCTCTTGAGCATCTTGATTATGCCCTTAGGGGTACAAGGAAGTATGCAGTCCTGCTTCTGCCATAAAGCGGCAACATTCAACGGATGGAATCCGTCCACATCCTTCTCCTTTGCGATTGTTGCAATCACCTTATCCTCGCTGATATGCTTCGGAAGAGGCAACTGAACAAGGATTCCGTCAACAGAATCATCTGCATTGAGTTCCTCGATAAGTCCTAGAAGTTCTGCTTCAGTGATTTCAGCAGGCTTGCGGATAGTAGTATTCCTGATTCCTACCACCTCCGATGCCTTTGCCTTTCCGGTCACATATGACACACTTCCCGGATCTTCACCAACGAGAATCACCACCAGATGCGGTACACGGCCATATTTCTCCGGGAATGTGGCTACCTGAGCCTTCATTTCCTCCTTCAACTGAGTTGAAAGTTCTTTACCTGATATAACTTTTGCCATAATATAAACATTTTATTCCTATAATAAACAGGCGTCATCAGACGCCCGACCGGGCCAAAGGGCGCGGGGTATTAAGGGGCAGAGACCCTGACATCAAAGTACTCTCCAACCGATGTCGCGACGATAGAAAAGATTGTCGCATTCAATGGATTCCACTGCGGCAAGTGCCTTGTCATGAGCATCCTGAAGATCCGCACCGGTTCCCACAACCATAAGCACACGGCCACCAGCAGTGTAATATTTTCCATCCTTGAGAGAGGTTCCCATATGGAACACCCTTATTCCTTCCGGAAGTCTGTCGAGTCCTGCAATATCAAAACCCTTGTCGTAACTTCCTGGATAACCTTTCGAAGCCATTACAAAACCCATCGTCACCTCCTTGGTCCAATCTATCTGAGGCATAGGAGTGTGGTCGGCTACAGCGGAGAATATGTCATAAATGTCAGACTCAAGACGAGGGAGTACAACTTCTGTCTCAGGGTCACCGAAACGGCAGTTGAACTCGATCACCTTCACTCCTGACGGTGTCTTCATAAGTCCTCCGTAAAGAACTCCTGTGAAAGGACATCCTTCGGCAACCATAGCGGCAGCAGTCGGTTTCATAATCTTTTCAAGAGAATACTCCAGATCTTCATCTGTAATGAGAGGCACAGGAGAATAAGCACCCATGCCACCTGTATTCGGGCCTTTATCTCCTTCATAAGCACGCTTATGGTCCTGTGACAGAGTCATCGGCCAGACATCGGTACCGTCGACGAAGCACATGAATGAGAACTCCGGTCCGGTCAGGAATTCCTCAACCACAACCTTGCCCTTGCCGAACTTGTCGTCAAGAAGCATATCCTTGAGAGTCGCATCAGCCTCTTCAAATGTCTCTGGAATCACAACTCCCTTTCCAGCAGCAAGGCCATCATATTTCAAGACTACAGGGAAAGAGCCCTTTCTGACATACTCCAAGGCAGCCTCATAATCCTCGAATGTCTCGAATGCAGCAGTAGGAATGTCGTATTTCGCCATAAGTTGCTTAGCGAAATCCTTGCTTGCCTCTATTGTAGCCGCAGCCTTGGATGGGCCGAAAATCCTGAGTCCTGCAGCCTTGAACACATCTACGACGCCTGCTGCAAGAGCAACCTCAGGTCCTACAACAGCGAGGTCTATGCCGTTTTCCAAAGCGAAATTCCTGAGACCTTCCACATCCGCGTCCTTGATAGGGACACATTCTGCCTGAGCAGCGATGCCGGCATTGCCGGGAGCACAATAAATCTTCCCAACCTGCGGAGAACGGCTGAGAGCATCCACTATGGCATGTTCACGGCCGCCACCACCGATTACAAGAACTTTTTTCATATCTTCTAAAATTTTTGCTAATATACTATATTTCCGGAATAGATTAAAAAGTCAACCGCACAACAACTGACAGGATGTGCTGAAGTATGTCAAAATTCTGAACGGACAGGATCATCATACTGTTCCTGAAGTCTTTCCAACTCGTTCCTGAGCATCAGAGTCAACTCCTCATAGCCCTCCTGCCCATAAATGTTATTCATTTCCGAGGGGTCTTCCTGAAGGTCATAAAGTTCCCAGAAATCCTGGTCATGATAGAAATGAATGAGTTTATACCGGTCAGTACGAACTCCGAAATGCCTCATGACCTGATGTTCACCCGGATATTCATAGAAGTGGTAATACAATGACGTACGCCAATCTTCAGGAGCCTCACCACGAAGCAAAGGGACCAGGGAGATTCCGTGAATGTCCTCAGGAATCTCAACTCCTGCGAGTTCCAGGAAAGTCGGAGCGAAATCAATATTCTGAACAAGTTCCGTTATATCCCCCTTTCTGTCAAAACAGTCCGGAAGACTCATCACCAAAGGAGTACGCATGGATTCTTCATACATGAACCTCTTGTCAAACCATCCGTGTTCTCCCATGTAGAAGCCTTGGTCCGATGTGTATACCACAAGGGTATTTTCATCGAGTCCGCTCTCATGAAGATAGTCAAGGACCCTGCCCACATTGTCGTCAAGACTCTTCACAACCTTGGCATAATCCCTCATATATCTCTGATACTTGAACTCTGCGAGTTCCTTTCCGGTCAATCTTCTTGAATTGAAATCAACGGCAAGAGAGTCATAGAATCCATCATATATCTTCCTTTCAACCGAATCCAGACGGGAAATGAAATACTTATATGCTCCTGTAAGCCTGGTATCAGCATCTTCTGTAAATATCTTGGTATCATAGACGATATCCATATCTCCGGCAATAGTCATTTCCTGTCTTGAAGCAGCGATCCTGCCTTGGTAATCATCATGGAAATTGTCCGGGAGAACAAAAGTCCTGTCTTCATACTCACGGATATACTTCATTTCAGGAAGCCAATTCCTATGAACAGCCTTATGATGTATCATAAGACAGAAAGGCTTATCCTTATCACGGCCGTTTTCAAGCCATTCCAGACTCTTATCTGTAATGATATTTGTCAGATAGCCCTTTTCCTGATGGGTATTTCCGTCAGAGGTAATGAAATCCGGATTATAATAATCGCCCTGGCCCGGTATTATTTCCCAATAATCAAAACCGACAGGATTTGCTTCAAGGTGAAGTTTTCCGACAAGAGCCGTCTGATAACCGGCTTCCTGAAGAAGTACGGGAAATGTCTGCTGGCTGAAGTCGAATACACATGTACTGTTGTCATAGAAATGATTCGCACAACTGTGCTTTCCAGTCAGGAGGCAGGCACGTGAAGGGCCGCTGAGCGAATTGGCGACAAACGCATTGGTGAAACGGACTCCATCTCCGGCAATCCTGTCAAGATTGGGAGTATGGACATGCCTGGTGTCATAACAACTCATCATCTGAGCCGTATGGTCATCAGTCATGATGAACACAATATTGCACCTCTTGTCAGGCTTGCCGCAAGAGACAAGGGAACTTAAGGCAGACACCGCTGCCATCACATATAAACTGCCTTTATTCATACTTTTCTGACTGATGCTTCGTTTTTTCAAACATGGTCTTCAAATGATTCAACAACATGGTATCTCCGTAAGCGATATTGTTATTCTGCGCAGGATCTTCCGCAAGATTGAACAATGCCCAATCCGGAACATTCCCCAACTCATTCCCAGTCTCATTTGTCCGGTTTCCACTATAAGGAGGAATAAGCACATGGTCACCGTATTTATATGCCAGACGCCCCTGAGCCTCCAAAATCATATCCTTACGACCGTCCTTCGATCTCCCGACAAGCACATCTTCCATCGGCTGTCCATCCAGACCTCCAGGGAACTCAGCCCCTACCAGTTCCGCAAGAGTCGGGAAAAGGTCGATTTGCGATATGAAGGCATCCGAAAGTCCCGGCTTCACATTATCATGCCATGCAACAATGAAAGGGACATGGGTACCACCATCATATAGACTGTACTTGCCGCCCCGCATTCCGTTCATCGGATCATGTCCGCCCAACAGTTCAACTGCACCATCCATATACCCATCATTAAGCACCGCACCGTTATCGCTGGTGAAGATGACAAGTGTGTTTTCCAGCAGACCCTTATTTCTCAGAAAAGAAAGGACTTCTCCTACACACCAGTCCGCCTCCAGAATGACATCGCCTCTCGGTCCCATTCCGGAAAGTCCTGCAAATCTGGGATGAGGTACGCGAGGAACATGAGGCTGATGAAGCCCATAATACAGGAAAAAAGGCTCATCTGTGCAACCATCAATGAATTCCTTGACCTTTGCCACAAAATAATCCGCCATTTCCTCATCCTTCCAACGTGCATTCTGTCCTCCGGCCATGAATCCTATGCGAGGTATTCCGTTAATGACGGAATTGTGATGTCCATGCTCCCACATCATCTTCAGAAGTTCGGGATGAGACAAGGCAGTAGGTTCGTCACCGATATTTTCCTTATAACTGACACGTATCGGATCTGACGGATCAAGACCTTGCACAACTCCATCTTCAACATACACGGTCGGCACTCTGTCGTTAGTAGCCGCTATTACGCAAGTATAATCAAAGCCCACGGAATTTGCACTCGGTGATATCACATTGTTCCAGTCAACATGTCCGTCGCCCATGCCCAGATGCCATTTTCCTATGGCTGCAGTATTATATCCGGCCTGCTGCATCATTTTCGGAAGGGTAGGCATATCGACAGGAATCAGCAGAGGTGCATCCCCATCAAGAATAGCGGCATCAGGATTTCTCCACGGATACATTCCGGTAAACAAACCGTAACGGCTCGGTGTCGAGGTCGCAGATGATGAATATGCATTATCGAACCGTATTCCTGCATGAGCAAGCGAATCTATGCAAGGCGTATTTATAGTCTTGCTGCCATATGCGCTTACATCTCCCATGCCCAGATCATCAGCGACAATAAGAAGCACATTAGGCCCATGCCGCTTGTCATCTGCACATCCAGACACGGCAACAGCAGTGAGGGAGAGCATGAGAAACAGATTCCTTTCCTTCATAATGCACTTGGCCAATGTTCTACAAAGCACAGAAAGCCTTCATTTCGTCCATATGAGCCATGACACTTCTGAACAGGGCCATCTGGTTGCGTGTGCGTACAAGATTATGTTCAGGATAAGTGGTCTTGTAATATGTGTCACCGTTTATATAGTCGGCAAAGAAACGGACCGCCTGCATGAATGGGAAGAGTGCAGCGGCATAAGGGAGATTATCCCTTTCTGCCGGCGTCAGGAATACTGAGGCAGATTCCAGATAGCCTTTTGTAAATGAACGGAATATCTCCATATCAAAATCAACCTTATCTGTCTCCGGAGAATCTTCCGGTACAGGATTGGCTGCCGTCCTGAGAAAATCTCCGAAATCAGAGAAGACGAAACTAGGCATCACAGTATCGAGATCGATTACACACAGCACTTTCCCTTCCGTGTCGAAAAGCATGTTGCTGACTTTCGTATCGCAATGACATATACGTTTAGGAAGGATTCCTTCACGATGAAGTCTCTGAGCCAGACACATTTCCTCCATATGGTTTTCCATTTCGGCCAGGATCGTACGCACCTCATCAGAAGCCATCCTACCTACCGGGTCAGCCTCGACAGCCTCACGCAACTGCCTGGCTCTCAATTCCATATTATGAAAATCTGGAATGGTTTCCCCTAGTTCATCCGGAATATCGGAAAGCATGGCCTGAAAATTACCGAAAGCCTTGCCTGCATGATAGGAATATTCAGGATTCACGGTCTCAATGGTGACAGAATCCTTTATGAATGCCGATACTCTCCAATAAGTCTCCCCGTCAGTCCAGAAAGTCTTCTGAGAATCTTTCAGAGGAAGGAATTCCAGAACCTTACGGTCTATATCATTTTCGCCCTCTGCCTGAAGTCTGGCACGGATATGAGATGTGACGCATTCAATATTGTGCTGAAGAAGTTCCACATCCTTGAAGATCGCATTATTGATCCTCTGAAGCACATAAACATTTCCCTTATCCGTAGTTACACGATATGTGTCATTAATAAGGCCGTTTCCTAAGGGTGACAGCCCGGTGACATTGCCATCGAGCCTGAAGTTGGCGGCTATATTTCTGATATTATCCATATGTATGTCATTCTGCAAATGCATAACTGTATCCTTCTGTCTTATTCCATTCGCCACGTGTGAAATCAGGGACCTCAACAGGCATGCTTCCGTTCTCAAGCGAGATTCTTGAAAGTTCGCTGATGCAGCACCATTCGGCCATGTCATACACATCCATATCAAGAGGAAGTCCGTGATGGAGACAATATACAAGTCTGTAATCCATGATGAAATCCATGCCACCATGGCCTCCGACCTTCTTTGCGATCTCAACAAGTTCCGGAGTCATGAGCGGATTCGGATAACCGGCCTGCAGAGAAGCCAGTGCCTCTCCGGAATATACCTTCTCCACGCCAAGTGCATCATATCCTGCTTCCATAGAAGCATTTTCACGAAGACAATATACTTCAAGAGGATATTTGCCGGCATAACCGTCAGTTCCTACCACCTGATACATGCGGTCATATGGTCTAGGAGTCAGGACATCATGCTGGATAAGCATGGTCTTTCCCTTTTCAGTACGTATCAGCGTATTGGTCTGGTCGGCGTTCTTGAAATCAGGACATGGAGTGCCCGTCTTGAGTTCATATACCTTAGGTCCGTTGAACACGTCGGTATCCATAGAGACCAGAGTCTTCATACGGTCTCCTCTATGAATGCCAAGCACTTGTGAAACAGGTCCGATGCCATGGGTAGGATACACATCTCCGCGATGGTCCTTATTGTATTCAAGTCTCCAACTGTTCCAGTATTCGCTCCAATAAGGATCAAGGCAATGGTGGTAGGCTCCCTCCACATGGATGATTTCTCCGAAAAGGCCTGCCTGAGCCATCGCCAGCGTCGACATTTCGAAAAAGTCATAAATACAGTTCTCAAGCATCATACAATGCCTTCGTGTCCGCTCCGACATGTCTATCAGAGCCCATATCTCATCCAGAGTGGTTGCTGCAGGAACTTCGACCGCAACATGCTTTCCACATTCCATCGCATAAAGGGCGATAGGGACATGCGACTTCCAGTCAGTGCAGATATACACCAGATCCACATCCGGACATTCGCATAATGACTTCCATGCATCCTCGGCACCCGAAAACTGCTTGGCCGGTTCAAGACCATGACGTTCCAGGATAGCGGCACTGCGTTCCACCCTGTCCGTCTCCACATCACAAAGAGCCGTAATCTTGGAATCAGGTACATACACATACCTGTCCACAGCACTATAACCACGCATTCCAAGGCCGACAAAGCCGACTCTCACTACCTCGATAGGATCAGCCGCCATACCCAAGGCACTTTCCTGACCCGCAGGCCTAGGAGGAACTTCAACACTGATCAGATCGGATTTCTGTGAACATGAAGCGAGCATCATCAAAGATGCCGCAGCAATAAAGAAAAGTCTTTTCATCACTATATTCAATTTTATGCGAATATAATATTTTTCCTCGTGATTTCAGCATAAAAAACGGCCTCATTGCTGAGGCCGTCTGCAATTGACTATTGAACAAGCATCATCAGTGCTTGAAGTGTCTCATTCCGGTACAAAGCATTGTGATTCCGCACTCGTCGGCCTTCTTCACCGAATCCTCGTCACGTACGCTTCCGCCTGGCTGAACGATGGCCTTCACACCATATTCCGCAGCAAGAGTCACAGTGTCGTCGAATGGGAAGAATCCGTCAGATCCGAGAACAAGAGCCTCGTTCCTGATGTCCTTTCCTGCTTCCTTCAGAGCGGCTTCTGCCTGCTCGAGAGCGATCTTTGCAGAACCCACGCGATTCATCTGGCCTGCGCCCACTCCGAGGGTAGCACCATCCTTCACCACCACGATCGCATTTGACTTCACATGCTTGACGATTCTCCATGCAAAGTCAAGATCTGTGATCTGTGCTTCGGAAGGCTTAGCCTCAGTCACGCACATATCCTCTGTAACAGTCTTTGTATCAATATCCTGCTCCTGTACAAGGATACCACCGTTCATGCTTACATACATATTGTGACCACCTTCTTCCTTGCTCATGTCCACCTTGAGAAGACGGAGATTCTTCTTGGTGCAGAGCACTTCGAGAGCCTCAGGAGTGAATGACGGAGCCATGATGATCTCCAGGAAGATAGGCTTCATGAGTTCAGCGACCTCCTTGTTGACCTCACGGTTCACAGCGACGATACCTCCGAAGATGCTGACCTTGTCTGCCTCATATGCCTTCTTCCATGCATCTACCACATCAGTTCCGATTGCCGCACCGCATGGATTCATATGCTTGAGACCTACGCAGAAAGGAGCATCGAACTCGCGTGTTATGTTCAGGGCCGCATTCGCGTCCTGTATGTTATTGTATGAAAGTTCCTTTCCGTTAAGTTGCTCTGCTGTAGCGAGAGAGTAAGGCACCTTGTCGAGAGTAGCATAGAACTTCGCATTCTGATGAGGATTCTCACCGTAACGGAGGCTCTGCTTGAGGTCATATTCGAGGAAAAGTTTCTCGTTCAGACCGGCTGCCTTACGCATATATGCAGCGATCATCATGTCATACTCAGCAGTATGGGTATAAGCCTCTGCAGAAAGTTGGAGACGGGTTTCCTTTGTAGTATTGCCATGCTCGCGGATTTCTGCGATGATCTTGGCATAGTTATCCGGATTGCAGACCACTGTCACAGCGCTCCAGTTCTTTGCCGCACTGCGAAGCATTGAAGGTCCTCCGATGTCGATGTTCTCGATAGCATCCTCCATAGTAACATCAGGCTTGGCTATGGTCTGCTTGAAAGGATAAAGGTTGACGCACACCATGTCGATGAACTCGATTCCGTTCTCCTTTAGTTGGGCGATATGGCTGTCGAGGTCACGACGTCCGAGAAGTCCTCCGTGAACCTTTGGATGAAGGGTCTTCACACGACCGTCGCAGATTTCTGGAAAACCTGTTACCTCACTGATGTTTATAACTTCAAGTCCTGCATCCTGCAGAAGTTTCATTGTACCTCCGGTAGCGATGATCTCCCAACCGAGGTCCACCAACTGGCTGGCGAATTCTACCACGCCAGTCTTATCACTTACACTGAATAATGCTCTCATATATTAACACTTCATTATGTCATCCTGAGCGACAGCGAAGGATCTTTACGCAAAAGATGCTTCACTACGTTCAGCATGACAGTTTGATTAATAAATAAATTCTCCGAATTCTGATCTGATGATGAGTTCCTTGTGGTCACACTCCTCTACACGTCCGACAACCTGTGCATCTATGCCGAAACTCTTCGAGATCTCGATAACCTCCTGAGCATGTTCAGGAGAGAGGTAAACCTCGAGACGATGACCCATGTTGAACACCTTGTACATCTCTGCCCAGTCTGTACCGCTCTGCTCGTGAATGGTTCTGAAAAGCGGCGGAACAGGGAAAAGGTTGTCCTTGATGACGCGGACATTGTCTCCGACGAAATGCAGGATCTTGGTCTGCGCACCACCCGAACAGTGAACCATACCATGGATCTGAGGTCTGAGTGCATCAAGAAGTTTCTTCACTACCGGCGCATAAGTACGTGTCGGAGAAAGAACTAGTCTGCCGGCATCCAGAGGCGAGCCCTCGACAGCATCAGTCAGTCTGAGTGCGCCGCTGTAAACGAGGTCTTCAGGAACACCCTTGTCATAACTCTCAGGATATTTCTCGGCAAGATATTTCGAGAAGACATCATGGCGGGCGCTGGTAAGGCCGTTGCTGCCCATTCCTCCGTTATATTCCTTCTCATATGTAGCCTGGCCATATGAGGCAAGACCTACGATCACGTCTCCCGGACGGATGTTCGCATTGTCGATCACATCGCTGCGCTTCATACGGCATGTCACTGTAGAGTCCACGATGATGGTTCTCACAAGGTCTCCCACATCTGCAGTCTCACCGCCTGTAGCATAAACGCCCACTCCCATCTCACGAAGTTCAGCAAGCAGTTCGTCTGTACCGTTGATGATCGCGCTGATCACCTCTCCAGGAACAAGGAGTTTATTACGTCCGATAGTGGATGAAACAAGGATATTGTCTACCGCACCCACGCAGAGAAGGTCATCTATATTCATGATGAGGGCATCCTGAGCAATGCCTTTCCATACGCTCAGATCGCCTGTCTCCTTCCAATAAAGATATGCAAGTGATGACTTTGTACCTGCACCGTCCGCATGCATGATGTTGCAGTAATCGGGATCGCCGCCCAGAATGTCTGGAATGATCTTGCAGAAAGCCTTTGGGAAAATACCTTTGTCGATGTTCTTGATAGCGTTGTGCACATCCTCCTTCGATGCCGATACACCGCGCTGCATATACCTTTGGTTGCTCATATCGAGTGCATTTTTTGATTAAACCACAAAGATAGCAAAAAAAGCGAGACACACCCCATTATCTTAGTCATCCTGAGCGTTTCAGTCATTTTTCTTATGGCCGTGCCTATACAACTGCCATGAATTGAAGCAATTGTGCCAGATGCTGTACAGACCTCCGACAATTGCCGTCTCCGGGGTCATGAAGGTATATCCCAGCCATATTGCAAAGACCGTATTCTTCTGGCCCAGAGACTGTCCGGCGGTCACCTTGCGCACTTCCCTGCCTCGTTCTTCCGCCGTCAGAGAAGTAGGACGGCAACGGAGAGGCTTATAGCAACTGCCGACATAACGGCCCGCCCAGAACTGGAAAGCGCAGCACAGAAGCGACACCAGCGACATGGCGCCGATCAACGCCCAACTCATCTCGCTCCTGACTATCGCCTTGGTAGTCACCGCTATCGCGAGGACCAGCGCCACCACCCAGAGATTAAAGGGGAGATCCTGCCACTCAAGCAGTTTCCGATGGACCTTCGGAAGGAGATAACGCACCAGCCATGCACAGAAGCACGGGAGCATCAGCAGCGGAAGAACCTTCGCCAGGATCATATTGAAGGCTTCCCAGAAAGTGAGACCCGCCATCGGTTGGATCAACGGAACAATAAGCGGCACAAGCACAGCAGCGACGATATTGATCAGTACTATATAAGTTGTGATTCCCGGCACATCTCCACCCAGTTTGCGGGTGACTACGGCTGCAGCAGTCGCAGTAGGGCATATAAGACAAAGCATCGCACTCTCAACCAGGACTTTCCATTCATGGCTGCCCTCCGGAAGCAATTTCACCGCCAGAACAGCACCTAGTCCAAGGAGGGTGAAAAGTCCTCCCTGAATGAGCAGAAGCCACCAATGCCATCTGTGCGGCTTCAACTCCTTCGGTTCTATACGGCAGAAGGTAAGGAAAAGCATAGCGAAGATCAGCAAAGGCTGGATGATCTCGACCAGACCGTTCAGAAACGGTCCCGCCTTATGCACAGGTTCAGGCAATGCATGGTATATAAGATAGAGAGATGCTCCCGTCACCATCGCGATCGGAAGCATCCAGTCTTTTATTGTCTGAACGAATTTCGTCATGACTACTCTTCGTAGAGATCCGTAGGGTATTTGTGATTGAAGCAGGCAAGGCACAGGTCATTGCGACGTCCGGCCGCATACATGCCTTCATGCGAAAGGAATGCAAGTGAATCAGCATCAATGAGTCTGCATACCTGGTCGACATCATTGCTGTTGCTTATAAGTTCCTGCGGAGTATGCACATCGACACCATAGTAGCACGTATACTTCAGAGGAGCGCTGGCGATTCGCACATGCACCTCGGAAGCGCCTGCCTCACGAAGCATCTTGACAATCTTCAGTGAAGTCGTTCCACGCACGATCGAATCATCCACAAGCACTACCCTCTTGCCCTTCACTATGCTCTTCACCGGAGAAAGTTTCATCTTCACACCCTTCTCACGAAGAGACTGGGTAGGAAGGATGAATGTTCTTCCGATATATTTGTTCTTGATCAGACCCATCTCGTAAGGAAGGCCGCTGGCCTCAGCATAACCTTGAGCGGCACTGAGACTCGAATCAGGTACACCGATCACGATGTCTGCATCGCACGGCGACTCCTGGAACAGGATCTTGCCCGACTCCTTGCGGTAATTATGCACGTTACAGCCTTCGATATCGCTGTCCGGACGGGCAAAGTAAACATATTCCATAGCACACATCGCATGACGCTTCGGCTCTGAATAGAACTGGCTTCGTATGCCGTGATGGTCAAGTGTAACAATTTCACCCGGCTCCACATCACGGATATATTCCGCACCGATGACATCGAATGCACATGTCTCGCTGGCCACCACATAGCCTTCACCGATACGGCCTATGGCAAGAGGATGGAATCCGTACTTGTCCCTGCAGGCATAGATACGGCGTCCCGTCATGATCACGAAAGCAAAGGCACCGTCAATCTGATTCAGGGCGTCCTTGATTGCCTCGATACGCGGCAGATCCCTGTTGAGTCCCTGCTTCTTGATCAGATGTGCGAGTACCTCGGCATCGGAAGAGGACTGGAAAAGGCTGCCCCTGTCCTCAAGGTCCTGACGGAGTTGGTTGTAGTTCACGATCTGGCCGTTATTGGCCATGGCGAAGTCACCTGAGTTGTGATGGAAAAGGAACGGCTGGATATTCTCTGTTCCCTTGCAGCCGGCATTGCTGTAACGAACATGACCTATGGCCATGTTGCCGGGCAGTTTCGCCATCTTCTGTTCGTTGAAGACTTCTGTCACCAGGCCGTCTCCTTTCACTCTATGGAAAATGCCCTCAGAATCTACTGTAACTATGCCGCATCCCTGCTGTCCCCTGTGCTGAAGAGCATGCAGGCCATAGTAAGCAAGGCCTGCAGCATCTTCGACACCATATATTCCGAAAACGCCACACTCATGGTGAAGTTTGTCGTCTCTGTAATTACTACACTTACACATTTCTTAACCTTTGCATTAACATTCTTTCCAAATGCCTGACTATATAGCATAGACCGGAATTATTCACCTCTGAAATATGCCACAGCATTGTCAAACAACGGCTGCTCAAGACCCTCATCCATGATGTTCTTGAACAGATTCTCCTCGAAACGCTCCGTATGGCCCATCTTTCCGAGAATCTGGCCGTTGCCGCTTATGATGCCCTCGATAGCATAATACGAACCGTTAGGGTTGTATGGAGACTCCATTGTCACTTCCTCATCGATAGGATCGACATACTGGAATGCCACCTGGCCGTTGGCAAAGAGTTCCTTGGCAAACTCCTCATTGACAACGAACTTACCCTCTCCATGGCTGACAGCGATAGTATGAAGGTCGCCGATGGCGAAGCCCTTGAGCCAAGGCGAATTGGTGGTGGACACACGTGTCGTCACCATCTGCGAGATATGACGGTTGATGTCGTTGCGGAAGAGTGTCGGGCTGTCCTTTGTCACCTGGCCGAGGCGTCCGTAAGGAAGGAGACCTGACTTCACGAGAGCCTGGAAACCGTTGCAGATACCGAGGATGAGTCCACCTCTGTCGAGAAGGGCATGGACAGCATCCGCTATATCCTTGTTGTTCAGCACGTTTGCAATGAACTTTCCGCTGCCGTCCGGTTCGTCTCCCGCCGAGAATCCGCCGCAGAGCATGAGGATATGACACTCGTCAATATTCTTCTTCATCTCAGCGATAGACCTGAAGATGTCTTCTTCAGTAAGGTTGCAGAATACGCTCATGCGGACCTCCGCACCGGCATTGCGCCATGCCTTCGCCGAATCATAGTCACAGTTGGTTCCCGGGAATACAGGCAGATATGCTATAGGTTTCTCTACTGGTTCTCCCTTATATCTGAGATCCGCCTTCTTTGCCTTGAACGGCTTCACGCCATCAAGTCCTGCAGGAACAGTCTTGCTGTTGTAAGCCTCGGCAGTGTCAGGATAAACCTGCGCGAAACGTCCTGAATTGACAGCCATGAGTTCGAAGATGTCGAACTTCTTTCCGTTGATGGTGAGTTCGCTCTCTTCTCCGTCAGTAACCTCTCCGATGAGGATGGCATTCGGATAGTCAAGTTCCACTTCAGACTCGACGAGGATCGAGCCATATGCATAATTGAAGAGTTCCTTCTCGTCATATGTTATCTTGGCATCAAGGCCGTTACCGAATGACATCTTGCAGATTGCCTCTGCAAGACCACCGAAGCCAAGTGCGTAAGCGGAAACGACATTTTCAGCCTGAACCTGCTCGTGAATGAAATTCCAGTTAGCCTTAAGTTGTTCTGTGTCAGGCATATGATCAGCAAGCGGAGTATGCTTGATCAGATAGAGACGGTTGCCCTCATATTTAAGTTCTGGAGAAATGACCTGACCGGCATCGACTGTAGTGATACCGAAAGCCATGAGCATAGGAGGTACATTGATATTCTCGAATGTTCCGCTCATGGAGTCCTTACCTCCGATTGAAGGAAGGCCGAACTCGACCTGCATCTTCAACGCTCCGAGAAGCGCAGAAAGCGGCTTGCCCCAAGACTTGCGGTCTGTCATGCGCTCGAAATATTCCTGATATGAGAAACGCATCTTTTCATATGAAGCACCGGCAGCAACAACCTTCGAACATGCCTCGACGACTGCATATGCGGCACCATGGTACGGGCTCCATGAAGCGATGTACGGATTGTATCCGAATGCCATTATCGATGCCGTGTCAGTATATCCGTCGGTAGGAAGTTTCTGCACGGAAACCTGCGTTTCTGTTGTCTGGAGCATACCACCGAACGGCATGAGGACTGTCGAGCGGCCGATAGTCGAGTCGAACATCTCTATGAGGCCCTTCTGTGATGTCACGTTAGGATCCTGGAGATTGTTGAACACCTTGTCCTTGAGAGTCTCACCCTCGACCTCGCGTACAAACGGATTCCTGTCCTCAACCGCGCCTACGGTAGCCTTTGCATAATGCTTGGCTCCAGCGCTGTCGATGAATTCGCGTGAAAGGTCAACGACAAGTCTGTCGCCGTTGAACATACGCATACGTCCTCTGTCTGTAACGTCAGCGACATGAGTGACCTCGACATTCTCGCTGCGGCAATATGCGATCATGGCATCCTTGTCCTTAGCCTCGATCACAACCGACATACGCTCCTGCGACTCGCTGATTGCAAGTTCTGTCGAATTAAGACCGTTATATTTTACAGGCACTCTGTCGAGATATATGTCAAGTCCGTCAGTAAGTTCACCGATAGCCACGCTGACTCCACCGGCACCGAAGTCATTCGATTTCTTGATGAGTCTTGTAACCTCAGGACGGCGGAAAAGCCTCTGAAGTTTTCTTTCCTCAGGAGCATTACCCTTCTGAACCTCGCTTCCGCAAGTCTCGAGAGACTCCTCTGTGTGTTCCTTTGAAGAACCTGTCGCTCCACCTACACCGTCACGGCCTGTACGGCCTCCGAGAAGGAGGACAACGTCTCCTGGAGCCGGACTCTCACGACGTACGCTGTCTGCCTTGACTGCACCTACCACAGCACCCACTTCGAGACGCTTTGCAACATATCCCTCGTGGTAAACCTCACGTACATGTGTAGTCGCGAGACCTATCTGGTTACCGTAACTTGAATATCCGTGGGCAGCCTTGCGGCTGATGATGCTCTGAGGAAGTTTACCGGGCATTGTCTCCGAAACAGGAAGATAGATGTCCCCTGCACCAGTGACACGCATGGCCTGATATACATATGCACGTCCTGAGAGAGGGTCACGGATGGCACCGCCGAGACATGTGGCAGCACCTCCGAAAGGCTCGATCTCTGTAGGATGGTTATGTGTCTCGTTCTTGAACTGGAGAAGCCACTTCTCTGTAGTCATGTTTCCCTCATCGTCAACGATGTCGACATCCACATATATGCTGCATGCATTGTTTTCCTCGCTCACCTCCATATCGTCAAGAAGGCCCTGAGACTTGAGATAACGTGCGCCGACAGTAGCCATATCCATGAGGTTCAGGCCCTTATGTTCACGTCCGAGTTCCTTGCGGATCTTCATGTAAAGGTTCAGGGTTCCGTCTATCTCACCCTTGATGAACGAATCTTCGACATCGATTTCCTCAAGTTCCGTGGTGAAGGTGGTATGACGGCAATGGTCGCTCCAGTATGTGTCGAGGATACGGAGTTCAGTCTCGAACGGGTCGCGGCCTTCAGCCTTGAAATAATTGACGACCTCGCGAAGGTCATCAGCGTTCATCGCAAGACCCATCTTCCTGCAGTATGGGGCAAGTTCATCCTCGGCAAGTGCTGTAAGGCCTTCAAGGACAGGAACCGGAGCCACCTCAGGCTGCTCCATTGCAGAGAGTTTCGCAAGATCCTTCTCACGCGACTCCACCGCATTTATGTAATATTTCTTGATCTTGGCAAGAGTATCGTCCGATGTCTCTGCCGGAAGAATTATGAGTTTCGAACTCTTGATGCTCACCTTTGCCGACGGGTCGATCAGACGCACACAGTCCACTGCAGAAGCGGCACGCTGGTCAAACTGGCCCGGAAGGCATTCCACTGCGATATATCTTGTACCTGAAAGGTCACAATCATCGGATACCTTGTCTGTAACGATCTCTCCGAACACGCTGTAGCGGCTCTTCTCCAGAAGGTCTTCCGAGAAGCCGAAGAGGTCATACACATTAAGAAGACGCAATGTTCCGAGGTCAAGTTGAAGATTCTCGTTCAACTCGTTCAGAAGGCTGCGTGCCTCCACCTGAAATTCAGGATACTTTTCTACGAAAATGCGATAGTTGCTCATATCTTATATTGTTGCTTCAAGAACTTTCTGTGTCTGTTCCTTTCTGAACTGGTCAAGTTTCGCTGCAAGTCCTTCATCAGTGAGGGCAAGAATCTGCGCAGCAAAGAGTCCGGCATTCTTAGAGCCGTTGATGGCCATTGTAGCCACAGGAATGCCTGCAGGCATCTGTACTATGGAGAGAAGAGAATCCATTCCGCCAAGAGCCTTTGTCTGGATAGGGACACCGATGACAGGGACAGTGGTCATACCGGCAACGACACCTGCGACATGCGCAGCGCCGCCTGCACCCGCGATGATCACACCGATACCCTCAGCCTTTGCTGACTTTGCAAATTCACACATAAGATCCGGAGTCCTGTGTGCGCTGATGACTTTCTTTACCACCTCAACACCGAATCCTTCGAGGACATTTATCGCCTGCGACATGATCTCAAGGTCGCTGGTCGAACCCATAATGATTGCTACTTTCATAATCAGTCTAAATATTAAGTCGCAAAGATAATCAAACTTTTACAGTTTTCTTGATAATTTACATAAATTTGCAGACTGTCTGCGTAGCAGAACCTGTAACGAAAAAACCGATTTCACAATGACAAGATTCACTTTGACCGCCGCACTCGTCATCGCTCTAGCATGCGGATGCACAAGACACATCGGCAACAATCCGGACATTCTGATTCCGATGCCTCAGGAAATCATTTCGGACGGGACCGAAACGGTCCGAATAAACGACGTCGAAGAGGCCGTCGACACAACCCTCGACATTCCGGAGGAAGGATATGTACTTACCATCGGAAACGGCAAGGCATCTGTGCTGGCACGTGACTTTCAGGGGCTGGTTCATGCCAGAGCGACATTAGCCCAACTTGCAGGTCTTGCACCGCACGAATTCATTGACACAAAGGCTGTTAAGGGCACAGTGCTGCCAGAGATGACTATCAGGGACTGGCCGGCATTCCCTCTCAGAGGATTCATGCATGACACAGGAAGGAACTTCCGCGAGACTGACATGCTCAAGAAGGAGATCGACCTCATGGCATACTACAAACTGAACATGTTCCACTGGCATCTCACCGACAATCCGGCATGGAGGATCGAATGCCGTGCCTATCCTCAACTGAACGACCCTCAGTACCAGCGCCAGGGCAGGGACGAAGGCCGCTTCTACACATATGACGAGATCCGCGATGTGATCGCATATGCCAAGGAAAGAGGCGTAATGGTCATCCCTGAAATAGACATGCCTGGTCACAGCCAGTATTTCGACAAGACATTCGGCTTCGGGATGGCGTCGGAAGAAGGAAGGAAGGTGCTGGAAGCGTGTCTGAAGGAATTCATGGAAGAGATTCCGGCGGAAGACTGCCCATACATACATATCGGTTCTGACGAGGTCTATATCGCCGACCCGAAGGGATTCATGGAGTTCTGCGAAGGAGTGGTGAAAGAAGGCGGACGCATTCCTCTCGCATGGTATCCGGGACTTCCTTCATCGGAGGGGACGATATCCCAGATATGGTCAGAGACCGGCCGCGCAGCAGCAGGAACAGGATTCCAGGGAGCCTACCTGGACTCGTACATGGGATACCTTAACCTTGGAAACCCTCTCATAAACACATCAGCATTCTATCTTCATCAGGTCTGTTCCGTAGACGGATATGACGGAAAGGCACTCGGAGGAATCCTCTGCCTGTGGAACGACACAAGAGTCGCAGACAAGACACGCACTTTCCCTCACAACGGAATGCCTGAAGGTCTCCTCGGATATGCGGAAGGCTGCTGGAGAGGCGGCAAAGGCCACGGATGGAACAACCCGAATCTCCTTCCGCCTCCGGGCACAAAGGCTCATGACGACCTGGTTTCATTCGAACAGAAGATAGCCTTCCATAGAGACAATTTCCTCAATGCATGGGACACAAGATGGGTTGCGAACGCCTCGATACCATGGAAAGTCACCATCGAAGACGCCGGCACGCTGGTGGAAACTCCTGCATGGGGAGGATGCATCGACCTCAACGCCCTCTGCAAGGAAAACGGCATTACCCCAGGAGCGGAAAGGATCGACGTGTGGATGACCACCGAGATATTCGTGGAAAAGGACACAGTCATCACAGCATGGGTGGGCTTCGACTCCCCTGCAAGGTCCAACAGGATGTCGGACGGAATCGGCGAACAGGGAAAATGGGAATGCTCGGCAAGAGTATTCTCCGGTGAGACAGAAATATTCCCGGCCAAGCCTTGGAACGAGCCGGGAGCATACCGATTCCACTTCCCTACCTGGCACAAGCCTGCGAACGAACTCCCTTACACCGACGAGCAGTTCTTCTGGACCCGTGAACCGGCTCAGGTGCCGCTCCAGGCAGGCTGGAACACGATCAGAATCAATTGCCCGAGAGTATTCAACGCTGCAATATGGATAGCCGCATTCGTTCCTTTGACCCAGGCCGAGGACGGTTCGGTATCGGAAGCGACAGGTATTACATACAGATAAGACATATCATATCGATAAATTCACTATATTTGCAGGTTGCAGCAGGAATGTTGCTTAAAACTTCAGATCATGAGAGAATTATATATAACAAATTCCCTTTCAAGAAAGAAAGAGATATTCAAGCCTTTGAATGAAGGCCATGTAGGACTATACGTATGCGGTCCTACCGTTTATGGAGACGCACATCTCGGTCATGCAAGGCCGGGTGTGACATATGACGTGTTCGTGAAACTTCTCCGTCATCTCGGCTACAAGGTACGCTATGTACGCAACATCACCGATGTGGGTCATCTCGAGCATGATGCTGACGAGGGAGAGGACAAGATTGCAAAGAAGGCACGCCTGGAACAGTTGGAGCCTATGGAAGTGGTGCAGAGATGTACTCTCGCATATCATGAGGCCATGAGGATGCTCAATGTGACTCCCCCTTCGATCGAGCCTCGCGCTTCAGGACACATCATCGAGCAGATCGACCTTGTGAAGAAGATCCTGGATGCAGGATATGCATACGAAAGCAACGGTTCCATCTATTTCGACGTACTCAAATACGACAAGGACCACAAGTACGGCGTACTGTCAGGCCGCACACTGGACGAAGTGAAGGAAGGCACACGCGACCTTGACGGTCAGCAGGACAAGCATGCATCATATGACTTTGCCCTTTGGAAGAAGGCTTCCCCTGAACATATCATGCGCTGGCCATCACCATGGAGCGACGGATTCCCGGGATGGCACCTCGAGTGCTCGGCCATGAGTGAGAAATACCTCGGCAAGGAATTCGACGTGCATGGTGGCGGAATGGACCTTCTTTTCCCACACCATGAGTGCGAGATCGCCCAGAACACCGCCTCACGCGGAACTTCGGGAGTGAAATACTGGATGCACAACAACATGATCACCATCGAGGGCAAGAAGATGGGCAAGTCGCTCGGCAACTTCATCACTCTTCCGGAACTGTTTGCAGGCCGTCATGAGAAACTTGAGCAGGCATACACTCCTATGACCGTACGTTTCTTCATCCTTCAGGCTCATTACAGAGGAACCCTCGATTTCAGCAACGAGGCTCTTCAGGCTGCAGAAAAAGGACTTAAGAGGATCATGCAGGCTGCAAAGGACCTTCGTGCCCTTGCTTCCGCTTACGGAGTCCAGTCAGCACCGGCTCTCGCTTACGGAGAATTCGTTTCAGCAGTCGCTCCCGACCAGGTGAATGCTTCAAATGCAGAGGTCCGTTCGCTGGTGGAAAGCGTCTATGAGGCTCTATGCGACGACCTCAATACTCCTGTCGCACTCTCGCACATCTTTGATGCTGTACGCATAATCAACACTGCCAAGGATAAGAAGATTGTTCTTGACGCCTCTGACTATCAGGCACTTGTCAACCTTTTCGACAACATCGTGTTCGGAGTTCTCGGACTTCGCGACGATGAGGCTTCAGAAGGAGGAAAGGCTGTAAAGACCATCGACGGACTCGTACAGATGGTCCTCGAGCAGAGAAAGGCGGCAAAGGCAGCAAAGGACTGGGCGACCAGCGACCGCATCCGCGACGACCTCAAAGCTCTCGGCATCCAGATCAAAGACACCAAGGACGGCACCGAATGGACATTGGAGTAAATTCTTAGAGACCTAGTGCAGTTTTATAGTAAAAACGCTCGCGGTATCCCGCAAAATGAGGGTACCGCGAGCGTTTTCTGTAGGTTTTTGCACTCGGTCTAAACAACTTTTGCCACAGTTTCAGGGTCAAGGCGGGTAATCCTTGCTATCTGTTTGATTCCTGCTCTGAAATTTCTTTTCATAAGCAGACAAAGTCTGATACGCTGTTCCATGGAAAGTTCGGATAAGGATTCCTTCTGGAATTCATTTCTTATCAAGTCACCCAGTTGAGTCAGAATCTCCTGATCCGTCATAGAGACCTGTTCTGCAACACCTAACTGAATCTCGACATCATTCTCGATCTTCCTTGCAAGAGACATCATGAACCTTGAAGGATGACGGAACACCTGTTCCACTGCCTTTGAGTCAACATAGCAGGACGGCAGAATCATTCCTTGTCCATCTACAAGATAACTGTCCGGCACCGGTACACGGGATTTCAATATCCGGAAACGCTTTCTCTCGCTCATTTCATTCAGCCTTTCACCAGTCTGCTGAATCCCACCGTTAAAATACAATGCGGCCGATGACCATGGATAATGATATGGCAACAACAGGATACCAGCCGCAAGAGGATTACGCAGAACATACGCTATGACATTTTCCAGATACTCCTGACAGTCAACAAACGTAATCTGAACTTCCACGCCACGCATTCCTTGCACTTCTCCTCCGGCAAGTTTCATCCTCATCGCACATCTCCTTTTATATTCCTCAGAGAACCTCCGGCACTCTGACATGGTCCCATAAAGCACAAAATGGAAATGATTGCTCATGAGGCAGAAGCACAAAATGATTACGTCAAAACCCAGGACACAGATAGCGATGTCATTCATACCTGCAACAAAATCTTCCTTTTTCTTAAAGATGTCATTCTTCTCCAGTCCATGACTGCTTATGTGATAATAACCTTTCATTTTTTAGTACAAGATATATCGGTTTCCTGGAAGTAAAGGCAAATCATAAAAAAGATTCTTCACATTTTTCTCTTTTTTATAATGATGTAATCTTTTTAATGACGTTAAAAATAATTTTAATAACATCCTCGACTTCCTCGACAATGTTTCTTATTAGAATTTCCCCGTTCTTAAAGGATCTCTGCAGCACCAGCAGAATCCGGAAAGAGAGAAAAGCAAGATATACAGATATTTAAACAATCCATTTAAAAACCACAAAGACCTCACTGTCGCAATAATTTGGCTCATCAGGATTACAATCATCATACTTTATTATTTCTCCATATTCCTGACATTTGTTATTTTTGCAAAAACACAATTATTTATGAGGGAACTTTGGAATGAAATAAGTTATTGGCTATCATCATGCAAGATGAAGAATGCTTTGGAGAAAGAGTATGAGAATACCATCGTTCAATGTCTAGGACTTCTTGGCTGGAAGAAATACATCGGTGAAATAACTACGCAGTATCCGATTCAGGTCGGACGCGAAACAAAACTGGCTGATATTGTAGTCTCTTTTAATGGGGTAGAACAATTCGTAATAGAGGTCAAACGGCCAGGGCACACCATTCAACCCGAAGATGAAAGACAACTGGTTTCATATATGAGGCTTGCAAAGCATCCCGTACAATTGGGTCTATATATAGGAGATGAAATCCGTTTGTACTACGATGATGGGAACACATTCCCTGAAGTTATCTTTTGTGTGGATATCATAAGCAATAACAGTGAGGGAGAAAGATTTGTTGAATTATTCCATAGAAACACATTCGATTGCATCAAGTTGAAAGACTATTGTGAAACAATTCTCAACAATCGAATAAGAGATAAAGCATTGGATACAGTGCTATCGACTTACTGTTCTGAATATGGTGAAACAGCACTTAAAGAACTTCTAACAGAGCACCTTACACAAAAAGGATTTGACAAATATCTGGTAGATAAGAAAATTGAAAATATCAATATTTCTATAAGTTCGAAAAAGGTTAAGTACACAAATGAAGATAAAACTCCTGCCTGTGACAGAAGCAAATCAAGCAATTCGGAGATTTCGAGTAATGGATCAAAAAAACATCGGTCTTATTTATTGAACGGAATTATATGTCGAAAGCCTGCTGAATTAGCATTCTTCATAGTAAAGAAATATATTGCAGATAATCCGACCTTAACATTTGAAGAAGTTCGCAGCAAACTTAACAAATATGTGAGAATCTTATCTGAAAAAGAATATTCCATTAAAAAAGATCAGAGTGCAGATAGGGACTTTGAAAGAAGATGGCTCTACAAACCCGATGCGAAACTTCAAAGTTCTGACAAAGTAGTATTTATGGTCCAGACTGGATGGAATTATTGGGGATACAATGATTCCAGACCTGCAAATATATGCAATCTAATCGACTTTGCCAGAAAGCAAGGATATGATGTTCATGAGTTATAGACCTAGCGTAGTTTTATGTAGGTTTTTGCACTCGGTCCCGGTAGGAATTGAGAGAAAAGAGTTATATTAGCGGAAAGTGTGGTGCGGGTAGCACCTGAAGAATCAGAAACTACGATAATTTATGTATAAATTCATTTCATGGAATGTGAACGGCCTGAGGGCTGTGTGCGGGAAGGGGTTCGCGGATATTTTCGAGGAACTTGATGCGGATTTCTTTTGTCTGCAGGAGACCAAACTGCAGGAGGGACAGATCGATCTGGAGTTTCTGGGATACAGGTCATACTGGAACTATGCTGATAAAAAGGGATATTCTGGAACTGCGATATATACCAGACATGAACCTTTGAGCGTGACATATGGCATCGGAGTGGATGTGCATGACCATGAGGGACGAGTGATCACTCTGGAGATGGAGGATTTCTATCTTGTATGCGTGTATGTGCCTAATTCTCAGGATGGTTTGAAAAGGTTGGACTACAGGATGACCTGGGAAGACGATTTCAGGGCATATCTTTGCGGGCTGGCTTCCAGGGAACATGTGGCCGGAGACGGCAGCAGGAAGACAAAGGGAGTCATCGTATGCGGGGACCTGAATGTGGCGCATAAGGAGATCGACCTGAAAAATCCGAAGACCAACCGCATGAATGCCGGTTTCACCGATCAGGAGAGGGCTCAGTTCACCAATCTTCTGGATGCAGGATTCATAGACACATTCAGATATTTCTATCCAGACCAGACCGACATCTACTCATGGTGGTCATACAGATTCCAGGCCCGTCAGAAGAATGCGGGGTGGCGTATCGACTATTTCGTGGTTTCTGATTCCCTCAAAGACAGGCTGGAAGGGGCCAAGATCCACACCGAGATCTTCGGCTCGGACCATTGTCCGGTAGAACTCACACTAGCCAGATAAAACACTGTCTATCAAAGATTTATGCAAAATGCCTGCTGTCAGAGTGCAGCAGGCATTTTGCGTAAACCTCTATCTGGTAGCCACTTACACGTCAGCAGATAATATAATCAATAATGGGACAGCGGAGATTCCGCTGTCCCATTATTGAACTATAACCCTATTATTAACAACTAAACTAACCGTGATTATGTTTTTGCAAAGCGCGTGCCAAAGTATAAAATCTTCGGGAAAATTGTCAATAACCGTGTTTTTCCAGCCATGCGAGAGCATATGAGCATGTAGCCTTACATCCCAGGCCCTCCTTATCAGCATATGCATATGCCGCTCTGACCAGTTCCGATGCGATTCCGCGTCCTTTTATCTTCTCTGGTACATAGGTATGGGTCACAACCATATAGCCGTCGCTTATGACATAGTCCACATGGGCCTCATGGCCCTCAACGACTGTAGAAAAACGCCTTTCCTTTTCAAGATGTCTGATAGCAGGTTTCATCATACTTCAAATTTACCCCATGCTTTTCAAAAGGAGTGCCTGAAACGGATCAAAGCCCTACGACCATATTGAACAAAGGCACGATTGCAGAGGTCAGGATACCCATGAGTGCGATGGAAAGTCCGCTCACAGCCCCTTCAACAGCACCCAGTTCCACTGCCCTGGCCGTTCCAAGCCCATGAGAAGAGCAGCCCATCGCCAGCCCGCGTGCGACAGGATCATCGATACGGAGAACCTTCATCATTACGGGCCCGATCACAGCACCGATAAATCCGGATAGGATCACCGAGACAGCGGCCAGAGAAACATTGCCACCCGCTTCTCTGGCTATGTCCATCGCTATCGGAGATGTGACAGACTTGGCCTCCAGAGAGCGTACGAACATCTCACCCAGACCGAAGACCGGACACAGGATCCATACGCTCACGACTCCGACTATGCTGCCTACGACGACTGCCGACAATATACCGGCAAGATGTTCACGGACTACATGGCGATGTACATACAGAAGGTAGCCGAGAGAAACAACGCATGGGCCCAACATGAATTCAATCAGATAGTTGGACTCCACATAAAAGGCCGTGGAAACCCCTGTCGACTTTATGACGGCGATGATTACAGGAATGCTTATCAGGAAGGGATGCATAAGCGCAAGGCCGGACTTCTTCTTTACCCACAGGCCAAGAAGATAAGCGCCGACAGTAATGCACAACATCACCGGGACATTACAGATGATTTCCCCCATCATTTCTTCCTCCACAATTTATCCGTAAGTTGTTTTGTCCATCCGGCAGCGGCCATGACTATTACAGCAGTCAATACCAGCAGAATCAGCCAGCCCCAGAAATGCACCTTGATTATTCCCCACATATCAAGTATTCCTATCAATGCAGGAATGAAGAACAGAGCCATATTATCGGTCAGAAAAACCGCGACATCACGGACCGATTCCTCTTTAACAATCCCAAGGAGAAGGGAAAGGAACAGCAGAATCATCCCTATTACGCTGCCCGGGATGAATCCTCCGATAAGACCTGACAGGACCTTTCCCAGAGCGAGACAGACAAGGATGATGAATATGCCTTTCAGGATTTTCATTTCTTCAAAGCCTCATATGAATATGATCCCAGACCGAAGAGGATCTGTGTTATTGCCTGAGAGGTGTGGGAGAGGGTCGCATATACGATACCCATCTCCATCGGCACGCCATATATGCCCGAAAGGGCAAGGCTGATGATGAAATGGAAGGCACCGATTCCTCCCGGCACAGGCACGGCAAAGCCGAGACCGCCGACAAGCGACAGGAAAAGTGCATCGATCAGGGTCAGGTCATTGAGGAAAGGAGCAGCCCAGACTGTACTAGCCGCCATAAGCCAGTAGGTCAGCCAGATGCATGCCGTATAGGCAAAGAAAAGCCACTTCTGATCCATTTTCAGGCAACTTGCAAATCCCTGAACAATACCGGTAAATATGCCCCAGACCTTCTTGCAGAAAGGATTTGTTTCCCTGAAGCGCCAAAGAGCATATAACATTCCCGAGCCGAGAACGGCAAGGAGAGCGACTGCCCACCATATGCTGAAATCAAGTCTCTGAGACATCGGTGTCCATATCTGCTCCACAAAGAAACCGCCGAAACGCTCGAAACCGCCGACAACGACGACAGCCAGCAGGAGAAGCATCACCAGAAGTTCCCAACTGCGCTCCAGGACCACAGTGCCGAGGACCTTGTCATATGAAGCCTTCTTATGTTCGGGCGAGGCAGGGTCGACAGGTTCAGACCTGCGTGTGATGACACCGCAACGGACGAATTCACCGATACGCGGAAAGACAAAATTGGATATGTTGCCGATGTTCACACCGTTGAATGTCGTGACTCTTGATATGCTCGGATCGATAGGAAGAAGAAGTCTTCTCCAACGGAGGCCGCGAAGCCAGAAGGCGAAGGAACCGGCAGCCATCGAAAGAAGCACGAATTCCCATCTGCATGACTTCAGACCTTCCACGAAGTCAGCCCATTCCACATCACGGAACGAAAACCAGAGAAGGATGAATGCCAGAGCGGCAGAAACCGCATATTTCAATATTTGTGATACTTTTTCATTCATATTGTCAACAGTCTGTTAAAGACAGGCTGCAAATTTATCCAAAAGTTTGCTAACTTTGTTCGTTTTATAGGTAAAAAGGAAATTATGGCATCTATTTTAGGTATAGGGAACGCATTGACGGACATTCTCGCCGTCCTTCCTGATGACACACTTCTGAATGAGTTCCATCTTCCTAAGGGAAGCATGCAGCATGTCGACATGGAGACCGGAGACAAGATCTGGAGAACCCTCAAACCGATGGGAGTGCAACTCGTGGCAGGAGGATCGGCAGCCAACGCAATCGCAGGCACAGCCATCTTCGGAATGGAATCCGGATTCATCGGAAAGGTCGGAGACGATGACCTTGGCCACCTCTTCAAAAGCGACCAGGAGCAGTATGGAATCAAGTCCACTCTTCTCAAAGGAGTCCATTCATCGGGAAGAGCGATGGTATTCATCACTGCACCTAATGCAGAAAGGACATTCGCAGTATACCTGGGAGCAGCGCTCGAACTGGTGCCGGAAGATCTGAAACCTGAATATTTCGAAGGATACGACTATTTCCACATAGAGGGCTATCTCGTTCAGAATCAATCGACTATACGCAGAGCAGTCGAACTTGCCAAAGAGGCTGGCTGCCTGATTTCGTTAGACATGGCTTCCTATAATGTGGTGGAATCCAACCTCGCATTCCTGCACGACCTCGTCGACAATTACGTTGACATCGTGTTCGCAAACGAGACGGAAGCCAAGGCATTCACCGGCCTGGAACCACGTCAGGCACTCGACGAGATTGCAAAATCATGCAGGATCGCGGTCGTGAAGGTGGGCAAGGACGGCTCGATGGTCAAGAGCGGAGACGAATATCACTTCATCGACGCATGGCCGGCCAATCCGGTAGACGCCACAGGAGCGGGCGACACCTACGCGGCAGGATTCCTTTACGCACATTCCCTCGGCATGCCTCTCAAGGTGTGCGGAGAAGTGGGATCGATCATTGCGGCAAAAGTTGTGGAAGTCGTAGGCACCAAGATAGACATCCCGCGCTGGAAAGCGGCAAAACAGGAAATACGCAGCCTCATAGCGGCAAACACAGAAGCATAGGCCTATGTTCGACGTCATTTTAAGATTCTTCCGAGACAGGAAGATACAGAAATTCCTAAGCGACGTCCCGACAGGGATACGCTCGTTGAGGAACATATCATCGGTGAACGTGATCATCGATGTGGAAGAACCCGGATTCGAACTTCTAAAAGAAGACATCCTCGCATGGGGCCGCCAGAAAGGCCTCAAGATCAACATATACTTTCTTGATTTCAGGAAACTCGGCAAGGAGGAACTTCTCCTCACCAGCATCACCACGACCATCCTCAGAAAGGAACTGGACTGGATCGGCACGCCGGAATTCAGCAAGGTTGGAACCCTCCTGTATGAGCACAGTGACCTGTTCATTTCCCTCATCGACAACGGTGACTTCCCTATCGAATTCCTGAGCAAATGCTCCAAGGCCAAATTCAAGATCGGCCGTTACGGATTCGACGGACATGTTTATGACATGGTGTTCACAGGCAATCCTACGGAAGACCTCCGCTCCGATGCCAGAAGGATATTCGCGGCAATGACAGGTTTCATTGAAAAGATAGTATAAGACAGGATGAAAGGATTTATAAAGAACCTGACTGTTGCAGTCAAAGGAATGTGCATGGGGGCAGCGGATGTGATCCCGGGAGTATCAGGAGGCACCATCGCATTCATCATGGGAATATACGACGAATTCGTCGGCTCACTTGCCGCAATCAACGGCACGGCGGTAAAAATGCTGTTCAGTGGCCAGTTCAAGGCCTTCTGGAAACATATCAACGGCAATTTCCTGCTCTCGCTTATCATCGGCATCGGCATAAGCGTCATCACACTCGCCGGTCTGATGCAGATGCTCCTGAGAGACTTTCCGATCCAGACCTGGGCCTTCTTCTTCGGCCTGATAGTGGCTTCGTCAATATTCATCATCAGAGGAATCAACGGCTGGCATCTCCGTGAGATACTTCTGCTCGTTGCCGGAGGAATCCTCGGTGTAACAATATGCACCCTCTCCCCTACCCAGACCCCTGACGGCCTCTGGTTCATCTTCCTCAGCGGAGCCATCGCAATCTGCGCCATGATCCTCCCCGGCATTTCCGGCAGTTTCATCCTGCTGATCCTCGGGAAATACCAGTACATAATGGAAGCCATCACCGGCCTGGTCTCCGGAAACGAAATCGGACATAACCTGCTCATCCTGAGCATATTCGCCATCGGAGCAATATTCGGCATCCTCGGATTCTCAAAGTTTCTCCACTGGCTGCTCGCCCGCTGGAACAAAGAAACCCTCATAGTCCTCGCCGGCTTCATCATAGGCTCCCTCGTCAAGGTATGGCCATGGAACAACATGGAAGCAATAGTATGCTCACAATTCCCTTCCGTAGCCGCACTCAGCGAAGCCCTGGAACACGCAACCGAAACCGGTACCGGCATCCAGGCAGCACAGGAAGCATTCAACAATGCCATGGCCACCCACGCCCCGATGGCCGACCCGCACTTCCTCAGCGCCGCCATCTTCGCCCTCATAGGCTTCGCCCTCGTCACCACCATCGAACTCATCGGAAAGAAGATCAAAAAATAAATTTTGATTTTTGCACACAAATACTTACCTTTGCACCCACTTTTGGATCGGTTCGGTAGCTCAGTTGGATAGAGCAACAGCCTTCTAAGCTGTGGGTCTTGGGTTCGAATCCCAACCGAATCACCAGAAACAGCCTCTCAGATACCTGAGAGGCTTATTTTTTACAACTTGGACAACATTTGGAC
>JAZQES010000042.1:0-34312 GCA_045539115.1 Candidatus Cryptobacteroides sp. | reverse complement strand
TCCCTTGCGCCGCAGGTTGATGTTTGTTAGCGCTCAGGATGCGTCTTTGCGTAAAAAAGGGGGATAACCCAATTTCTTTGAGTGCTCCCCCTTCGTCGGTTCCTACTATTATGTAGCTTATCGACGGAGACCAAGCTCCTTGACGATAGCTCTGTATCTCTCGATGTCAATAGACTTGAGATAATCAAGTACACGACGACGCTTACCTACAAGTTTAAGAAGCGAACGACGTGTTACATAGTCGTGCTTGTTGCTCTTAAGATGTTCGGTAAGGTGAGCGATACGGTAGGAAAATAATGCCACCTGGCTCTCTGGAGAACCTGTGTCAGTATTAGACTTTCCGTACTTCTCGAAAAGCTCCTGTTTTTTCTCTGGTGCCAAATATTCAGCCATCTTTTGAAAAAATTAGAGGTTAATAATTAAAAGTTTTCGTACCATTTCTCCTGTAGGGAGATTTAGCGGCCGCAAAGATAAGCATAAAATCCAAGAAAACAAGTTATTGTGGCTATTTTAAATCGATTATTTTTATCTTTGTCTTGTCTAAAACTCCTAATCATGGAATATTCACAATTCATACTGGCTGTAAATGTCACCAGTATCGCAATATTGACATTGTTTACAGTTCTCCTTGTCGTTTCATCCAAGTTCAAGGGCATGAACGGATATGCTGCATTAGTCACATTTGTTCCGACGGTTCCGGTGTATCTGTACAATATGAGCCGTATGCTTTCGTGGCACGGATTGACGCAGTTCATGTTTTCTTTCGCATTTTCAGTCAATACTACGCTCATGCCTCTTCTGTGGATCTTGACCAAGGTAAATTATGATCCTTATTTCCGCTGGGATATAAAGAAGTTCCTGCATTTCCTGCCGGCGATAGCATTTTTGATTATCGGTGTCTCGATGAGTCGTGCCGAACGTATGGAAGTCATTATGTTCGAGATGACGGGCGAAGATACATGGCACGGTGTTCTTAATGTCAGCGTCATCCTGCTTCAGATGCTCATCTATTATCCTGCCATCTTCATATATATGGCAAAGGCCCGCAAGAGAATAATGCAGACCTTATCTGATGCAGAATGGGTTCAGAAGCAATGGGTGTACAGATTCCAGATACTCTTCTTTGTCTGTTTCATCATAGTGCAGGTGTGCTATTTCATATGGCCGAGGACAGATGCGTGGCTGATACAGATCATCAATGTGATAAGTATGACATATCTCGTGTGGTGCTCGCTGACACAGCAGATAATGCCGATAACCGCTGTCGAACTTGTCGCCGATAGCCCGAAGAAGGAAGACGCCGATACAATGTCTGAGGAAGAGATGAAGTCCGTCTGTGAAAGGGCGTGTGTTGTTCTTGCGGAAAGCAAGGCCTATCTTCGCCCTGACATTTCCCTTGCGATCTTCGCAAAGGAGGCTGGTATGTCACCAAGGACTCTTTCCCGCTCCATCAACGGATATATGAATATGAATTTCTTCGATTTCATCAACAGACAGCGTGTCGAAGAAGCCAAGAGACTTCTTCTGGAGGTGAATGCCAGGGGGCATAACATCGACAGCATATTCGAGGAATGCGGCTTCCGTTCGCGTTCCACATTCTTCCTCGTCTTCAAGAGAATCGAGGGAATGACCCCTGCACAGTGGCTTGGAAAGTACGGAAATTAGTTAAAACGAGTCCAAACTTCCGTACTTTATACTTATTTCAAGACCGATTTTCATTAATTATTCCTGGAAGTTTGTTCCTTTGCTGTTGGTTTAAGCAACAGCAGAGGGCAGACTGTTTGTCTGTTTGCAGATTTTTTATATATTTGTAAAACATTCAGACACGAGGTGTACTTGCTGGTTTCCTGAAAGCAAATCTGGTAAATTTATTGGAGGGGAACAGGCGATGCTCTTCACGCTTTTCGTATATGCTCTTTTTGTATACAGGCGTGAGCTGTTGCTTATTTTATTCCAAAGGCTTTACCAGAGCCCGCTTTCGTAGGATAAGTATATACAGTTTACGCCTTTTCTGTATGGTGTCATGAACAATAATTAAATTAAAGACTTATGAAAGCAAGAGTTGTGTATTATTTCGTTGCGGTAATGTTGGCCATTACGGCGGCGCAAGATCTTCCCGCTCAGGAATGGCTCAAAGGGGTTGGTAACGGTGTGGTGCAGAGAGCGAAGCAGAGAGTGAAGCAGAAAGTGGAGGATAAGGTTTATCAGCAAGTTGACAAAACTGTCGACAAAGCGGTAGATAAGGCTATGCAGCCGGCTGAAAAGGCAGTAGACAAGGCACTTGATAAAGCGGTTTCGGCAGTCGAAAAGAAAGTCAAGACAGTTACTGATACATTGGTAAGTGCTGCAGAAGCCGTTGCCCAGGCGGCTGAGGATGCTTCTGTTGCCATAGAGATCGATCCTGACGGATATATCGAAGATACTCCGGCCAAAGGCATCAGTCCTGAATTCAAGGCCAGATTCGCCGGCCGCCCTTCCGGTGGCAAACCTTTCTATCCTGTCAAGGAAAGTGTGGTGATGACCTATGCTACCAAGAATGCCAAGGGAAAGGCCGAGTCGCACTCGCGGACTACGATTTCCAGTATCCGATGGAAGAATGAGACGAACTATTCCGTGCAGACATCTACAGAACTTCTGGACGAAGACATGAAGTCTTTGGGTATGGAGCCGATGACGGCAGGTGTTGTCGTGGAAAATGGTATTGTAAGTTTTGAACCGTCGAGTCTTGCAGGTCAGATGACGGAAGGAATGGAGATAAGTGGAGACAGTTTCTATCTTCCTGACAATATTGAGGTAGGCGATTTGCTCGGAGGTTATAAGGTTGTCATCAATATAGGAGGATTGGTGACTACTTCCGAGAACAAGGATATAAAGGTGGTCGGAAGAGAGACCATGAACATTAGCGGCCATAGCATAGATTGTTATATCCTGGAGAGTGTCGTGTCTGTGAAAGCACTGGGAATTAAGTCCGAAATGGTGCAGAAGACCTGGTACGGTCGTGGAGTTGGACAGGTCAAGTCTGAAAACTACAGCAAGAACGGAAAACTCATGAGTATATATGAACTGGTAGAACTCAGAGGATTCTGACAATATTAATACACAAACAGCCATGAAAAGGATAACAAAACTAATGATTTTAGTTGTTGCTGTCCTCATGACAGTAACAGCATGTGACCCGGCATTTTGGGACAGACTGACTCCGGAGGAGGAAGAGAATCCGGATAGCGGAGGTGAAGAGGATGATGGTAGTGGCGATGGAGAAAACACGAAGCCTGAGAACGGGATTGACATAGAATCTCTATTCGCATATGTTGAATATGGTGACTATGCCGCCATGCTCGATGCAATGGCCCCTGGAATCTACAGGATAGATGACATGGTCGCAGCCAAAAGTACGGACGGAGGTGCATTCTATATCGAAGATGTGACAGAAGAAAAGGCACATGTTTATAAAGGAGACCTCGGCATCCCTGCCAACTTTTTTGCAACTGACGGGCAGAGAACCGGATATTTCTTCGACAGAGCAAAGGATAACTGGGACAATGGCATAAACGATTATCTGGAAACCGTTCATTATGTGGTGATAGATGAGAGTGCATCAAGAGAGGCATTCTTCAAAGTAAGTGACCCGGATGTAAATATAAGAGGAATAGAGGCTCTCGGAGGATTGATCTACCTGTTGCAGATGTATACGGACGTACTGCTCCATAATGAAGGTGCAATCGTTGAGAAGACCGGTCAAGAAATCATTGCAGGACAGCCGGCGGATATCTATTCTGTATTCGTGGATTACGGCAGCACCCGGATGAAACTTCGTGATATGTACGCATTTGAGAACGGGGTTTGCGCAAAGAATGTCGTGTACAATCTGAACGACGGAACAAGTGAAATCGAGCATTGCGTGACTGAGGTGGACCTGAATGTCGGAGACTTCAACGAAACTTTGATGAAACTCCAGACTCTTTACTGTCAGGAACCTTATGCAACCTTGGATGAGATGATTCCACAGCACACAAGATACAACTGCGGATGGATGGGTGATAAACTTCCGTCATTCAACGGAAGACTGGTGCAATATACAGGTGGAGGAACGATAGATAAAATGAGCGTGATCCGAGTGGATGACTGGGGCCCGCACGACAATGTCTCAGATGTTGACTTCGAGGTGAGCGGGGCGACATATGAAGATGCCGTACAGTATCTTCAGGAGATGACAGAAGCGATTGATCCCAACTGGTATAGCGATGAGAACATAATGTTGGGACCGGAAGAGATGGAGGGAGGTTACATTATGTGGAATATGGCTTATGACCCTTGTGAACCTGTCTGCACTCATGATTTAGGAGATGTCGCAGTCGGCTACAGGCTTAAACTGGTTTTCTTCGGTAATTATATGGCGGCTCAGTTTGATGTAACGCATACTGCACACCTATAGGACTGCCGTAATTATCGTTTAAACATTCGATTATACAATATTAATTCTTAAAACAAGAAGTTATGAAAAGAGTATTACATTTTTTATTTGCGTTCATGATGATCGCGGCAGCATCGTTTTCAGCGGCATCGTGCGACATTCTGGGCAGTCTGTCTGACCTTACCGATGATGAACAGCAGCAGTTTGAGGAAGATGGATATGTTGAAGGCTGGACAGAGGAAGGCAATAAGATGGTCTATAAACTGGTGATGGGTGATGAGTCCTATAAAATGGTATATCTGTTGATCTTTGAGTTCAGCGGTGATACATGTAAAGAGGCAGAAATGCAGATCATTTTCCCAGACGCTATTACTGCAGGCATTTTCTATGCTGCCATAGACGCTGACAAGAAGCATCTTGCAAATCAATCAGGCAACAAGGTTATATTGGATTGTACTGAAGACTACAAGGGCCTCAGCAAATCTGAACTCAAGGAAGCCATCGACGACTCAGACTCGTGGATGTAAGATTTATTGCTTACCTTTGCTGCCGTTATGGCAAAGTCGGAAGGTAAGATTTATAAGGACCCGTTGATCGGGAATGTGATGTTCAGAAAGAGCATCAGAAGCCGTAGCATCAGCATCCGTGTACATTCTGTAAAGGGCGTGAGCGTTACAGTGCCGTACATAGTGCCATATGCTGCGGCTCTGGCTTTCTTTATGGCACGTCGTGACTGGGTACTTGCCGTGATGGAAAAGCAGAAGGAGAGGGCCAAAGATGTTCATGTTCCGTCGTCGGACGAGATTGAGGCGTTGCGTCGTCAGGCCAAGGCTGAACTTCCTCCGAGACTTGCGGAACTTGCTTCCCGATATGGTTTTGCCTATAACCGTGTGACCATCAAGCACAATGTATCAAACTGGGGGAGTTGTTCATCCAGAAAGAACATCAATCTCAATCTTAATATAGTACGTCTGCCGAAGGTGTTGCAGGACTATGTGCTTCTGCATGAACTCTGCCATCTGAAACATCAGGACCACGGCCGGGCTTTCCATCTGCTTCTGGAGCATGTCCTTACAGACCACCTTCTGAAACTGATGTCCGGGAATATGGACCTTTCTGAAGAGGACCGGGCCCTGGCAGTGGAAATTGCACGCAAGGGAGCATCCTCCAAGGCACGCTATCCATTGGATTACACCATCACCCGTCTGATCAAACAATTCTCTCTGGTATAGCGGAAACGCTTAATCGTCTGATTTGTAGTGTTTTACGCGAAATGCCTGCTGCATTTTTGCAGCAGCCATTTCGCGTAAGTCGTTGATTGATAGTGGTATGGGTGTTGCTGGGTCAGATGCTGCGGTTCTTCCATCTGCCGCTTTTCAGATACCATAGGCTGCATATGAACAGCATTCCGGCATATACATGCTCCGCAGTCCAGCAGATAGCCACATCGCATTTCATTATTCCGATGATTACGGTGCAATAGACCATATATACGGCCAGAGCAACAAGTTCGAGTCTGAATGCTGTCTTTGTACTTCCTGTTCCGGATACAGCGAGGAAGAGTACCTGACCTCCAACATTCACGAAATACGAAGATACCATCACTATCATAGCGGGAACCGATGCCGTAATGAGATCGGGAATGTCGGTATATATCCGGGCTATGCTTTCCGGACACAGACAGATTATGATGATAAGGACGCTCACGATTCCGTATGACAGTTTCAGGACACGTTTCACGAGAGACATCACCTTGTCCTGGTGGCCTTCTCCGATCATGTTGCTGACCAGGGTGCTGCATGTGGACGAGAATGCCTGAAGCACGACCCATATGAGGCCGGAAACGCCTCTGACGATATTCGAGATTGCCAGTGCTCTTTCTCCGAGATGTTCGATGTAAAGGAAGAAGATCAGCCATGTTGAAATCGATATCGTATGCTGGATCATTGTCCATGTGCACACCGGCATCATCGATTTCAGTTCGGACAGTTCGAAACGTGCCGCTTTGTCAAGACCGTATTTCCTGCGGTCGCATCTTGTCCTGGTGTATATGATGAAGAATATCAGGGACACAAGTTCTGCAAGGCTGGAACCTATAGCCGCTCCGGTGATACCCAATGCAGGGCATCCGAGTTTTCCGAATATGAGTATGTAATTGAAGACAACATTTGACAGGACCATGACTATGGAGTTGAGAGTCAATGTCTTGGTCTGTGTCGTGCCCACATAGAACGCTCGGAACATAGCCGTCATGAACGCGAAGACCATGCCCGGCAGTCTCCATCTGACGTAACTAAGGGCGGCATCGTATATTGCCGTCGAGGATACCATGAATTTCATCATCCATGGAGTGAAAAGTTCCGAAAGGAGAATGATTATGCCGGATAGTCCAAGCACAAAGTACAGGCCGTTCCAGAAGACTTTTCCGGTAGCCTTGTAATCCGCCTCTCCGTTCCTTCTTCCTATTATGATCTGGGCACCGATGCTGAATCCGAAGCCAATCATGAACAGGACCATGTAATATACGATCGCGATGGCCGAGGCTCCGAGTTCAACTTCACCGACTCTTCCCAGGAAGGCAGTATCCGTCAGTCCGATCATCTGTTCCATGATCAGGCTTATGAGAATAGGATAGGCTACTTTCCAGATATTCCTATATGAATATGTCAATGATTTCTTCATAATGCTTTCGTCACACAAGTCCCTGAATACCAATAATTTAGTTATAATGCCTGCGTCCCTGGGATAGCAGGCAATTAGCGTAATGTGTTGTCTGTCAGGATGTTACTTGACTCTTTCTGACAGGATGGAAATGGTCTGGTCTACTGTCAGCGCTTTTTCTACTCGGAAAATTCCGCTCCTGCTGCGTTGCAGACTGTCAAGATGGGCTCCTGAACCCAGTGCCTCACCGAGATCTCTGGCAAATGCGCGGACATATGTTCCCTTGCTGCATGCAATCCTTACTACTGCACGAGGAAGTCCCAAGGCTGAGTTGTCAGTCACATTGATCCTGCTTGACGCAGCCGACACCTGGACTTTATCTTCGGCATCGGGCGTGACGGGTTGGAAAACAACCCCTCCCACTCCGGTGGAGTGGGCCCCTCCCCCTGCGGCCAGGGGGGTAGCACGGTTTTCCAACCCGTCACTGCCCGATGCAGTAAATTCCAAAAGTTCCAGTTCCGTGATATTGATTCTTGAAACCCTTATCAGTTCCGCAGCCACATCGTCAATGACCGCCTGACTATCGGCAGGCTGCCCGGGGGCACCGGAAGAAACGGCTTCAACCGCCGTCTGTGCCTTGTATAGTTTTCTGGCGAGTTCATAAGCCCTTACTCCGTCCACAGACTTGGCAGAGAAAAGTGGAGCGACCTGGTCCTGTTCGCCGATGAACGAAGGCAGGGTCTCAGACACCTTCTCCGCAGTGATATGTTCATGCGGGAAGAATCTGTCGATCTCCTTTTCAAGGTCATATGAAGGAGTGGTGGCACCGAATGTTATACCGGCAACATACTCCTTATGATGGGCCTGAAGGGTCTCCGCAAGTTTTGTCGCCTTGCCTATGCACACAAGCAGCACTCCTGTCGCAAGAGGATCAAGCGTTCCTGCATGTCCTACCTTGAGATTCTTCTTGCCGAAATGACGGATAGCGGCGAACTTGACCTTTCTGATCACGTCCGCCGATGTCCATCTGTATGGCTTGTCTATGGGGATTATTATCCCTTCCGGATAGTCGTCTATGTTCCTTGACAGGATTTCGTCTTCCGGGGTAAGTATCTTTGCGTTTATCTCCATGTGACTATCTGCAAGGAATCTTGTCGATCCTTCCCTGATGTCTTCCCCCTTCGAAATCCGTTGTAAGGTAAGCGTCAGTTATTTCAAGAACCTTCTCGAAAGGAATGAACCTTGCCGGCATTACCAGTACATTGGCATTGTTGTGCTGCCTGATAAGTCTTGCAATCTCCACGTCCCAACAGAGTCCGGCACGTATGCCCTGATGCTTGTTCAAGGCCATCTGCATGCCGTTTCCTGTTCCGCACATCGCTATTCCGAGTTCGACTTCTCCCTTCTCGACTGCTTCCGCAAGAGGGTGTGCTACATCGGGGTAGTCCATGCTTGCAGTTGAATGTGTTCCGAAATCAACGATTTCATGTCCTTTCTCCTGAAGATGACTGATCAGGTCGGTCTTGAAGTCAAAACCAGCATGGTCGCTGCAGATTCCCAGTTTCATATAAGATGTTGTTTTAAGTTGACTAATTGAGTGTCGCCTTTATGAACTCGATACGCTTTGCAAATTCCTTCTTGCCGATCAAGGTCACGATGTCAGCAATGCCGAGACCGCTTGACGCACCCACCAGAGCGAGTCTGAGGCAGTTCATAACCTTGCCCATAGGCCATTCGTTGCCGCGGATGAATTCTTCGAGCGGTCCTTCGAGGGCTTCCTTTGTGAATTCTCCGTCAAATCCGAGGATGAAGTCGGCAACCTGGAGGGCGAGAGTATAGTTCTCTTCCTTCCAGAACTTTGCAGCATCCTTCTCGACGAATGATTCCGGAGCGATGAACAGATATGAAGCGATGTCCCAGAAGTCTGCAACGAATGTAGCCCTTTCCTGGATCAGCGCGACAATCCTTTCGACGTACTGACGTGAGAATATCCTGTTTTCGAAATCAGCACCTGTGACAGTCATGTCGGAACCTGCTGTCAATGCGCATGCAGGGCAGTCCACGATCTGAAGTCCCTTCTCTTCGAGTATAGGAATATATAAAGAGGTGAGTTCCTCTACTGATTTCATCCTGAGGTACTCCTTGTTGTACCACTTTGCCTTGTCGGCATTGAATCTTGCACCTGACTTCACGACTCTTTCGAGTGAGAATGCTGCCACGAGTTCTTCAAGAGTGAAGAGTTCCTGGTCGTTGCCCGGGTTCCAGCCGAGCATGGCAAGAAGATTCACGAATGCTTCAGGGAAATATCCGTCCTCACGGTATCCGCGTGAAACCTCGCCTTCGGCATTAACCCACCTGAGAGGGAATACAGGGAATCCGAGACGGTCTCCGTCACGCTTGCTGAGTTTACCCTTTCCGTCCGGTTTCAGAAGGAGCGAGAGATGTGCGAAACGCGGCTGTGTCTCTGTCCATCCGAATGCTTCGTAAAGGAGGTAATGCAATGGGAGCGAAGGGAGCCACTCTTCGCCGCGGATGACCTCGGTAATCTCCATGAGATGGTCGTCCACGATGTTTGCGAGGTGGTATGTCGGGAGTTCGTCCGCCCTCTTCCAGAGAACCTTGTCGTCGAGAGTGTCGGTGTTCACCTCCACATGTCCCCTGATGAGGTCATCCATCTTCACAACCCTGTTTTCAGGCATCTTGAAGCGGATAGTCCAGTCTGTACGTGTCTCCAGAAGTTCCTTCCACTCCGATTCAGGAAGCGAAAGCGAATTGCGGAGTCCCAGACGGGTTGTCTGGTTATATATGAAGGTCTGTCCTGCAGCCTCCATCTCGGCTCTTTTCGCTCCGAGTTCCTCGGCTGTATCGAATGCATAGTATGCAAAGCCGTTCGCAACGAGTTCTTCCGCATATTTGCGATAGATCGGTTTCCTCTGGCTCTGTCTGTACGGTGCATGCGGATGACGCTCCGATGCCGTCTCTACTACGTTGCCCTCTGTGTCAACACCTTCGTCCGGAACGATGCCGCACCAGTTCAGGGCTTCGATTATGTATTTTTCTGCTCCCGGTACAAATCTCTGGGAATCAGTATCTTCGATTCTGATTATGAAGTCGCCTCCCTGCTGCTTTGCAAAGAGGTAGTTATAAAGTGCAGTCCTTACACCACCCATGTGGAGAGGGCCTGTTGGAGAAGGGGCAAATCTTACCCTTGTCTTGCGTGTCATATCCTTGATTTTTAATTCGGTCGCAAAAATACAAAAAAATCCTATTCCTTACTCTTCTTTCCTGCACGTCTCTTTATTGCAGGCGTATTTTCCAGTTCGCTCTTGTCTTCGCCTTCTCCCACAAGCAGTGCCGGCTTGCAGCCCTCATCGAAGGTTATGCCTTTCCTGATGGCTGTGTTGTTGTATCCGATCTTCATGCTTCGCACCTCAGGCAGTTCTATGCCGTCCTCGCTGATGCATTCGTCCTTCCGGTAGACAAAGTCGCTGTCGATGTTGATGATGTTTCCGACATTGCCTTCTGTTATTTCAGAAAGTCTTGCCATCTTGAAACCTGTCGCGATTACGGTTATGCTCACCTTGTCGCCGAATTCTGGATCCTCTTCGAATACGATTCCTCGCTTGAAGTTGTTTGCCTTGCCGGTGTAGTCCTTGATGAGTTTGTCAATCTCGTCAAGTTGCTTCATATGAAGACCTTCCTTGTTGTCTCCGACAGTGATGTTGATGAGGACATTCTTGGCGGTCTTGATGTCGAAATCGTTAAGAAGAGGGGAGTCCATAGCCATCTTTACGGCGTCCTTTATCCTGTTGGCACCGCTTCCTGTGCCGCATCCCATGAGTGCCATTCCGCTGTTCGTCATCATGGCCTTCACGTCCTTGAAGTCCACATTGATGAATCCGCGCCTCTTGATTATCTCGGTGATGCCTCTTACAGCAGTTGCAAGAACCTCGTCCGCCTTCGGGAAGGCATCCTGGATGAGAAGGTCGCCATATTCCTTGTAGATCTTCTCATTGTTGATGATGATGAGGCTGTCGACGTTCTTTTCGAGTTCGTTGATTCCGTCGATAGCCTTTGACATCGACTCGTTGCCCTCGCTCTTGAACGGAATTGTGACTACACCGACTGTGAGGATACCTTTCTTCTTTGCCATTGCAGCGATCACAGGGGCTGCTCCGGTGCCTGTTCCTCCACCCATGCCTGCTGTGATGAATAGCATGTCGGTGTTGCTGTTTATGACCTTTTCAGCGATCTCGTCCTGAGAATTGAGTGCGGCATTTCGTCCTTCAGTAGGATTGCATCCTGCTCCCAGACCTTCTCCGAGTTGGATCTTGACAGGTACGTCGCAACTGCCGAGCGCCTGAGCGTCGGTGTTGCAGACGATGAAGGTGCAGCCTTCGATGTGCTGATGGTACATGTAGTTGACCGCATTGCAGCCTCCTCCTCCCACTCCGATCACCTTTATGATTGAGTTTTCAGGGATCCAGTCTGAAGGAACTATATCTTCTGTTTCAATAAAATCAGTCATTGCTTGTTGTATTCGTTTGATTGTCAGACTTCTTCTTCGCTGATTTCGTCCAGCCAACTTCCTGTTTTCTCCTTTGCGTTTTCAGTCACCTTCTTGGCTTTTCTCCAGATGACATCGAGGAAACCTCTCTTCTCCTTCTTCGGAGCCTCTACTGTTTCGATCTCCTCCGCCTTGAACAGTTGTCCGTTGTCAACGGCCGTCTCTTCAACGGTCTCCGCTTCTTCACTCTCTCCCTTTGTGTCAGGAAGGAAACCTTCTGTGATTATTGTTGAAACGGACTCAAACGGATCCTTGCGCGTGCAGTTCACCAGACATTGCTCGTTCTTGGCAGCCATAAGCAGGCCCACCGATGTGGCTGCCGTGGTGTCCTTTATGCTGTCGCATCCTGTCGCGCAGAAACATCCGTGCGGATATCCGGTCCTTACCCTGTAACCTGAAAGTTCGTAGATGAAGTTTCCGAGGTTGGCGGTCTGGGCACATCCTCCGGTGATGACGATTCCGCTCTGGAGCATGTCTGCAAACCCGCTTCTGTCGATTTCATAGAACATGGCCATCAGTATCTCTTCTATACGTGCTGTTATGATCTCCGACAGATATTTCACTGTGACCTGTTTGTCAGGCTCGGTGCTGTTGCTGCGGATATGGAGTACCTTTTCGCTGAGGCTCTGAAGTTTGTCCGGCATGCATGCACCGTATGCCAGTTTGATGTTCTCTGCCAGTCTTTCGGAAATGTGGCATTCCTTCCTGATGTCGTCAGTGATGTTCTTTCCTCCGAAAGGGATCGAAGCGTAATGACGCATTATGTTGCCGTGATAGATGGTAACGGATGTCGATCCCCCACCGAAGTCGATGAGTGCGACGCCGTTTTCCATCTCGGCCTCGGTGAGAACAGCCTTCGCTGTGGTGTCGGCAGTGAAATATTTCTTGCTTACCGAGATGTCTGTCTTCCTGAAGACCTTGTCGATCTTGTTGAGGTCGCTTTTCTTTCCTATGAAGATCTTGAAATGCCCTTCGAGAGTGTCGCTGGCCATTCCGATGATGTCGTTTTCGATGATCTGGAAATTCTCTCCGTCAGAGAACGACTGTGCCACCGCTCCGTATATTGCGTCCTTTGCAGGATCGTCAAGAGGATACGAATCCTCAGCGTATCTCTTCAATTCCGCTATGTCCTCGCCTGTGATGTCGGTGTCTTCGCCTCTGTCCTTGATCATTCCGCTGTTGCTTTCCTGGCGTACCGGATATTTCGGCATTCCCACGAAGGCCTGAGTGATCTTGAGGTCAAGCGCTTCTTCCGCATCTGCAATGAGCCTTCCCAGGGGCTCGCTGACATGCATGATGTTGTAGACGCTGCTGTACTTTATGCCTGCAGAAGGCGTTTCCTTGTAGTAGACGACCTGTACATCATCCCCGCTCACCTTAGCGACGGTGAGGGCTGTCTTTGATGTGCCGAGATCGATTGCGACTATGTTCTTTTCTTCCATCATATATCTTTTTCTCTTTTTCAAACCTTATCTGCAGACTATCTGTCCGTCATATTCAACATTCACAATGCTGTAGGCGCCTTCACCTTTTGCGGGGAGAATTCCTGTATAGTACAGTTCCATCTTTCTGAACTTCTCCGCTATGTTGTCAGGCTGGCCGAAATGGAATTTTTCTTTTCCCTCTCTTGGTACAAGTGTCAGTTCTCCACCGTCGCTGACGGTTATCTGCACTATCTTGTCCTTCCACGTCCTGCTGTTTTCCATATAGTTAACCACATTCAGCACCTGTCCGATCCACTGCTTTTCTTTCGGATCCGTGATCTCTCCCTTGTATCCGCTGTTTGCCTTGAGAGGAATTTCCCCGTCCACAACCTGGACTCTTGAAGCGTAACTGCTTTGCAGAGGGAAAAGGTAGCCTTCGGCATCAGCGTAGAATCCTCCGTCTGCCTTCTGGAATCGCACAAGTGGCTGTCTCTGAGTCACTTTTATATTCAGAATGCCGTCTCTTGTGATGTAGGCCTGGCTTTTGTCCACTGCACTCCTGCCGTCGATTATGCTCTCGACTTTCACCAGGTCGATGCTGTCAAGCGGCAGGCCGATGTATTCTCCATATTCCTTGTCAAGGAATTTCTTCACATCTGCCGCAGACACAAAGCGGTTGACGGAACTGTCGGCGATGACCACTTTAAGTCCGGTGCATTTCAGAGGAGCCCTGCATGAGACTCCACTAGTGAATGCCATTACCAGACAGACTGTGAGCAGAACTGCCGAGATGATGTTTATTATATGTCTTGCCTTCTTTGACATAGCATTTCAGTTATAGGACCTATGAATCTGTCGATGTTTCCTGCTCCGAATGTGATGAGGGTGTCTATCGGCTCATCCCTGAGATAGTCCATCAGTTCCTCTTTCTTCATTATCACCTTTTCCGGTGCAGTGACCTTGTCATATATGATTTCCGATGTCACTCCAGGGATCGGTTCCTCTCGTGCCGGGTATATGTCGAGCATTATCAGTTTGTCGACTTTGCTGAGAGCCTGGGCAAATTCCTCCGCAAAATCCCTTGTCCTGGTGTAGAGATGGGGCTGGAATATTGCCGTAAGTCTTCTTCCAGGGAATATGTCCCTCATCGAACTCACTGCCGCGGCGATCTCTTTCGGATGATGGGCGTAATCGTCGATGTATGAGCATCCCGGAGTGTTGACATGTATGTCGAAACGTCTTTTGACGCCCTGGAATGTACCGAGGGCATGTCTTACCTTTTCAGGGTCGAGACCGTATGTGAGTGCCACTGCAGACGCCGCTACGGCATTCTCTACATTTATCCATCCGGGTATGCCTACCTTGCAGTCCTTTATGACTCCGCCCGGCCAGTGGAGGTCGAATGTGAAATATCCGCATTCGTCCTTTCTGATTTCCGAAGCATGGAAGTCTGCTCTCGGATCATCGTATGAGTATCTAAGGAGGGCAGCCTTCGTGTCGCCTTCACCCAGAGGAAGGCCGAATTTCGCGATGACCGTGCCGCTTACCTGTCCTGCAAATGCCTTGAATGCGTCGTGCATGTTCGCGATGTCGGAATATATGTCGAGGTGGTCGGCATCCATCGAGGTGATGGCTGCGACTTCCGGGAACAATTGCAGGAACGAACGGTCAAACTCGTCGGCCTCGGCCACGATGGTCTCGTTGCGGCTGACAAGAAGATTGGTGTCATAATTCTTGGATATACCTCCCAGAAATGCTGAACATCCTTCTCCGCTGTCCTGGAAAATATGGGCCAGAAGCGTGCTGGTGGTGGTTTTTCCGTGAGTGCCGGCAACAGCGAGACATCTCTGTCCTTCAGCGATTTCTCCTAACATCCTGGAACGCTTGATCACTCTGTACCCCTTTTCCTGGACATAGACAAGTTCTCCCATGTCCTTTGGAATGGCCGGTGTATATACCACGAGAGTTTCCTCGATATTTTCAGGGACGAACTTTATGTTGTCCTCATAATGCACTTCTATGCCTTCTGACTCCAATGCATGTGTGAGTTCCGAAGGGGTCTTGTCGTATCCTGATACCTTCAGTCCCTTGAAGTTGTAATATCTTGCGATGGCACTCATTCCGATGCCGCCGATACCTATGAAATATATATTCCTGTACATTATCTTAAAATGCTGTAAACTTCTTCTGCAATCTCCATTGCTGCATCGGTCTTGGCCAAAGCAGCCACATTCCTTTCAATAAGAGCGATCTTTTCCGGATCTTCTATCAGACGACATGCGGTTTCCATGAGTTTTTCCACCGCTTCGCTGTCCTTGACTATCATTCCGGCATCCTTTCTCACAAGGGCCATCGCGTTATGTGTCTGATGGTCTTCGGTCACATTAGGTGACGGAACGAAAATGGCAGCCTTGTGTGCTGCACAGAGTTCCGAAATCGAACTTGCTCCCGAGCGCGAAATGACAACATCTGCGGCTGCATATGCAAGGTCCATCCTTTTGATGAAGTCGGAATACTGTATTCCGGCAGGGCATTCCTTGCCTTCCTTTCTCCTGTCTTCCATGAACGAGTCCACAGACGGCTTGTAGTATTTTCCGCACTGCCAGATGACTTCCATTCCTTCTCCGCCGGGACATCCGTCGCTTATCCATCTCTTCATGGCATCGTTCAGCGTGCCGCTTCCGAGACTGCCTCCGACGATGAGAAGATGCTTCTTCTCCGGATCCAGACCGTAGAAACCGAATGCCTCTTTCCGGGTCTCTTCGCTAGCGGGTCCGATCCCCTTCCTTATAGGATTGCCTGTAAGGACGATCTTCTCAGCCGGGAAGAATCTTTCCATTCCTTCGTATGCCACACATATCCTGTCGGCCTTCTTGCCAAGTATCTTGTTGGTAAGTCCTGCAAAACCGTTCTGCTCCTGTATCAGAACAGGGATTCCGAGTCTTTCGGCGGCCCAGAGAAGGGGAGCGCTTGCATATCCTCCCACACCTATGGCAACATCAGGCTTGAAGTCCTTGATTATCCTTCTGGCCATCCTTACGCTCTTCACAATCTTGAACGGAAGTGCAAGATTGGACAGTGTCAGTCTGCGCTGAAGGCCCGCAACAGGAAGACCTTCGATCCTGTATCCGGCAGCAGGGACCCTCTCCATCTCCATTCTTCCGATAGCACCCACAAAAAGGATTTCAGTCTCGGGATTGAGTTCCTTCAGTTTGTCGGCGATTGAAAGTGCAGGGAATATATGTCCTCCCGTGCCTCCGCCGCTTATTATCACCCTTATCTTTCCAAACTCTGTCATGGCCTATAATTTATCATCTTCAATCTGTTCAAGTATGTCCAGTCTTGCCTGGATGTCGTCCCTTTTCATATCTATAGTCTCTTCTGCGTTCTGGATCTTCTTCTTCGCCATCCTGCTTATTGACAGGATGATTCCGAATGCGACGCTTGAAACCAGGAATGCACTGGCTCCGTCGCTGAGAAGAGGCAAGGTCTGTCCCGTCATCGGGATTATCTCCACATTGACAAGCATATGCATCACCGCCTGTCCTGTGATGAGGAATGCAAGTCCTCCGACCGCTATCTTGGCGAAACCGTTGCTGCACATTCTGGCTATCATCGAACTTCTTGCGATGAGACTTATATACAAAATAATGATAAGTATGCCTCCGAACAGTCCGTATTCTTCGATAAGGAAACTGAACATGAAGTCGGAGTAGATATGTGTCACAGAATATTTCTGGGTGCTGTTTCCGCTTCCTTTGCCGATAAGACCGCCTTCGTGGATGGCGACTTTTGCACCATACGGCTGTCTGATCTTATCGAGTGCATCGTAAAATTCCTGCGTTCCCGGTTTGAGTTCCTTGAGGGTGTCAATGTCGTAGTCCGCTTCGATTCTGCTTATCAGGGTCTTGATTCGAGGCATGAAGTCTCCGTCAGTCGCCTTGTGGATTCCGAAAAGAATGCCAGCAGTGGCAATAAGGGCGACCCCGGCCAGCACCAGTTCTCTGAACGGCACTCCGCCTATCATCATTACTCCAATCAGGATGATAGCCATGAATATTGCGCTGGAGTTGCTTCCAGGGGCCACCATGGCACAGACCAGAAGTGACGGCAGATAGATGTAGAAGGCTCTTTTCCAGAACGGTTTTTTCATGAACTCGAAATGTTTTTTGGTCCCGAGCCAGTTCGCCAGACTGAAGGTCGGACTTTCTTCACCAGCCTCCAATGCGTCCATGTCCTGCTTGAATGCATGCAGGGCCCACGCCAGGTACATGACCATCGCCACCTTGGCAATTTCGTATACATGGATCTGAAAGCCGAACAACTCCAATGTACGCCATGCTCCGTTGATTTCCTGTGCATTCAGGAAACCGAGTTTCCAATGCATGTCGAGAATCAGCAGAAGTACGAATGTGACAAAGAATCCGAACTGGGACAAGAATCTGAAGACTCCGATCTTCTTTATGTTGTATAATCCTATGATCAATGCAAGGCCGGCTGCGGCCACAAGACCATGATTCTTCATTATCTCGATCCTTGTCTGTTCCGACAGAAGAGGAGTGGATGAGAATATGGCGAGTATGGATATGAGCATGAGAAGGAGAACGATTATCCATATAACCTTGTCTCCTTCCATGTTATCGATGAATTTCCAGAGGCCTTTTTTGGAGGTCTCCGGATTCTTGCAACCAGTGTTTTCCATATATTAAAGGTTTCTGACCGCTTCCTTGAATTGTCTGCCCCTGTCTTCGTAGTTCTTGAAAAGATCGAAACTTGCACAGCAAGGTGAAAGAAGGACCACATCTCCCGATTCGGCGAGACGGCTCGCAAGATTCACTGCGTCCTTTGCCGAGGTCACATCATGTATCTGAGGAACTACTCCTTCGAACGAGGCGTGGAACTTGGCGTTGTCAAGGCCCATGCATATCATGGCCTTCACTTTTTCCTTCGCAAGCGGGATAAGGCTCGCATAGTCGTTGCCCTTGTCTGTTCCTCCCACGATCCATACCACCGGCCTTGTCTGACATTCGAGCGCATACCATGCGGCATCCACATTGGTAGCCTTCGAGTCGTTGATATAGAGGACGTCCCTGATGCTGAGTACGTTTTCGAGTCTGTGTTCCACTGCCTGGAATGTTGCAAGTCCGCTTCTGATGGCTTCATTGTCGATGTCCATTGCCTTTGCGGCAAGTGCTGCTGCCATCGAGTTGTAGACGTTATGCTTTCCTCCAAGAGCAAGTTCCTGGAGGTACATGTCGCATTCGTCTTCCTTGTAGCGGACGATCATCCTGTCATCCTTCACGAATGCACCCTGACTCACCTCTTCCTTCTGGGTGAATGGAAGTTTCTGAGCCTTCATCACGATCTGGTCGAGATGTCTGATTGTGATCTCGTCGTCAGAACAGAAGATGAAGCAGTCGTCGCTGGACATGTTTCTTGTGATGCGGAACTTTGACTTCACATAGTTCTCCATCTTGTGGTCGTATCTGTCCAGGTGGTCGGGGGTTATGTTGGTTATGATGGCGATGTCCGCCTTGAAATCATATACGTTGTCAAGTTGGAAACTGCTGAGTTCCAACACATAGATGTCATGGTTTTCTGTCGCCACCTGATAAGCGTAACTCTTTCCGATGTTTCCTCCGAGGCCCACGTTGAGACCGGCCTCCTTGAGAAGATGATATATCAGCGAGGTTGTCGTGGTCTTTCCGTTGCTTCCGGTGATGCACACCTTCTTTGCAGAATCGTATCGACCTGCAAACTCTATCTCGGAAATCACGTTGATGCCTTCCTCCATGACCTTCTGCACCATAGGGGCTGTCGTCGGGATGCCGGGACTCTTGATTATCTCATCCGCGTTGAGGATGAGATTCTCCGAATGCATTCCCTGCTCGTAAGGTATCTCCCATTTGTCGAGCATAGATGCATATTCGTCAGAAATCCTTCCCATGTCTGAGAGGAACACATCATAACCTTTCACCTTTGCGAGGACTGCGGATCCCACACCGCTTTCGCCTCCGCCTAAAACTACTATTCTGGACATCTTCTGTATATGTTTTCTTATCTTATCTTGAGTAATGCTATCGTGATAACGGCGAGGATCATTCCTATGATCCAGAATCTTGTCACGATCTTTGCCTCCGGAAGCGCCTTCTTAGGCCACTGGATCAGTGCCGGAATGCCTTCCTTCTGGTAGTGGTGGTGGAGCGGAGCCATCTTGAAGATTCTTCTGCCTTCACCGTATTTCTTCTTTGTGTATTTGAAGTAGAATCTCTGCATGAGAACAGAAAGGCTCTCGACGAAGAAGATTCCGCAGAGGATAGGAAGAAGAAGTTCCTTCCTGATCAGCACGGCGCAGACTCCGATGATACCTCCGAGCATGAGGCTTCCGGTGTCTCCCATGAAGACTTGTGCAGGGAATGAATTGTACCACAGGAATCCGATGAGCGCTCCTACGAAGGCAGCCATGAACACCGCCACTTCACCGCTTCCCGGTATGTACATTATGTTGAGGTATTCGGCATTGACTATGTTTCCTGACAGCCATGCGAAAATACCCAGCACCACTCCGACTATTGCTGACGAGCCTGTAGCCAGACCGTCCATTCCGTCCGTGAGATTGACTCCGTTGGAACATGCAGTGATCACGATGACGATCATGAGCACGTATATGGCCCATTTGCAGTACCATCCGAATGTTCCCTTGAACGGCGAGAGCCATTTGTAGTCGAACTCGTGGTTCTTGATGAGAGGAATGGTTGTCTTGGTGCTCTTTACGACGTCATGCTTTTCCACGATTCTTACAGTCTCGTGAACGGCATCGATCGATGTGCTGTCGGCGAATGCCTCCGTTGACACGCTCTCCTCGACATTTATCTTTTCTCTTACGACAATGTCGTCGCTGAAGCATACTGCAAGTCCTATGGCAAGTCCGAGTACACCCTGTGCAATCAGTTTTGCCTTCTCGCTCATACCTTCCTTGTTCTTCTTGAACACCTTGATGTAATCATCAGCAAAGCCTATGATGAAGAACCATATCGTGCTGACAATCAGGAGGATGTTGTAAATGTTGGTAAGGTCTCCGAAAAGCAGTACCGGCACCACGATCGAAAGAAAGATGATGATTCCTCCCATTGTAGGCGTGCCCTTCTTCTGCATCTGTCCTTCCAGTCCGAGGTCTCTTATCTCCTCTCCGATCTGCTTCTTCTGGATCCATCTTATGATCCTTCTTCCGGCGAAGATGGATATGAGAAGGGCGGTGGTGAAGGAAAGTATGGCCCTGAAGGACAGGTAACTGAACAGGCCCTGTCCCGGAAGATCCATTCCGATCTCTTTGAGATATTGTATGAGATGATATATCATGTCTTGTTAAAGTGTTTCAAAAATTCCGTTTACGATTTCTCTTTCGTCAAAATGTCTCTTTTCCTTGCCGATGATCTGGTAGGTCTCGTGTCCTTTACCTGCAAGCAGTATCGTCGCACCCTGGTCTGCAATCATCACCGCTGTCCTTATCGCTTCCTCGCGGTCTTCGATGAAAAGTGAACGTGACCTTCCGCTTGTGTCCATGCCGGATCTGATGTCAGCCATTATGTCGGAAGTGTTTTCCGTGCGGCTGTTGTCAGATGTGACGATGATCCTGTCGGCAAGTTTCTGTGCTATTGCCGCCATCTCCGGCCTCTTTGTCTTATCCCTGTCGCCGCCGCATCCGAAAAGACAGATGAGTTGTCTGTCGGGAGCGATCTCCCTGAGGGTCTTGAGGACGTTTTCGAGAGCGTCCGGCGTATGTGCGTAATCGATGATTACAGATATGTCCTTCGGTCCTCTGATGTTCTCCAGCCTGCCTGGTGCAGGACGAAGGCTGCTCAAGGCCACCAAGGCTTCCTGCCTGTCCGCTCCAAGTACCATGGCTGTCGTGTAGATCGCCAGGAGGTTGTATGCGTTATGCATTCCGATCAGGCAACTCCAGTTCTCACATTCGTCGATTCTCATCAGCATGCCTTCGAAACTCTGCTCGATGATGCGGCATGTGTGATCGGCAATCCTGCGGCATGAATATGTTACGATCTGTGCCTTTGTGTTCTGGACCATCACCATTCCGTTCTTGTCGTCGATGTTTGTGACTGCATATGCGTCAGCAGGGAGATTGTCGAAGAACAGTTTCTTGCACCTGAGGTACTCTGCAAAGGTCTTGTGGTAGTCCAGGTGGTCATGGGTCAGGTTCGAGAAGATTCCAACCTTGAACTTCAAGCCGGTGATTCTCTCCTGCTCGACTCCTATCGAACTTACCTCCATGAAGCAGTATTCGCAGCCTGCCATGACCATTTCGTTCAGAAGGGAGTTGATGGTGAGCGGATCAGAAGTTGTGTTCACAGCCTCTGTACCCTTGGTTCCCACATAATTCGCTATTGTCGAAAGCAATCCGCAACTATATCCCATCGCTGTGAACATCCTGTGGAGGAGTGTCACGGTGGTGGTCTTGCCGTTTGTGCCGGTGATACCTACAAGAGTAAGTTTCTCTGACGGATTGTCGTAGAAGTTTGCTGCGATGATGGCAAGTGCATGTCTTGCGGATTCCGCCTTCACGAGAACGACATGTCCGGAAGGTACTGCTGAAAGTTGCTCTTCCGCCTTGGAACTGTCCTCAAATACGATGACGCATGCACCATTTTCGACAGCCTTCGAAATGTAGTCATGTCCGTCGACGGCATATCCCTTCACGGCTACGAAAAGAGATCCTTCCGTAACCTTTCTGGAATCATCGCAAACGGCACGGACGTCTGTTCCGCCCATGCCTCGGATGATCTGACATCCGCTGTCTGATATTATCCTGTCTAACGTCATCTTAATTCTATCTTTATCATTTCTCCCTTCTTCAAGGCGCTTCCTGCTGCCGGGGACTGCCTTACTACGTGTCCTGTACCTGTGTAGGAACATCTGTATCCGTTGTTCTCGACCGCAAACAAGGCGTCCTTCAATCCGAGACCTTTGAGGTCAGGAACCGGTGCGTCGGCGGTCTTTGCCGTGCTTATATGTGCCGCTCTCATTTCCGGTACGCTGCCTTTGGCCTTGTATTCATTTCCCCAACTGCTGTCGTATGCCCATATTCCGTCCACGATATCCTTGAATGTCAGTGCCGGAATCTTTCCTCCGTATACATCATGCTTGATGAGTCCGGTGTACACGACCACGATCGCAGTGTATTTCGGCTGCTCTGCAGGGAAGAATCCTACAAAAGTCGCCTGATGCTTTTTCCTTCCGTCTATGTCCGCATAAGGGTCGCGGCTTCCGTTCCTTTCCTCTCTGCTCAGATACATTCTTGAAGTACCTGTCTTTCCGGCTACAGTGCATCTGGCGTTCTTCAGTCTGCTGGCAGTTCCTTCGAGCGTGACCATCGTAAGGGCTCTGGTCAGAGTGTCGGCAGTCGCCTTCGAGCAGATCGAACCGTTCAGGATGGAAGGCTTGAACTGCTTGGTGACCCTTCCGTTCTTCTCCAGACTTTCCACCACATAAGGCTTCATCATCTTTCCGTTGTTGGCGATGGCGTTGTAGAATGTCGCCACCTGCAGAGGTGTGACCCTTACTGAATAGCCGATCGCAGCGGCGACGAGGTCGGACATTGTCCAGCCCTTGTCTTTCGGACTTGGGATTCTCGGTCTTGCACTTCCTGCTTCCGTGAGGTCGAAATCATATGCTTCGCCGAAATTGTATACATGAAGCCTGCTGATGAACTTGTCCGGATCTTCTCCATAACTGTCCTTCACAAGTCTTCTGAACACATAGTTCGATGAAATCTTGAATCCGTCCACCACTGATATGCTGTTCTTGCCGGTTTCCCTTTCATACTTGGTGATGTAATGGTCCTGGCGTATCTTCGGCATGTCCTCCATGAGTCCGTGGCATGTCTTCACATGATCTTCGAGTTCCACTTCTCCGTCTTCCAGCAGAGTGGCCAGAGTGACGGCCTTGAATACCGAACCCGGCTCGGCAGGCAGTCCTGCCGCCATGTTGAACACTTCCCTCATCTCTCCCTTCTTGTCCTTCTGGAGATTCACCATCGCACGTACCGCTCCTGTCTCCACATCCAGAATCACGACGCATCCTCCGACTACATCCTCTTCCACAGCCATGTTCTTCCTCAGCGCCCTGTCAGCGATGTCCTGGATGTCTATATCCAGAGTTGTCCTGATGTCAACTCCGTCCTCGGCATTGACGAAACTGCTGTCCACATCCTTGATCATTCCTGCGCCGTCAGTCGTCTTCAGCCATTCCATGCCCATCTTTCCATGCAGGAGATGGTCGTATTTTCCTTCAATGCCTATGTGTCTTGTGTTGGTGTCGCTGTTGTGCTTCACATAACCAATGACTCTTCTTGCAAGTCCGTCGTAAGGATATTGACGGGTCTCCACCTTTTCCACGATCATTCCGCTTCTGTATGACCTCTCCTTGAAAAGAGGGAGGGTCTTCAGTTCGAGGACGGTGCCGTGGTCAATATTCTTGACTATCGGGACATATCTCTTCTTGTTCCGTCTGCCGGTAAGGATAAGGTCGCTGTAATAAGCCTCGTTCCTGCCTTCCTCCTTCAGAACTCCCGGAAGTTCCTTCGCCAATGCCTTTGCCTTGGCTACCCATTCAGCCTCTTTCTCCGCACCCTTTTCCTTGTCATTGTCATGGACTTCCTTCATCACGTAGCAGTCCATGTAGATGTTGTACATAGGTGTCGAGATGGCAAGGAGTTTTCCGTTGTGGTCCATGATCGAGCCTCTCTGCGGCTCTATCTCGTTCCTGTCCTTCTTGGGCTGGAAAAGATTCACATATTTCGGATCAGGTTCCCAGAAGAACTGCAGGTAAACTATCTTGCCTACAATCAGCAATGACGCGATGAGGAACACGACATGAAACAGGATCAGCACATTGCTGGGCCTGCGTCTTTCCTTTTCTTCTCTATCTTTCATTGACATTGCCATTACTTCCTTATCCTGTCTGCCGGTTTTTCCGGTGCCTTTACTTCCGATCCTGCTTCTTCAAGCATTGCCTCCACTGTGCTCAGTCTGTCAAGGCCTACATATTCGCTTGTCTTCTGAGCGTGATATATCTTGAGCGTCTCCAGTTCCTTGCTGTTCTTTTCCACAAGGCTCAAGGTCTGCTCCATCTTGTAACTCATGAATATGCTGATCCATCCCAGAGCGAAGGCATACAGTATATATGGAAAGAGTCTGTCGACCCTCAGACGGAGAAGAATGTCTCCGCTGATGATCGACTTCAATATGCTTTTGACCGATCCGATGAATCTGCTGGTCCTGCTTTCTTCCATATATCTATTCCTTTTCCGCTATCCTTAATTTAGCGCTTCTTGCTCTCGTGTTTCCGGCTATTTCGCTTTCCTGAGGCAGTATCGGTTTCCTGTTCACTGCCTTGAGAGGCGCTGTCGCATTGCCGAAGAAATCCTTCTCTACCTTGCCTTCTATATTTCCAGCCTTGATGAAATTCTTCACCATCCTGTCTTCGAGGGAGTGGTAGGTGATGACCACCAGTCTGCCTCCCGGCTTCAGGGATTTTGCCGCTCCTGACAGGAACTTCTCCAAAGACTTCATCTCCTGGTTCACCTCGATCCTAAGAGCCTGATAGACCTTTGCGAGGAACTTGTGCTCAGCGAATTTCGGCAGTGCCGCCTCTATCGCCTTGCCCAGGTCGGTGGTGGTCCCGATCCTTGAAGTCTCCCTTGCCTTGCAGATCATCTGGGCTATCCTTCTGCTGTTGTCTACCTCACCGTATAATTTCAGTATCCTTTCCAGGTCCTCCTGCTCGTAGGAGTTCACAATGTCAGCAGCATTGAAGTCGGCATCCTGGTTCATCCTCATGTCCAGAGGCGCTTCATATCGGAAGGAGAAACCTCTCTCGGCGGTGTCGAACTGATGGGATGAAACTCCCAGGTCGGCAAGCACTCCGTCTATCCCTTCTCCGTAGCCCTGATGGATGACATGATTGTGAATCCATCTGAAGTCGCTTCTTATGAGGGTAAGACGGCTGTCGTCCGGCCTGTTCGCTATCGCGTCGCTGTCTCTGTCAAAGGCGATGACGCGTCCCTCCGGAGAAAGTCTCCTGAGAATCTCGGAGGTGTGCCCTCCACCACCAAAGGTAGCATCTGCGTAAATTCCTGATGTTGAGTTGATTAAAGCGGATACGCTTTCATCAAGCAATACTGAAATGTGATATTCTGACATCGTCCGGCCCTCCCTCTTATAGATCAGAAAGCATATCGGCGATGGAAACGAACTCTTCGTTTGAAATTACACTGGACTCAAAGTTCTCTTTGGCCCAGATTTCAATCTTATGGTCGTTGCCCGAGAAGACTACCTCCTTGGTCACACCGATCAGTTCCAAGAGTTTCTTTGGTATGGAGATACGGCCCAGTTTTGCATCCGGCTCCACAATCGCGCTGTTGTGCATGTAGGCCCTCCAGAATTTTGCATGCTTTTCGTTGAAGGTGATGTTGAGTTTCGACCTTACAAGTTCCGACTGGCGTTCCCATTCGGCTAAGGTGTACATCTCGAGGCACTGTTCGAAAATGTCCTTTCTGACCACGAACCTCATGTCTCCACCGGCCGGCATGACGCCCTTGAAGGCGGCAGGGAAAATGACTCTTCCCTTGTCGTCTACCTTGACATTATATTCGCCGATGAACTTTACCATAGTCTTTCACATGCTAATCGACGCAAAAGTAAGAAGAATTTTCCATTTTCTTCCACTTTCTTCCAAAAATTTCCACAAAAAATTTTAATTTTGCCGGAGAACAAAAAATCGGGAAATCATGATCAGATCAAATATGTGGCTTGCAGCGGTTTTGACGGCCGTTTTTGCATTTGGAACAGTATCTTGCGGAAGCAAGGGTAAAGAGGTGGAAGAGGTGGATGTTGAAGTCAGCGACACTCTTGACATGCCTCTCGGCTTCTGCCCTGACTCGATGAGGGTGGTGGACGGAAAGGTGAAGTCAGGCCAGTTCTTCTCGACCCTGCTCGGAAGTCTGGGAATGACACAGGGCGAGGCATACGAACTCACCATGGCATGTGACTCTGTCTTCGACGTGAAGACTCTTCGCGTAGGCAATGCGTATCATGCCTATTATTCAGACACGCTGCAGACTCCCGAATATCTGGTCTATGAACGTGACAAGGCCAGCAGCATCGTATTTTCATGCCGTCCTCCGTATTCGGCATGGGTGTACAGGAAGCCGGTGACGGTGGAGAGCAGATATGCTGATGTGACCATAAACACATCGCTTTGGAATGACATGCTTGATGCAGGGGTGTCACCTCTGCTTATCGTCAGTCTGTCAGATATCTACGCATGGACGATAGACTTCTTTGCCCTCCAGAAAGGTGACCGTTTCAGGGTGCTTTATGATGAGAAGATGTGTGACGGCGAAGTGCTTGCCGTCGACACCGTCAGATATGCAGTCTTCAATCATGGGGGAGACGAACTTCCGATGATAATGTTCAATCAGAAGGACGGCGGAAACATCTGGTGGAATGAGAAAGGGGAGAGCATGAGAAAGGCTTTCCTGAAAGCACCTCTTCAATATTCGCGCGTGAGTTCAGGATTCTCATATGCCCGCAGGCATCCGGTCACCCGCAAGGTGCAGCCGCATACTGGAGTGGACTATGCCGCTCCAAAGGGAACTCCGGTCATGACTATCGGTGACGGTGTGGTGACAAGCGTGAAATATGAGGGCGCGGGAGGTAACACCGTGAGGATCAGGCATAATTCGGTCTATTCGACAGCATATCTCCATCTGTCTAAATATGCCAAAGGCCTCAAGGCCGGTCAGCGTGTAAGGCAGGGTGAAGTGATAGGATATGTCGGTTCCACAGGCCGTTCCACAGGCCCTCATCTTGATTTCCGCGTATGGAAGAACGGTACGCCGATCAATCCTTTGAAGATGGATTCGCCGCCGGCGGAACCGCTTCGTGAGGAAAACAACGAGGCTTTCCGGAAGTCCGCTTCCGAGTATCGTGCCCGTATCGACACCATTCAGGCACGCAATGTCGCAGCCGAATTGTTCGAATTGCTGTAAGCGTCGTAGATTTCCCCGGTCTTTCTGCGGATGGCCTCGTCATCCGCTATGATATCCTGAAGTGCCGACAGTCTTGCGGCATTGTCGCTCCATGGAATCCAAAGTTTCATGTATCCGCCACGGCCGTATTTCTCTTTCAGATGGCCGACGGCTCTCTGTATATGCTCTTCACGGTTGAGGCCGGGATAATTGCTGAATCCGAACTGTATTGTGCGAAGTATGATTGTGTCGCCGTCTATGACGCGGTCACTCTCGGCTACAAGCATGCCGTAGACGCTCCGTGGGGCCGATTTCCCGGAAGCACGATGGTCTTCTGCCGCCTGAGCCATGGTTTCGATCTGCTCTTCCGAGAACCATTCCCTGAGTCTCAGGTCGCTCCTTATGATCGTTCCCGAATCGAGATGATGTCTTTCGCGTCCGTTCACCAGTCCCAGATCGTGGCAGGCTGCGGCTACATACAGCATCTCTCTGTCAATTACCGTGTTCCATATGTCTTCCGCTGACGTCTGTTCCGGCATGCGGTCGAGCAGTTCCATGGCCTGGCCGATCACTGTCATTGCATGGTCTGTCCTGTGGGCAGAATCGAAATTTTCATATTGAGGGATGATCACTTCATTCACATATCTGGTGATTTCTTCCCTGATGTCCTGGTGATTTTTCATAATTAGAGCAATGGCGCGAAAAGACGCATTATGGCCTGCGACATCTTGTGATACCAAGGTCTCTTTCCCCATTCTTCCAGGGTGATTTCCCGGCATTCCTTGAGGTCTTTCAGGAATATCTCCTTGTTCGTGCAGGCTATTTCTTCGTTATAAATGTAGGCGTTTATCTCATAGTTGAGTTCAAGACTTCTGCAGTCCATGTTGGCAGACCCGATGGTGGACAGGTAATCGTCTGTCACCAAGGTCTTTGCGTGCATGAATCTTCCACCTTTCTCATAAATCCTGATGCCCGCTTCGAGGCAGTCCTTATAGAAGGATTTGTTCGCCGGGCCCATGAAGAAAAGGTCCGCTTTCTCGGGAACCATGAGCCTGACGTCGCATCCTCTGAACACGGCGGATTTCAATGCAAGCAGCAGAGGCTCCGGCGGTACGAAATAAGGAGTCTGGATATAAAGATATCTTTCTGCATGATGCGCGGTCCACAGAGCGCCCATGTGCAGGATGGGAAATTCCCTGTCCGGTTCGTCCGGTATTATCTGTATCAGTTTGTCGTCGTGCGTGACCCTGTCCTGAGGGAAAAATTCCTCAAAGCCTCCGTCGATCTTTCCTCCGGAAGTGATCCATGAATTCATGAAACAGTATTGCAGGGCCGCCACGGCGTTTCCTGTCAGCCTCATGTGTGTGTCCCTCCATCTGAAGAAATAATCTTCGCCGATGTTCATGCCGCCGGTATAGCCGACCTTGCCGTCTATCACGACAATCTTTCTATGGTCGCGGTAGTTGAATTTCGACAGGAGGAAACTGTTCGGATTGGTGAACTTCACGATTTCTACGCCCGCTTCCTTCATTTCGTTGTAATAGCCCGGCCAGATCGTGATGTTGGCGATGTTTTCGTGGATGAAACGTACCTTGACTCCTTCGCGTGCCTTCTGCATGAGAAGGTTCTTGATCCTTCTGCTTCCGTCGTCCTTGAGGAAATAGAAATATTCGAAATGAATGTGGTGCTTTGCTGCAATCAGATCATTTACAAGGGCTTCCAGTTTTCTTCCGCCGGATGTGATGATCTCGACTTCGTTGTTGTCCGTCACCGTAAGACCGCAGTCCTTCTTGAGAAGCCGGCACAGGTCCCTGTATTCCGGTCTGATGTTTTCTTCTTCCGCAGTGCCGAAGAGAAGGTCCTTTGTCTTACGGTCTGCCATTCCCTCGAATGTTTCCAGAAACCTTCTGTTACGGTATTTGAAGAATCCGGGCTTGCGGAAATTCATGCCGAACACTATGTAAAGCAGCAGTCCTATGACGGGAAGAAGGACGATGATGAGGATCCAGGCAATCTTCCTTCCTGAATCCTGATTGTCGTTAAGAATCACCAGAACCGCTCCTGTGATCAGGAATGCTCCGATGACAGTAAGTATTATGGATAAGATGCTGCTCATAGTCCGTTATTTCCCTGTCAGGGTCCTTCTTACGGCTTCAGCCCAGCCTTCCTTCAGTTCGTCCACCTTTTCCGGCAGGGCGAGAGGAGAAAATCGGGTTTCCGCTTCCCATTGGCTCTTGATATGGTCGATGCTCTGCCAGTATCCTGTGGCGAGACCTGCAAGATATGCCGCTCCGAGCGCTGTCGTTTCAGTGACCTTCGGTCTGATGACAGTCGTGCCTAGGATGTCGGCCTGGAACTGCATGAGAAGGTTGTTGCATGCCGCACCTCCGTCCACCTTGAGTTCCTTGAGGCTGATTCCTGCGTCCTTCTGCATAGCCTTGACTATGTCCATCGTCTGGAATGCAATGCCTTCCAATGTCGCTCTCGCTATGTGTGCGGCGGTCGTGCCTCTGCTTATTCCGTATATGCCACCCTTCGCGTACTGGTCCCAATATGGGGCTCCCATGCCTGTCAGGGCCGGAACAAAAAATACGCCTCCGTTGTCGGGAACGCTGCATGCAAGGGCCTCGATCTCTGATGACGATCTGATGATTCCGAGCCCGTCCCTGAGCCATTGCACTGCCGATCCGGCTACGAATATGCTGCCTTCAAGGGCGTAGTTCACGGTGTTGCCGATCTTCCATGCGATGGTGGTAAGAAGGTTGTTCGATGACATTATAGGCCTTTCTCCGCTGTTCATCAGCAGGAAGCATCCGGTTCCGTATGTATTCTTGACCGATCCCGGTTCTGTACACATCTGTCCGAAAAGGGCGGCCTGCTGGTCTCCCGCTATTCCTGCTATCGGCACTTCATGGGCGAAGATTGTCGTCTTTGTGTAACCGTATATCTCGCTGGAAGACTTCACCTGAGGCATCATCGATTCAGGGATGCCGAAAAGGCCGAGGAGTTCCTTGTCCCATTCCAGAGTATGGATGTTGAAAAGCATGGTCCTGGAGGCGTTGCTCACGTCCGTGACATGCACTCCGCCTCTGGTAAGCATCCATATGAGCCATGAGTCGACGGTTCCGAAACGCAGTTTTCCCTCTTCGGCCCTCTGTCTTGCTCCCGGCACGTTTTCAAGGATCCACAGTATCTTGGTCGCACTGAAATATGCGTCGATGATAAGTCCTGTCTTGCTTCTGATGAGGTCTACACGGCCGTCTTTCTTCAATGCGTCGCAAAGTTCCGACGTCCTTCTGTCCTGCCAGACTATGGCATTGTACACCGGCTCTCCGGTCTCAGCATCCCATACGACCGTTGTCTCGCGCTGGTTGGTGATTCCGATGGCCGCTATGTTCTCTCCGTTTATGTCGATCGAGGTGATGGCTTCCGCAATCACTGACGCCTGTGACGACCAGATCTCCATGGGATTATGTTCCACCCATCCCGGTCTCGGGAATATCTGTGTGAACTCCTTCTGGGATGAGGACACGATATGACCCAGGTCATCGAAGACTATTGCCCTGGAACTGCTTGTGCCCTGGTCGAGAGCAAGTATGTACTTTTTCATATTATGGTTTATTGGTCAATTCTCTTGCAGAGAAGAGTTGCGGAAGTCACGGATACAACCTCGACTTCGCAATAGTCGCCGGCCTTTTCGCCTCTTGAAGGGAATACGCACATCTTGTTGCTGCTTGCCCTTCCGCAGAGTTCCTCGGCGTTCTTCTTTGACGGACCTTCGACGAGAACCTTGAGCCTCTTGCCCACTTCCTTTTCGTTGCTCTTGAGGCTCATGCGTCCCTGAAGGGCGATGATCTCGTTGAGTCTCTGTGTCTTGAGTTCGTAAGGTATGTCGTCAGGATATTTGCGTGAAGCCAGGGTGCCCGGACGTTCCGAATATGCGAACATGAAAGCAGAATCGAACACTACCTCTTCCATGAGTGTGAGTGTGTCGATGTGGTCCTGCTCGGTTTCGCCACAGAATCCTGCGATGACGTCGGTAGTGATGCCGCAGTCCGGAATTACGCTGCGGATCTTCCTTACCCTTTCCAGATACCACTCGCGGTCATATTTACGTCTCATCTTTTCAAGCATTATGCTGCTTCCTGACTGTACCGGAAGGTGGATGTGCTTGCAGATGTTCTCATAGAGAGCCATCGTATAGATCACTTCGTCGCTGATGTCCTTTGGGTGTGATGTCGAGAATCTTACACGCAGTGAAGGGCTGATCTTTGCAACCATTTCAAGGAGTTGGGCGAAATTCACATTCCTGCCAGGATTTTCCTTGTCCTTCCAATAGTACGAGTCAACGTTCTGGCCAAGAAGAGTGACTTCCTTGTAGCCGTTTGCGAAAAGTTCCTCGGCCTCGCGTACGATGGTGTAAGGGTCTCTGCTCCTTTCGGCACCTCTGGTGTAAGGGACCACGCAGTAAGAACATACGTTGTTGCAGCCTCTCATGATTGAAATGAAGGCCGACACTCCGTTCTTGTCGAGTCTTACAGGGGATATCTCTGCATAGGTCTCTTCGTGTGACAGAAGGACGTTGATCTGAGGCCTGCCGGGAGCCACGGCCTCAAGCAGTTGAGGCAGACTTCTGTATGAATCCGGGCCGGCAACAAGGTCTACCGTTTCGAGAAGTTTGTCCTTGAGGCGCTCAGCCATACATCCGACGATGCCGATGACCACGTCGTCCCTCTTTCTTTTCTGAAGTCTGAACTGGTCGATCCTGCCCCATATCCTCTGCTCTGCATTGTCACGGATCGAGCATGTGTTGGCCAGAATCACCTGCGCCTCTTCAATGTCTTCGGTCAGCACATATCCTGCATCCTGAAGAATTGAAAGGATCACCTCGCTGTCATTCACGTTCATCTGGCAGCCGTATGTCTCTATGTATACCTTCGGTTTCGAAGGATCTGTCAATGGTCTTATGTTGTTCATGTCTGTCGCTGTCTTTTGCTATAGGACACAAAGATAGGATTTTTCGTCGAATATAGTTATCTTTGCATGGATGTAAAAAGAGCATTATGGTATCAAAAAGGATAAAAACATGTATCATAACAGTCGTGGCGGCTATGTTTCTGCTCACCGGATGTGCGGATCTGAAGAAGATGAGGCAGATCGAGGTGGGAGATGTGACCATTGAATCAGTGTCGCCCAAGGGGTTCAGAGGAGCGGTCGTGAACCTTTCGGTCGAGGTGGATAATCCTGCTTCGCAGATTGCTCTGACAGAAATTTCAGGGGCGATCGAACATTCTGGCAAGGTTCTTGGTAGGTTCGCCGTTGACCCCGTGACTTTGAACGCCAGGACAGCCGGTACATATAAGGTGAGGGCTGATGTCACTCTCGGTGAAGAAGCCACCTTGATGTATCTTGGCAGACTCCTTGACAAGAAGGTCCTTGAGGAAAGTCTGGTGGATGTTTCCGCCAAAGTGCAGATCAGGAAAGGGGCTTGCAGGAATGTAAGTCTTGAAGATATACCTTTGAAGAAACTTTTAGATTCGTTGAAATGAAAATGAAGAAAATAATCACATTCATGATCGTCTCCCTTGCAGGAGCATGGCTTGTACCGTCTCTTTCCGCACAGAACATTCCTGAAGGCTATGAGGAAGTGGATTCCCTTGTCTATAGACCGGTTGCGGTGGTGGATTCATCCCTGGTCGGAAAGAATGTGTTCAATGTGCTCCCTTCAAAGGCGAAGGGCGATCAGGCTGATGTGAATGTAAGACAGTCGCAGGAGATAAAGGATTCCATGAGGAAGCATGTGGCTTCAAATTCAAAAAGGACCATGAACGGATACCGCGTCAGGATCTTCTTTGACAACAAGCAGACTGCAAGAAAAGAATCGGAGGCTGTGCTGAAGAGGTTCAAGAGCCTGTATCCGGAGGTCAGGGCATACAGGATATATGCCAATCCGTATTTCAAGGTCACTGTCGGTGACTTCAGGACAAAATCTGAGGCGATGGAACATCTGGCCCGTATAAAAGGCTCATTCCCGAGTGCATTTGTGGTTAAGGAAAATATAGAATTCCCGGTAGTGGACAGCGATAATGCTGTAATTGTTGATACGGTAAAGGTCTTGAGACCTGCAGCCAGGTAAAATAGTAGTGTTATGTTGAAGCAAGGACTGGAACTTAAGCAGACCCAGAAACTGTCCCCTTTGCAGATCCAGACTATCAAACTGATCGAACTTCCCATTCAGGAACTCGAGCAGAGGATAAGGAAGGAACTGGAGGAGAATCCTGTTCTGGATGAGGATCTTCCGAATGACAAGGAGGAAGATGAGGCTCCGAGAGAGGTCTCCCTTTCGGATTACAAGGATGATGACCCGATACCTGGTTATAAACTCCGATCCGACAATTATTCAAAGGACGAACGTCCTCAGTACAATACGTTTTCAGTAAAGGAAAGTTTTACCCAGAGTCTTCAGGAACAACTCGGATACCGTAATCTCACCGAGCATCAGTATGCCGTGGCATCTTTTCTTATCGGCAGTCTCGACGATGACGGCTATCTGCGCAGAAGCATTGACAGCATCGTCGATGACCTGTCTTTCCGTGCCAATGTGGAGACTGATGAGGAAGAGGTTCTCGACATGCTCAAGATAATTCAGGAGTTTGATCCTCCGGGAGTCGGAGCCAGGGACCTTCGTGAATGTCTGCTTCTGCAGATAAGGCATTGCAAGAAGACCCCTGCGGTAGAGAATGCCGTGAAGATTCTGAAGAATCATTTCAACGAGTTCACCAACAAGCATTTCCAGAAGATAATCAACAGGATGGGGATCTCCGAGGCGGAGCTGAAGGCAGCCATGGCAAAGATACTGAAGCTGAACCCTTCTCCCGGAGGACAGATCGATGATTCCTACAACGATCAGGCTCAGCAGATTGTACCTGATTTCGTCCTCGAATATATGGATGGCGAGTTGAAGCTCTCCATGCCGCGTTTCTCTATTCCGGAACTCAGGGTGAACCGCAAATATGCCGACATCCTTCTCGAAGCGGCCAACTCATCGGAGCGTGAGAAGAAGGAGGCGGGAGCGTTTGGCAAGAAGAAACTGGATTCGGCAAAGTGGTTCGTTGAAGCCATCAAGCAGCGTCACAACACCTTGTCAAGCACGATGCAGGCAATAGTTGACTACCAGCACGAATATTTCATCGATGGTG
>JAZQES010000041.1:0-48556 GCA_045539115.1 Candidatus Cryptobacteroides sp. | reverse complement strand
CTGTTTACGCTAAGGTTAAGGTAACTATGGATTACACTCTTGACTGCGACGAGCCAGAGGTTGTATACGTAACTTACGTTTTCAACAGATAATCTGATTACACTCTATAATTAGAGGTCGGCAAACGCCGACCTCTTTTTTTGCTTGACATAGATGAATCTAAATCATTCACAGCAATATCTTCATTATGAATGATTATAGCAATAAATTTGTATCTTTGCCTTTAACATAAACTGACGAGGACATGTTGTACCCTATAGGCATACAGAATTTTGAGAAGATCCGTAAGGAAGGTTATATATATGTGGATAAGACCGCGTTGATTCACAGATTGGCAACGACCGGCACTTATTATTTCCTCAGCCGTCCACGCAGGTTCGGCAAGAGTCTTCTTGTATCTACTTTGGAGGCCTATTTCAAGGGGGAAAAGGAACTGTTTGAAGGTCTGGCGATCGATCAGTTGGAAAAGAATTGGGTGGAATATCCTGTGCTGCATCTAGACCTGAATGGAATAACATACAACTCCAAAGAAGTTCTGGATGATGTTCTCGACAGTAAACTTTCTGCATGGGAAAAAGAGTTTGGCATCTGTGCGTCTACTGCCGTTCAAGGACTGCGATTTCAAGACATCATAGATGCCGTTTTCAGTAAAACAGGCAAAAAGGTTGTCATCCTTATTGATGAATATGACAAGCCAATAGTAGATAATCTTGGAAATTATGAACTTGTTGAGAGTTACAAGAAGACTCTACAAGGATTCTACAGCGTGTTGAAGGTAAAGGATGGTAAGATCCGTTTCGGTTTCATGACAGGAGTCTCAAAGATCGGTAAGTTGAGTGTATTCAGCGGATTGAACAATCTGACAGACATTTCTATGGAAACTGAATATTCCGACATATGCGGAATTTCAGAGAACGACTTGCATAAATACTTTGAAGAAAGCATTACTGAACTTGCTTATGCCAACCGATTGAGTATAGATGAATGCTATAAAAAACTGAAGGACATGTACGACGGTTATCATTTCTCGGAAGATGCTGACGGAATGTATAATCCATTCAGTATATTGAACACATTCCGCTCAAAGAAGTTCAAGGAATACTGGTTTGAGACCGGCACTCCGACATTATTGGTCAATGTCATGAAGCAGACATCATTCGATGTGACCACTTTATCAGATAATATTGTAGTACCTGCTGCGAAATTGAATGGCATGCAGGACATTGTAAACAAGCCGGTATCGTTATTCTTCCAAACGGGATATCTTACAATCAAGGGATACGATAGTGAATATAATGAGTACCGATTAGGATTCCCTAATGATGAAGTCAAGAATGGATTCCTTAATTTCATTTACTCCTATTATGTTCCGGTCAATCCGGCAGATGACTCTACTACAACATCTCGGTTAGCCAAAGCGCTGAAGGCCGGTGATCCATATAAGTTCATGAGAATTCTTGAAGCCTTGTTCGCCAATACTACGTACCAGATTCAAGGTGATTCAGAAAAGAACTTCCAATATGCAATGTATATCATAATTGAACTCCTTGGAGAGTATGTACAGGCAGAGCGAAGCACAAGCAACGGAAGGATCGATCTTCTGCTTCAGACAAAGGATTACATCTATATCGTCGAATTGAAGATAGACAATTCCGCTGATGCAGCATTGCAGCAGATTGAGGAAAAGGGTTATGCGAAACCGTTTGTGAATGATCAGCGTAAACTCTTCAGGATCGGAGTAAGTTTCTCGACCGAAAACAGACGGATAGAGGACTGGAAAGTTCTAGAATAAAAATGAATCCGCAAAAAAGAAGTGGCGCTGAAACAGTGCCACTTCCTTTATATAGTATTGATCTGTCGGAAATTATTCGACTGCAGGAGTTTCGACCGCTGCGGTATCTGCAACAGAAAGGGAGTCTGCGACTTCTTCCACTGCCTCTACGACTGATTCTTCCTTATGGTAGCGAGGAAGCGGAGATTCAAGACCAGCCCATGAAAGGAGATTGAAAAGCCAGAGACCGCATACGATAACCGCAATGCTTACGAGAGCGACAAGCCATTTCTGCCATGCTTTGAGGCCTGGCTTAGCATATGGATCCTTTAGTTTCATCTTAGGGAAGTCTGCCGTGTCTGTAAGGGTTTCGCCGAAAGGAATGCTGATCTTGGAAGCGGCATTGACAGCCCATCCGTTGGCATTGAGAAGCGGTGCGATGTTGCGACGGCGGAGTTTGAGCCATGCCATGACCATGGCTGGGCCGGAAATAAGAAGCATTATGCCGACGAATACCAGGATAAGTTGCCACCATTTGAGGGCTACAAGACCTTTGGCAAGTGTGACAAGTGCAGTACCGATCATGCCGAGTGCCATACCGATGGCAGCAAAGATTCCGGCGAATTTTGCGATGTCGAAAGGCGGTGCCGCAGGAGCAGGTTTTGCTTCACCTGTTGCTGGAAGAGTTGCAGGAGCAGCATTTATCTTGGCATTTGCATCTGCTATCATCTTCGCATCCTTGTCCGAAGCATTCTTGCTGATAAGATTTTCGACAGTCTTGGCCATTCTGCGATAAGGAGACCAGAATGACTGTGCGACACTGATAGGATTCTCGATTATCTTGGTGATGACTGCGTCCCATTCATTACCTGCATTATCATAATAAATGGCATTCTTGCCGAAGAAGATGTCACCGACCTCACCGACTGTCATAGCGGCAACAATATTGAGAGGTGCGGCACTGGTCTTCGTTGTGCAGTCGCAATATATCAGATACATTCCGCTGACAGCGGCAGATGCATTATGTTTTCCCATATCCGACACCTTCATACAAAGACGGCATTCTCTCTGGTCAATAATGAGACGGCCAGACTGGAAGATTGCTCCGACAGCCTTGGACTTGTCATAGAAATCATTGAGAGTCACGAAGTTACGAAGAAGTCTCACAAAATCTCTATTGACATGGAGAAATCTGTCTACCATTTCGATGCCGGCAGCCTCTTCAGCCAAAGCAGAATCCTGTGCGATTAAGGCGAGAAGTGATTCCTGGCGGTTGTCGGAAAGAAGTTTCTTTACTGTTTCAAGTCCGAGACCTTCCACAGAAGCACCCGCTTTGGCTGCCTTCCATGCTGTATATGCTGCGAATTTGTCGCCGAGTGTATTCCAGTCTTCTTCTGTGAGGACCTTCTGGTCTGCAAGCATAGCCCTGATTGTCTCAAACTGAGCGGCCCATGCCGGATTGACAGGCTCCGAGAGGACGATTTCTGATTTCCCGGTAACACGTGCTATCGGATATGATGCGATATCTTCAACTTTTCCTGTAAGATTGTCAGCGCTGATTGCTTCAATGCGTGAAGTCTGCACATCAAGAGCAGCAGTGCTGTCCGGTGAGAATGCGGCAAGCCTTGAGCGCATGAAGAAGTCCTTGATTTTAGCATCAAGAGCATTATAGGCCTCGATGGCAGCATCTGTCTTGTCACCGAACGGAGCCTCAACTGCTGCGTCGTTCCAAGCAGAAAATTCCGCCAGGGCTGCATAGAAGGCGGCAACCATGTCAGCATTGACGCCCTGTTCACCGCTTCTGTCGGCAACTCCACCAAGAGAAGCGACGATTGCAGCAATAGTTTCCTTGTCTTTTGCATCATCCGCTGAAGCCTCAGTAATGATTCCGTCACCGTTGAAACGTGTTTTTGCAAATATTGCAGCAATGTCTGCGGTATCCGAAAGAGATATCACATCGCCTTCCTTTCCAAGATTCTCAAGAATCTGACGGGCAGACCTGTAGAGTCCGGCTCCGGTTTCATTTTCCTGGTTCAGGAGCGAAAGTCCGATGGAATCCTTACCTTCAAACAGAACATTCGGATCGGAAAGAGCCCCGGTCACCCACTGAGCGGTAGCCACCACGTCATTGACGCGGATCTTTCCATCCCCGTCAACGTCGATATATGACAGACTTTTCTCGTCGATTTCCAATCCTTTCACAGGACATGAAAGGACAGTCCACATCTTTGGATCGAGTTCTGCAAGATGAGCGATATCCTCACCTTTTGAGATCTTTACACGTGATGAGCCTCCGATATTTTCGAATTCCCATCTGTACTTGCGGTCTTTATTAATGATTGCCATAACAATTGATTGAAGTCTAAAAACTTTCAAAGGTAATCATTTTTTTTAAAACCGCTTATCTGACGAGGCCAAATGATATTATCAGTCAATTGATTCTACTTCCACGACTATGGTTTCTCCTTCATCATATCCGGCAACGACGGTCTCAGGAAGATAGCGGCCGTTCTGTTCACCGTCAACATCCACGACATCGAGCATTACCGCATCGACAGCACCGTATGCTTCCACTTCAACGAAGAAAGTTCCGTCAGTGCCGGTTGTCACAACCTCCTGACGTCCGGTCGGTTCAAGGGACTGGACACCGGAAGATCCCAAAGCATCGAAACCTACATTAACGGTGACTTTCATGCCCTTGACTGGAAGCGAAGTCTCCGCATCTATCACCTTGCCCTTGACAGGGATATATTGCTCATAAGGAATGCCGTAGCAGGCGGTCACAAGTGTAGAACAACCAAGAACAGCAAGTATGCGGCCGAAATGCCTGATGATAAAATCTCTCATAGCCTCAAAATTTAATTCCTGTATATAGATGCAATTTATATCCTTAATGTCGCATTTGCAAATAAAAAAAATTATATTTGCAGAACTATGAAAACTGAAACGGACAAATACAATTCTCCGGCTATGGAAGTCATCACCATGGAAGCCGAACAATATCTTCTCATCGGCAGCGGTAGCGGAAGCACTGAAAGCCTTTATGATGACGTAAACGACTATTCGGATTATTTCGAATAAAATAATGAAAAGGCCACAAAATGAGAAGAACACTATACTATATCTGTATTGCCGCAACAATGGCGGCCGGATGTTCCCAAATGGAGGAACACACTCCCGATTCATCTGCAGGAGAGTCCATTACAGCACATATCGACATTCCCACCCGTACGGCTTTAGGCCCGAATGAGGAAGGTACCTATAAGGTAAACTGGTGTGAGGGTGATGAAATAATCGTGTCAAACGGAAATTTTGAAGCGATATATCAGACAGCGGAATCAGGCGGTTCTTCCGCCGTGTTCATCCCTATGAGCCGCATCATGCTTGATTTCAGCAAGGGGGTGATTGCGGCCTACCCTACTGCTGAAATGTATCTGGGCAATCCCGACGCAAACGAAGAGATATATCTGACTATTCCGACTGACCAGACATATGTGGCAGGATCTTTTGCAGACGAAGCGATGCCTATGGTCAGCGATGTTGCGTATGAACCTGTATTGAATTTCAAAAATGCCGCCGGCGTCCTCAGGTTCTACATCTCATGCACATCTGAAACCGTAAAGGTATCCTCGATTACCGTAACTGCGGCAGAGGCCATCAGCGGCGAATGCTGCTATGTTCCTGCTGAAGGTAAATATTACCCGGACACTTCCCTGCTTTCGGAGAATTTCGTGAATCTCAACTGTCCGGATGGTGTGGATGTCGGAAGCGAAGCCGTTCCTTTCCACGTCGTGGTACCGAATCAGACATACACCGAAATGAACATCACGGTGACAGCAACTGATGGAAGGAAGCACATATTCAGGATGAAAGCCGACAAAGATATCACTGTTGCACGTGCTGCAGTCCTTACCATACCATTGAAAATCACCGATTTCGGCTCCGAGAAGAAGGCTGAGGTAAACATTTCTGCCGGAACTGTATCATTCAACAGATTCAGCATCAATGTTTCAATGAAGAATGTCAGTGCATATTACTGTGGCCTGCAGGACAAGGCAACCTTCCACAATGATATGGAAAACGGTTATATTTTTGAAAGTCTGCCATTCAAGACAGCATATACGACACCATTGTCATACACAGGTTCCGTAAGTAATTTTCAAGAGGAGTGTGCAGACATGCTGATCGAGCCTGGACATGAATATGTATTCTGGATCGTACCTCAATCTGCCGATGGTGAATATTCAGAAAGCGACATCACATATATAGAAGTCAAGACCAGGTCCTACACTTCAGGCGGAGATGTAACTCTTTCTGCAGGAGACCTTGAGATTGACATGACCGGCATATCTTTGAAACTAAGTGCAAGCAAATCTGTACTTATAGTATATAACATGCTTCTGAGCAAGGAACAACTCGAACAGTACCCTACAGAGCAGGACAAGATAGACCTTCTTTTAAGTGGAAGTGCTTATTTCTTTGAAAGGTCATCGGATATAGTAGTCAGAAAATTCCTTTCTCCAGGCACGGAATACACTCTCATCGCCATTGCTGTCAATACAAGCGGCAAGTACGGTCCTCTATTCTCCCAGACTTATACGACGCTTGATATTCCATACAACGGAATGACCGTAAAGATTGAGGAAGATCTTGAAAAATTAAGGGAAGACCAGACAATAAGATGGAGTACAGAAGGTGGTGATCCGACAGAATACCGATATATATTCACAGCCAAAGACCGACATCTGTGGACAAATACTCTCGGATCATCAATCGATAAGGCCGACGAAGTGATGGCTTTGAATCCAGGACTGTATTATATAAGCAAGACGACTGCTGCAGAAGCAAAGGTAAGCGTCGAAAGCGGAAAGGAATATATCCTCATCGTAACCGCTGTAGATGAAGAAGGCAAATCGTCCGAAAGCACTTGGTGGGAATTCACCTATTGATCCGAAAATGGCATAAAAGAAATCCGCTCTGAGTAATCTCATGAGCGGATTTCTTCTTATATATGAAGGCCTTTAGGCCACTTTCACTGTTGAGTCCTTCGGCTCCTTGAAGAGGATCATGAACAGGACTGCAACGACAACTGCATAGATTGCGAATGTATACCATGCCGCGCTCCAGTTCGGCTCGGCAGCCTTATAGACGAAATGATTCACGACAGCCTGTGCGCTGAGTGTTCCGATTGTTGCTCCGATTCCGTTGGTCATGAGCATGAAAAGGCCCTGAGCGCTGTTCTGAATCTTCGATGTGGTTCTCATATTCACGTAAAGAGATCCTGAAATGTTGAAGAAGTCGAATGCCACGCCGTACACGATCATCGAGAGGATGAGCATCCATACTCCTGAACCTGGGTCACCTGCTCCGAAAAGGCCGAAGCGGAGGACCCATGCGAACATTGCGATAAGCATCACCTTCTTGATTCCGAACATCTTCATTGCTACCGGAATGAGGAGAATACCGAGTGTCTCGGATACCTGAGAGATGGAAATCAATGCATTGGCATTACGCGCTCCCCATGCGTCTGCAAATTCCGGAATTTCCTGGAAATGTGAGATGAATGGATTTGCAAAGCCGTTTGTAATCTGAAGAGCAACTCCAAGGAGCATGGAGAATATGAAGAAGATTGCCATCTGTCTGTCCTTGAAGAGCGAGAAAGCATCAAGCCCCATACGTTTTGCAAGCGACTGGTTTTCATCCGAAGTCATGTTGCAAGGACACTCAGGAAGAGTCAGGCAATAGAACAGCATGATGAGTCCGAGGATTCCTGAAACCATGAACTGGTTGTATGAGTGCTGATACTGCACACCATCACCGTTAGTGCAGAAATTCACGAAAAGCATCGCACAGATGAAACCGATGGTTCCGAACACGCGGATAGGCGGAAAATCTTTCACAGTATCATAGCCGTTTCTCTCAAGAATATTGTAAGCGACTGAATTTGAGAGTGCTATGGTCGGCATATAGAATGCGACACTGAGGGCATAAAGACTGAAAAGGATTGAGAACGAGATATCTGATCCTGCTGTCATTCCATAGAATCCGGCTCCGCACATGGCCGCACCTGCGATACCGTGACATATTCCGAGAAGTTTCTGTGCCGGAATGAATTTATCGGCAACGATTCCCATAAGGGTCGGCATGAATATGGACACAATTCCCTGCATCGAATAGAAGATTCCGATACGGGTAGCAAGACCGACAGAAGCAAGATAACTACCCATTGAGGTGAGGTAGGATCCCCATACGGCCCACTGGATGATGTTCATCACTATGAGCCTGAGTTTGATTGATTTGTTCATATATTATCAGTTTTATGTTATTCCTTATTTGAAAGATCCTTCGCTATCGCTCAGGATGACATTCTTCCTGTCATGCTGACATTCTTCCTCTCATGATGACATTCTTCTTGTCATACTGAGATTCTTCCTGTCATACTGAGATTCTTCCTGTCATGCTGAGATTCTTCCTCTCATGATGACATTCTTCTTGTCAGGATGACATTCATCCTCTCATGCTGACATTATTCTGTCATGCTGACATTCTTCCTGTCATGCTGAACGAAGTGAAGCATCTTTTCAGCATGTATCGGACAAAGATAAGCGATTTTGAGCAAAAGTTACTATCTTTGACGGTTAAATTGATTCGAATGAAATTTGTCAAGACACATAACGACCCGCATTCGTCGGCACGCTGCGGAGTGATCACGACCGATCACGGACAGATCGAGACCCCTATTTTCATGCCTGTAGGCACTGTAGGCTCGGTAAAAGGCATATACCATCGCGACCTGAAGGAAGATATCAAGGCCGAGATAATCCTCGGCAACACATACCATCTCTATCTCCGTCCGGGCCTCGATGTGCTCAAGGCGGCAGGCGGACTGCACAAATTCGAGTCGTGGGACAGGCCGATCCTCACCGACAGCGGCGGATTTCAGGTATTTTCCCTCAGTCCTATCAGAAAACTGACTGAAGACGGATGCATCTTCCGTTCGCATATCGACGGTTCGAAGCATATCTTCACACCTGAAAGCAACATGGACACCCAGCGCATCATAGGAGCCGACATAGTCATGGCTCTTGACGAATGCTGCCCGGGCGATGCTGACTACAAATATGCGAAGAAGTCGCTTCAACTGACTCAGAGATGGCTGGAGAGATGCGTGAAGCATTTCGACGAGACCGAACCTCTTTACGGATATTCGCAGGCTCTCTTCCCTATCATCCAGGGATGCGTTTATCCGGATCTCAGACGCGAGGCGGTAGAACATGCGGCGGCACTTGACCGCGAAGGCTATGCGATCGGAGGACTCGCTGTAGGAGAACCTACCGATAAGATGTACGAGATGCTGGAGGTGGTCTGCCCTATGCTTCCGCAGGACAAGCCGCGCTATCTCATGGGAGTGGGTACGCCTGCAAACCTCCTGGAGGGAATAGAGCGTGGTGTCGACATGTTCGACTGCGTGATGCCGACAAGAAACGGACGAAACGGCATGCTCTTCACATGGGACGGAATCATGAACATGAAGAACAGGAAATGGGCGGATGACTTCTCCCCTCTCGATCCGAAGGGAACTTCATTCGTAGACCATACATATACAAAGGCATATCTGCGACATCTGTTCGTGGCAGGAGAGATTTTCGCAGGTCAGATTGCCAGCGAGCACAATCTTGCCTTCTACCTTGACCTGGTCCGCGAGGCACGCAAGCACATCAAGGCCGGAGATTTCAAGGCATGGAAGGACGAGACCGTACGCAGAATAACCACAAGACTTTAGAAATCATGGAGTTTGACCTCAGACCAAGAAAACTTGATTTGTACATAATCGGGAAGTTCATCACCACCTTCTTTGTGGCACTTATCCTGATCATCGGCATCGTCATCATTTTCGACATCAGCGAGAAGATCGACGATTTCGTCAGCAAGGAGGCTCCTTTGAAGGCCATAATCTTTGATTACTATGTGAACTTCGTTCCGTATTTCATGAACATGTTCAGTCCTCTGTTCGTGTTCATCACGGTCATTTTCTTCACATCGAAGATGGCTGCGGACTCGGAGATCATCGCCATCCTTTCCTGCGGAATCAGTTTCCACAGGATGATGGTCCCGTATATATTCTCCGCCACGCTGATTGCGATTCTGTCGCTTTACCTGAACCTCTTCGTCATACCGGAATCCAACAAGACGCGGTTGGATTTCGAGGAAAAATACATCAAGACCAGGACGAAGGGAGTCGGAAGGAATGTTCATTACCAGATCGCTCCCGGTGAATTCGTTTATGCGGAATCATTCAGTTCATGGAACAAGACCGCCTACAGGTTCACTCTGGAAAGAATCGAGAACAATGAACTGGTTTCAAAACTTTCTGCAGAAACTGCCGTCTATAATGAAAAGACCGGCAAATGGACTTTGAAGAAATATTTCATCCGTGACTATAGGGAAGACATGACCGACAAGATCAGGAGCGGAAGGCAGATAGACACCACTCTGGCATTGTCAGTCAAGGACTTCCAACTCAATGAGAAGACGGTGCAGACCCTCAATTATGATGAATTGGAGGAACTCATCAGCACGCAGAGGATGCGAGGTGACGCCAACGTCAAACTTTCGCTCATCGAGAAGCACACCAGACTCGCCCTTCCTTTCTCCGCGTTCATATTGACGATCATGGGTGTAGCGCTTTCCTCAAAGAAACGCCGTGGAGGAATCGGATGGAACATCGGTATCGGTATCGCACTGGCATTCACCTATATCCTCTTCCTGCGATTCAGCCAGATGTTCGTCTACACAGACACTCTTCCGCCTGCTGTAGCATTGTGGCTGCCGAACATCGTGTTCACAATAATTGCCGCATTCCTTTATAGGATAGCACCGAAATAAAGAAATGGCTGATCGGTCAGAAGCCGATCAGCCATTTCTGCTTTATGAAGCGGCAATCCGCTACTTCTTCACAAGTCCGAGTTTCTCCATAAGAGCCTCCGGTGCAGGATCATGTCCGCGGAAGTTGCGGTAGATCACTGACTCATCCTCTGCGCCACCCTTTGAAAGGATGTTCTCACGGAATGAAGAAGACACCTCAGTATTGAAGATTCCCTTTTCCTTGAAGAGTGAGAATGCGTCAGCCTCCAGAACCTCTGCCCACTTATAAGAATAGTATCCTGCAGAGTATCCGCCTGAGAAGATGTGTGAGAAAGAGCATGAGAATGCCGAGCCGTCAACTGAAGGCATCACAGCATATGGAGCAAGAGTCTTCTGTTCGAACTCTACAGTGCCCTCAGCAGGGACTTCCTTGAGGGTATGCCATGCCATATCGAGGTAGCCGAAGTGAAGTTGGCGTACCTGGCCGTAACCTGCAAGATAGTTCTTCGCAGCAACGATCTTTTCAATGAGTTCGGCTGGAATTGGTTCGCCTGTCTGGTAATGCTTTGCGAATGAATTAAGGTACTCTGGCTCATATGCCCAGTTCTCCATGATCTGTGACGGAAGTTCCACGAAGTCACGGCTCACGCTTGTGCCGGTAAGTGACGGATATCTTCCCTCAGCCATGATTCCATGAAGTGCATGTCCGAACTCATGGAGGAATGTTGTGAACTCACTGTGAGTGATGAGCGAAGGAGCGTCTCCAGAAGGCTTGGTGAAGTTCATCACAGTGCTGATGAAAGGTCTGTATTCCACACCGTCCTTGATGCTCTGGCCACGGAATTCAGTCATCCATGCACCTCCTCTCTTGCTTGGTCTTGGGAAGAAGTCAGCATAGAAAAGAGCGAGATGGCTGCCGTCAGAATCCTTCACCTCATATACCTTCACATCCTCATGATATACAGGGACATTGTCAAGTTCATGGAAGGTGATTCCATAAAGACGGTATGCAAGGTCGAAAACGGCGTCAATGCAGTTCTCGAGTTGGAAGTAAGGCTTGAGTTGCTCCTCATTGAGAGAGTATTCAGCCTCCTGATAACGCTCAGACCAGAAACTGAAATCCCATGGCATCAACTGACTGTCTTCGAATCCGTTAGCCTTCGCATAGGCGTAAACGGTCTCGACATCCTTCTTTGCAAACTCCATCGAAGGTTCGAGAAGATCCATGATGAATCCGTTGACGGTCTCCTTGGTCTTCGCCATTCTCTCTTCGAGAGCATAGTCGGCATAAGTCTCATATCCGAGGATGTTTGCAGACTTGATTCTCAGGTCAACGATCTTCTTTACGACATCAGTATTGTCAAACTCGCCGCCGATTGCCCTTGTGTTGTAAGCCATCCACATCTGCTTGCGGAGTTCACGGTTGGTGCTGGACTTCATGAATGGTCCGAAACTAGGATAATCGAGCGTAAACGCCCATCCTTCAAGACCTTTTTCCTTTGCGGTCTCTGCTCCCATAAGTTTCACATACTCAGGGAGTCCTCCAAGGTCGGCAGAATCCGTGATGTGAAGAGTATAGGCATTTGTCGCTGCAAGGACATTCTTGCTGAACTCAAGTGTAGCAAGAGAAAGTTCCTCTGCCCACTTGCTGTATGTCTCCTTGTCTTCATCCGAGAGATTTGCTCCACCACGCACGAAACTCTTGTAGTTGTCCTCGAGAAGTTTGAGTTGATCCTTGTCGAGATTCAGTTCGTCCTTCTTTTCATAGACAGCCTTCACCTTCTGGAAAAGGTCGTTGTTGAGAGACACATACATCGAGTACTCTGTCAGCATAGGAGAGACCTGCTCTGCTATCTGCTGCATCTGGTCGTCCGTATTTGCCTCCATGAGGTTGAAGAAGATACCTGCCACACGGTCAAGCGTCTGACCGGCATATTCCATAGCCTCAATCGTATTCTCGAATGTAGGTTCTTCCTGATTTGCTACGATGGCATCGATCTCAGCCTTGGCCTCTGCGATGCCGGCCTCGAATGCAGGGAGATAATGCTCATTCCTGATCTTGTCGAACTGTGGAGCCCCGAACGGTGCGGTCGACTCCGTAAGAAGCGGATTTTCCATAGTGTTGCAACTGCTGATTAATGCAAGTGCAGTACCTGCGATAAGTAGTTTTCCTTTCATAATATATCGGTAATTAAAATTTTCATCACTGGCAAACTGCAAATTTACTTAAAGTTTTTGATTTTCATCACCGAATATATCTTGGTCGCAGTCATTATGTACTTGATATCAAAGCAGCAGAACACATCATGTTTTCCGCACCTGCGGTAGGAAGTGACCATTCCCGGCTGAAATCCGTGCAGTTCAAGATCCTGAAGATCCGAGGCCTCCCGGCCGGACTTGAGAAGTCCGTCAAGAATGGCATAATTGCGTGAAAGCACTGACAGCACCCTCCTCTTATATCCTCGGGAAGACTTCTGAAGTGCATTGTTATACGACATCCTGCAGTCCTCGCAGCAGAACTTCTTGTCAGTCCTGCCATACCTTATTTCATCCCCGCACTCCAGACATCTGGATATGTTCCTCACATTCTTTCCGTAATCCATATGCAATTTTTTCACACATGGCAAAGTTCATGATGCCGGAGTTCAGGTGCAAGGCCTCAGAGCATGTTTTTCCGTTTCTTTAACAAGATTTTTCTTTTTCTTTAAATCCGTCATGATAAAGAAAAGTCTTATCCATGCATAAAAAAGATGTCATGAACATATAAAAACGTTCAACACTTATAAAAAACAGAAAAACATCGAGTCTGCGCCCGCCATAATCTTTTGATTGTCAGATATTTCATCTTACTTTGCACCCAACCTGCCAGATGCGCATCATGATGTAGGGAAGATAAGGTCAAACAAAAAAAAGAAAGAGCAGAATGGAACATCTGAACAGAATCGAACTCCGCGGAAGAGTCGGAACAGTCCGCACGAACGAGGTGAACGGGAACAAGGTAGCCAACTTCTCGGTGGTGACCGAACATCTTTACAAGACAAGGGATGGGAATGCAGTTTCCGAAACCACATGGTTCAACGTCACTGCATGGAACAGCAGGGACATGCCCGACTTTGAAAAGATCGTCAAGGGTATGCCGGTACAGGTCACAGGAAGAATGAGAACCACCAGATACACCTCGGCAGACGGAGTTGAAAAAATGTATTATGAAATACTCGCAAACAGGATAAGATTCATCCAGGATAATGAGGAAATATAGGTCGTGGTGACCCGGCGTGCATTTGTCACAAAATCTTAACCGGAATCGGCCGCTATATGATTGTAAATTATAAATTTTCAAGGTATCTTTGCGGCCGATTTGAAAGAGTAATTAATTACAATTTATTATGGTTCAGAAATTCAACGACGGCAGATGGAGCCGCAGAATTGATGTTGCGGACTTTGTTTACAGCAACATTACACCTTATGACGGAGATGCATCATTCCTCCAGGGACCTACAGAACGTACAAAGAAACTCTGGAACAAGTGCCTTGAAGCACTCGAAGAAGAGAGAGCCAACGGTGGTGTACGTTCGATCGACGCAAGAACAATTTCAACAATCACCTCACATGCAGCAGGTTACATCGACAGGGAGAACGAACTTATCGTAGGTCTCCAGACAGATGAACTTCTCAAGAGAGCGATCAAGCCTTTCGGAGGCTGGAAGGTCGTCGAGAAGGCATGTATCGAGAACGGTGTGGAACTCGACCCTGAGGTGAAGAAGATATTCACACACTACAGAAAGACACACAACGACGGAGTTTTCGATGTCTATACTGAGGAAATCCGCAAGTACAGGTCGCTCGGTTTCCTCACCGGTCTTCCTGACAACTATTCACGCGGACGTATCATCGGTGACTACCGCCGCCTTGCCCTTTACGGAATAGACAGGCTCATCGAGGCAAAGAAGGATGACCTCAAGAACCTCACCGGTACAATGACCCGCTCACGCATCACTCTCCGCGAGGAGGTTGCAGAGCAGATCAGGGCACTTCAGGAGATCAAGATTCTTGGCGACTACTACGGACTTGACCTCAGCAGACCTGCAAGAAGCGCTCAGGAGGCAGTACAGTGGCTTTACATGGCATATCTTGCTGCTGTGAAGGAACAGGATGGAGCAGCGATGTCACTCGGAAACGTATCATCTTTCCTCGACATCTTCATCCAGTACGATCTCGACCACAATATCATCGACGAGACATTCGCTCAGGAACTCATAGACCAGTTCGTGATGAAACTCAGAATGGTACGTCACCTCAGGATGAATTCATACAACGATCTCTTCGCCGGAGACCCGACATGGATCACCGAGTCTATCGGAGGACGCTTTACCGGTGGAAAGAGCAAGGTTACAAAGACTTCATTCCGTTTCCTCCAGACTCTTTACAACCTCGGACCTGCACCGGAGCCAAACATGACGGTTCTCTGGCATCCGCAACTTCCAGAAGGATTCAAGGAGTTCTGCGCAAAGGTTTCGATCGACACAAGTTCTGTTCAGTACGAGAACGACTCGCTCATGCGTAAGGTGAGAGGCTGCGACGACTACGGTATCGCATGCTGCGTATCATACCAGGCCATCGGAAAGGCGATCCAGTTCTTCGGAGCACGTGCAAACCTTGCAAAGGCACTTCTCCTTGCCATCAACGGCGGACGTTGCGAGAATACAGGCACTCTCATGGTAGAGGGAATCAAGCCGCTCAAGAGCAACGTACTCGACTTCGACGAGGTAATGGACAACTACAGGAAGGTTCTTCACGAAGTTGCACGCGTATACAACGAGACAATGAACATCATCCACTTCATGCATGACAAGTATGACTATGAGAAGTCTCAGATGGCGTTCATCGACACCGACCCTAAGATCAATCTCGCATACGGAGTGGCAGGACTTTCAATCGTAGCAGACTCGCTCTCAGCAATCAAGCACGCAAAGGTGACTGCTCGCCGCAACGCTGACGGACTCACTGAAGGATTCGACATCGAGGGAGATTTCCCTAAGTTCGGAAACGACGACGACAGAGTTGACGTGCTTGCACGCGACATCGTCCAGTTGTTCGATACAGAACTCCGTGCGCGCAAGGTATACAAGAATGCCGAGCCTACACTTTCACTCCTTACAATCACTTCAAACGTGATGTACGGAAAGAAGACAGGCGCTACACCTGACGGAAGAGAGAAGGGCGTGGCATTCGCACCTGGTGCAAACCCAATGCACGGCCGCGACACCCACGGAGCCATCGCTTCACTTTCATCTGTTGCAAAACTTGACTATCACGATGCAAAGGACGGTATCTCGAATACATTCTCGATCGTGCCTAAGTCGCTCGGCCCTACTGACGAGGACAAGATCGACAACCTCATCACAATGATGGACGGTTACTTCACAAAGGGTGCACACCACCTCAACGTGAATGTCCTCAACAGAGAGATGCTTGTAGATGCAATGGAGCATCCTGAGAAGTATCCGCAACTTACCATCCGTGTTTCAGGATATGCGGTTAACTTCATCAGACTCAGCCGTGAGCAGCAACTTGAGGTGATTTCAAGAACATTCCACGAATCATTGAAGTAATGATAAAGGTTCATTCTTACGAATCAATGGGAACATACGACGGGCCGGGACTCAGGCTCGTCGTTTTTCTGCAAGGCTGTCCATTCAAATGCCTGTACTGTGCAAATCCGGACACCATCACTTTTGATGGAGGCGTTCCTACGGAAGTCGAAGAGATCGTGAAGATGGCTGTCAGTCAGAAACCGTTCTTCGGCAGAAGAGGCGGAATCACATTCTCAGGCGGAGAGCCTACCGCACAGGCGAAAGCATTGCTTCCGCTTTTTGACAGGCTCAAGGAGGAAGGCATCCACATCTGTCTGGACACCAACGGAGGCATGTGGAACAGTGACATCGAGAATCTCCTCCGTCAGACGGATCTCGTGCTTCTTGACTGCAAGCAGTTCAATGACAGCAGACACCAGGAACTTACAGGACGCAGCAACGCCCAGACCTTAAAGACCGCACAATGGCTTGAAGAAAACGGGAAGACTTTCTGGCTACGTTATGTACTTGTACCGGGAATCAGTGACTTTGAAGAGGACATCAGGGCACTTGGAGAACATTTCAAGTCATACAAGATGTTGCAACGAGTAGAGATCCTGCCTTATCACACTCTCGGAAAACACAAGTACGAGTCTCTCGGATGGGAGTACAGACTCGCTGACACTCCGCACAACACTCCGGAGCAACTGGACAAGGCTCTGGCCCTGTTCAAGGAATATTTCGACTGTGCGATAATGAATTAACTGAAAAAGAACCTTGCGAGGTTCTTTTTTTGTTATATTTGCTTTTCAGGATAACGGCAGGAACTATGAAGACTAAAGACGTCGCTCTGGTACTCTCCAGCGGAGGGCCTCGCGGATGGGCTTATATAGGAGCCATCGAAGAACTGGAAAGCAGAGGCTACAACATAACTTCCATAGCGGGAACCTCGATAGGATCCCTTATCGGCGGCATATATGCTGCCGGTCGTCTTCCAGAAGTCAAGGAGTGGCTGTTCTCGCTCGACGCATGGAAGGTCTTCTCTCTCATGGACTTATCCATAAGCAAGAATCATCTGGTGAAGGGTGACAAAGTCATAGATGCCATCAAGGAGATCGTACCGGACATTGACATCAGAGACTTGAGTATTCCTTACAAGGCTGTTGCAGCAGACCTGTACACAGGAGAGGAAGTCATCTTTGACAGAGGCCCTCTCTTCGAGGCGGTAAGGGCCTCAATTTCCATCCCGTCTCTCTTCCGTCCCGTGAAATACGGATTCAGGACACTTGTGGACGGAGGGATCGTCAACACAATGCCGATTGACAAGGTTTACAGGAACGGACATGATATTGTTGTAGCATTTGATGTCAACGATGTAGACGTAGAATCCATTCGACAGATTCTCATCGACGAAGCAAGGCAGGAAGAGGAGCGCATCAAGGCTGAAAAGGCTCTTGACGCTGAAACAAGAAGCGTATTGAATTCTGTAAGACATAACAGCAGCCTCACTTTCAAGGATAAACTGATTCTTGCTACGGCTCAGGGCGAGAAGATCCTGCACCATAAGTTCACAAGCGAAGAGCCGGAACCGGAACTGCTTTTTGAAGACAATTATTACAGCATTCTTTCGCGAACGTTTTCACTGATGAATCATGTGATAGCGAAGACTGCCGCAGAGCGGTACAAGCCTGAAGTGCTTGTAAAAATGCCTTTCGACGCATATGGGGAGATAGGAGATTATGCCCGTGCCAGAGAAATCTCTGAGGCTGGAAGGGAGTTGATGAGGAAGGCACTGGATGAATATGAGACAACTAAACCAAACTATAACTATAATGCTTAAGAAAATCAGAATCATTCTGGCATCCGTCTTTTTCATCGGCGTGACGCTTCTGTTCCTGGATTTCACAGGGACTCTTCACGCATGGCTCGGATGGATGGCCAAGGTGCAACTGCTTCCGGCAGTTCTGGCACTGAACTTCGCCGTAGTGGCAGTGCTTCTGCTCATCACCCTGCTTTTCGGAAGGGTGTATTGTTCCGTAATATGTCCTCTGGGAATCATGCAGGACATAATTTCATGGATTCACGGAAAGACCAAAAAGAAGAACAGATTCCGCTTCAGGTGGTCACCTGCAAAGAACTGGCTTAGATATACGGTACTTGTTCTTTTCGTCATAGGTCTTGCTTTGGGAGCACATTCGATTGCCATTCTCATCGCTCCATATAGCGCATACGGCCGCATTGCAGGCAATCTTTTCGCACCTCTTTATCAGTGGGGCAACAATTTCTTCGCATGGATTGCCGAAAGAGCCGGAAGTTATGCATTCTACAGCGTGGACGTATGGATCAGATCCGTTTCAACATTCGCGATAGCCGTTGTGACCTTTGTGGTGATCGGTGTTCTTGCATGGAAGAACGGAAGGACATGGTGCAACACCATATGTCCTGTAGGTACGGTTCTGGGCTTCTTCTCGCGTTTCAGCGTCTTTGCGCCTGTGATCGACACAGAGAAGTGCCGCAACTGCGGACTTTGCGGAAAGCAGTGCAAGGCTTCGTGCATCAACATGAAGGAACACGAGATCGATTACAGCAGGTGTGTGGCATGTATGGATTGCATCGAGACTTGTAATGAGGGGGCGATTCATTATGCTTTGAGGTATGGAAGGAGATCCCCGGTCGAGCCGGGGATGACGGCAAAGGAGCCGGGAATGACGGCAAAAGAGCCGGGAATGACTGAAAAAGAGCCGGGGATGACAGCAAAGAAGCCGGAGGTGACGGCTGAAAAGGCTGGAAAGGAGAAGGCAGAAAAGGCTGGAAAGGAGAAGACTGACCAGGGACGAAGGGCCTTCATAACTTCGGCGGTGATTGCAGGTACGGCAGTGGCGGCAAAGGCTCAGGAGATGAAGGTAGACGGAGGCCTGACAGCAATAAGCAACGCCGAAAAGCCTGAACGTCAGACGCCTCTCGTGCCTGCTGGTTCGCTCAGTGTCAAGCATTTTGCCGACCATTGCACAGCATGTCAACTCTGCGTAAGCGTATGCCCGAACCATGTCCTCAGGCCATCGACATCGCTCATGACCCTCATGCAGCCGGAAATGTCATACGAAAGAGGCTGGTGCCGTCCTGAATGTACAAGATGTTCAGACATCTGTCCTGCCGGTGCGATCAAGCCTGTCACCCGCGAGGAAAAGTCTTCAATCCAGATAGGACATGCAGTAGTGAATCTGGCAGCCTGCGTTGTCAACACCGATAATGTGAAATGTGGCAACTGTGCCCGTCACTGCCCTGCCGGAGCGATCAGGATGGTCAGGAAAGACCCTGAGAATCCTGAATCACTGATGATCCCGACTGTAAATGAGGAGAGGTGCATCGGATGCGGAGCATGCGAGAATCTTTGTCCTGCAAGACCTTTCACTGCAATCCATGTGGAAGGACATGAAATCCATAAAACGATCTAGACTATGAAGACGAATATGAACAGAAGAGAATTCTTCAGAAAGGCCGGAGCCGCTGCTGCAGCAATAGGCGGAATCGGCATTGTGGAAGGATGCGGAAGATCTGCCCAGGACAGCAGTTATGAGCAGAACGGCAAGGATGTCCCGGAAGATGGCAGTGCAATGACATATCGCATCAACAGAGGCAACTCCGACAAGGTCAGCATCTTGGGATACGGATGTATGAGATGGCCGATGATAAAGGATGAGAACGGAAAGGACATCATCGACCAGGAGACCACGAACCGCCTTGTTGATTATGCGATAGAGCATGGCGTGAACTATTTCGATACGTCTCCGGTATATCTTCAGGGTCAGAGTGAGACGGCCACCGGCATCGCTTTGAAGAGACATCCTCGTGAAAGTTATTTTATAGCGACGAAGTTGTCGAATTTCAGCAACTATACCCGCGAGAATTCGATGATGATGTACAGGAAATCATTCGAGAATCTCCAGACCGACTATATAGACTACTATCTTCTGCATTCGATCGGAGGCGGAGGCATAGACGCATTCAATGCAAGATATGTGGACAACGGAATGCTGGACTTCCTGATGGAAGAGCGCAAGGCCGGACGCATTCGCAATCTCGGATTCTCTTTCCACGGAAATCAGGAGAGTTTCGACGCATTCATGGAACTGCATGAGAAGTATCATTGGGATTTCGTGCAGATCCAACTCAATTATGTGGACTGGAAGCATGCAGGAGGCAGAAATGCAAACGCCGAGTATCTTCAGGCGGAACTGGACAAAAGAGGTATCCAGTCCGTCATCATGGAACCGCTTCTCGGAGGACGTCTTTCGAAGGTTCCGCAGTTCATAGCGGATCGTCTGAAGGAACGTAACCCAGAAGGAAGCGTTGCGTCATGGGCTTTCAGATTCGCCGGTACACACGAAGGTGTGCTCTGCGTATTGAGCGGTATGACCTATATGGAGCATCTCAAGGACAACATCGGCACATACTCCCCTCTTGTTCCTCTTACAGAAGAAGAATTGGTATTCCTTGACGAAACGGCCGAAATGATGCAGAAGTACCCTACAGTCCCTTGCAACGACTGTAAATACTGCATGCCATGCCCGTACGGAATCGATATTCCGGCCATCCTGCTGCATTACAACAAGTGTGTGAATGCAGGAGAGATCGCCCAGAGCATAGAGGATGAGGGATATAAAAAAGCCCGTCGTGCTTATCTTGTAAGTTACGACAGGGCTGTTCCGAAACTGAGACAGGCAGCCCGATGCATCGGATGTAACCAATGCTCCGGACACTGTCCTCAAAACATCAATATTCCAAAAGAACTTCAGAGGATCGACAAATACATCGAAAACCTCAGAAAGGATACATTATAAGTATCGAGGCATGTCCTCAGCAGCCTTGGTAATAACCTCAGCCTGATCCTTGTCGCTCTGCGACAGGGATTTTTTCTCATATGTACACACCTCTTCAGAACCGTTCTGTGCTTTCAGAACGAGATTCGATCCGTCAAAAGAAACGGCATAACTGCTGCCCCAATCCTTTCCGTCAGAGTATTTTCCAGAAAGTTCCGAGCCGGTCAAGGCATAAGTTCCGCCATATCTGCGGAATCTTCCCTCACCGATCTTCTGATAGAGTTCGAACTTAAGGTCCTGCTTGAAATCTATATATACTTCCGGAAGGGATTTCGCATCCGCTCCGCTCATTTCAATAAGATGCCACTCGGCTACGATTTCTTTCGACACTTCCGGTCCATTATCCTTGTTTCCGCACGCAGATGCAAAAGCGATGACTGCAGCGAACATAAGTGATATAAATATATTCCTCATAAAATCTTCTCCTTTAATTACATCCATCCACCGTTAGAAGCAGCCACACCGCGAGACATGACTGAAATAGTCCTGACAATCTCCGAACCACCGATCTGTGCATCACCGTCAACCTTTCCGTCAGCATCTGGACCTGCGATTGCCCTGACTGTGATTTTACCTGATCCCACCTTTGTAGGATTGATCTTCAGTTTTCCGTAAGCGATCTCAGGATCTGAAGCAAGTCCGAGCGCCGCCTTCGATTCAGCGTCAATCTCGACTCCGAGATATGTGAGATTGACAGCATTGCCACCGAAGTATGTGGAGATGTCATATCTTGCAGACTTTCCGGTCTCGACAAGGATTGAAGGTGTTCCTTCGATGGCCATGAGGAACTGCCATGTATCAATGGCTCCGGTACCCATCTGTTTCCTGTATGGAGCAAGGTCACCGTTCACAACCTTGCCGCCCTCGATAGCCCTTGGCTTGCTTCCGGAAGTAAGGCGCGCGTCGATATCGTCCACTGAGGTGAGAAGCATGGAGATGAATTCTTCTCTTGTGAATTTCTTTCCGAGTTTTTCAGCATATGCAAGGCCAAGTGCTGCGATACCTGAAACGTGAGGACAAGCCATCGAAGTTCCCTGCATATATGCATAATCATGTCCGGCAGTCTTTTCAGCACCCACCTTGGCAGTAACTGCGACCGTATTGATGAATGTAGAAAGAACCTGACTTCTGTTCACTTCGCCAGGATAGAGAGTTCCCACAAAATAATCTCCACCTGGGGCAGCGATATTACATCCCGCGCCATAGTTGGTATAGTTTATTGCAGGAAGAAGATCCGGACCAAGAGCGGTCACACAGACCACCTCTTCAAGGGCACCCGGGTAACTTGATTGTCTGGAAGCATCATTTCCGGCAGCAAAGATCATGATGTTTGAATCCAAAACTTTGCTGTTGTTATTGGCTGGATCCATGAAATACTTGATGGCAGCATATTCAACCCCGTATGCTTTCTTATATGTGTCATCGCTGTCGAAGACACCTCCCTGCCAGCCGAAAGAACACTGTGCGATTGATGCACCATTCTTCGCAGCATAGTAGAATGCGACTGCTGAAGCGTCATTGCTTGACTGTCCGCCATTGAAGATCTGGCAACTCATGAGTCTCACACCGTCACCCTTGCCTGTACCTCCGGCAACTCCGCAGATACCGGTTCCATTTGAATTCACCGCACCTACGACACCTGCGACATGGGTTCCGTGACCTGACTCATCCTTGTTCGACCAATCTATTTCTCCGTATCCGGTGGTACAGTTCAAGCCATATATATCGTCCACATAACCGTTGTTGTCATCATCCACGCCTACTGCACCGTTCTGTTCCTTTGTATTGACCCACATGTTCGGAGCAAGATCAGGATGGTCATATTTCACCGGACCGTCGCAGATGGCTACAATGATGTCTGGGTCTCCGCCTGTGAGTCTCCATGCATCCTTGACCGCGATGTCACCGCCTTCTACCACATAAGAAGAAACGAGACTGTTGCCGGTGTTGATGTAATGCCACTGGTCTGCAAGCATCGGGTCATTGAACGGCAACGATGAAGACGCCATCATTGCAAGAGAAGGGGCATAACCGGTAGCATTGCAGTCAGAAGCCTGCTTCGGTGATTTGTTGAACTGAATGTTGGTCACAGCATCAAATTCAGAAAGCCTTGCTGCGGCCCTTTCAGGACTCACACCTTCAAAATCGACTCTGAACCATCTGTGGAGATCATACTTTCTGGCCACTTCATCTTCCATCACTGCTGCAGGAAAAACAGGTCTCATAGAAATGACATCGACCTTTTCGGAGAACTGCGACATCAGGCCTTCATATCCCGCAACAACTGTCTCTTCTGAAAGTTTTACGATAAGATTGCCTTCCAGAGCATCTTCAGGAGTGTTCACAGCCTTTGTAAGGACAACGTCATCTGAAGGCTTTACAAGGTCGTTCTCCTGAAGTTCCTGAGTGCAGGATGCGGCCGCAATGAGCATGGCCGCTGTCAGGAAGAGCGACGAGTTTTTCTTAGAAAAAATATGCATATTCAAAATTTAAGGTTTGCATTTTCTGCCCCAACAAAAATTGAGGTTTACCAGTTACCCGGCAAACCTCAAAGTTAATAAAATTTCAGTACACGCAAATTATTGCGCTACTATTTTTTAAGAGTTTCCATCCAGTTACCTTTTTTCAGTTCACCTGAAGCGGAAGGCATGTCAGACGATTGCTTGACAGAACATTCAACTGAGGCATGTCCATGAACATCAGAAGCAACGGCCTTTTCCATATAGTTATAAGGTGCCTTCCTGATCATATCGATGGTGGACATGACATATCCTCTGTCTGTCTCGACATAATTTCTTCTCTCTGCCTGAAGCGCCATGGAAACGCGTTCACATGCAGCAGGAGCCTTGAGTGAAGCAATTGCCTCGCTGCCACGATTCAATGCCGGAGAATCAGGACTTACAAGCATCGGATATCCGTGAACCTCTTCGGTAAAGAGGGCACCTTCATCACTGTAGTCAGCCTTCTTGAAGTAGCAGAGACCCATAGCGATGATGTTCGCACCGAACTGAGGGTTAGACACGAATGCGACAACTCCCTCATCACAGAATCCGCCGATCATTGCTCCGTTTCCGAGTGTGGCGCCGAGACCCTGAGCAGAAAGGAAATAATAGAAGTTGGTCGGATACAGAAGAGAGCCCTGGTATGCGGCAGGTTTCATCTGGGTCATAAGAGAATAGATGAATCCTTCGTAATATTCGAAATCAAGGACATTGGAAACACCATATTTCTCAACCGTCTTAGGGAACATGCCTCTAAGGCCGACAAAATCGACTTTATTTGCAGCAAGATCCGGATCGTCAACAGGCTTGCCTTCCTCATCATAATACTCGTCAGCCTTGTCATATACGGTCACGTTGCTACGGAATTCTCTGCCGACAGCACCTTCCTTGAGAAGGTCGAGCGACCAAAGTTGCCATTCCTGGAAGTAAGCGTCATGCGACTCCGGCTGAGCGGATGCCGGAAGGTCATATACGTTGAATTCCTCATTGAACATATCGAACTCACCTTCTGTCTTTGCTGTAGTAGAAATGAATTCCTTATGATAGCCGTTATCTGCATAGACCACGAGGGTGTACTCTGTGCCGGCAGCAAGACCTCCGATCACTCCTGTATATCCTGTCTTGTTCAACGAATCAAGTTGACGGGTATTCAGAGGAGCGATATAGTACTCGATCTCATTCTGCATATTCTCACGGAAGTTGTCATAATGAGCCTTCTTGAAGAGAGCAACCTTTGCGACCTCGATATCCTCGCCATATACATAGTATTCAAGAGAGTTCTCAGAAGTGAGTCCTGATGGAGCATTCTTATCGGAAACGATAAGACCTGCAGTCAGTTTGATATCCCTAGGATCATCTGCTGTGTCATAGCCGAAACGGAGGGATGCGGACTTCTGATATTCACCGTTCTCGTCATAAGTACATGCGACAATAGTATAGAAACCGGACTTGTCGAATGTCAGGTCGTATGTTCCGGTCTCAGTGATCTTCTTTACAGCAACCTTGCCGTTCTTGATGTCCTCTACCTTTCCTACAACCTCGACTTCATTCACGCGTCCTTCATAAACCGCGTACTTCACTTCCTTGACATTTGTTCCAAGAGTGAAGGTCACAGGGAGGATACCATTCTCTGATTCCTTGTTTGAGAGCGCTATAGAATAGTCATAAGGCTTGTAGCCAGGAAGCACAAAGCGGAACATGTTGCTCTGGTTGGCACGAAGAGCACCATATGCAACAAGTTCAAATATGATACCGCCGGTCGGAGCAGTAAAGACACCGTCCTCATAATTGAGATAAAGGATGCTCGAATTGGCACCATAAAGTTCAGGCACATCAGAATAGATGAACGCCTCACCATATGAGCCCATGGTCAGACCGATATAGTTCACATCGAACCAAGGCTTTGTCAGATCTGAAGCATCAAGGTAAATCGGCACATCCTCTATTGCAGATTCCCAATCCGCAAGTTTGTTGAAATGGCCGTCCATGAGTTCTGCAACATATTCCGGATTATATACATCCTCGATCTTGTAATATCCCGGAAGGTCTTCCCTTTCATAAACCTGGCACTCAGTCTCGAGATATGGATTTGCACAATCGAAACCGGTGCTGAGCATATCATCTCTCCAAAGACCGGTTCCGAGGTGTTTCCAACTCACCCTCATGACAGAGAATGTGAGTTCGGCATCCTCAAGAGCATATGCTGAAACATATGCCGGATCGTCTACGACCACAGTACATGTATATTTCTTGCCAGGTTCCGCATCATCGAAAGAGATGCTGAATTCTGTTTCTGTCTGGCCGTCATTGAAGAATATTTCATCCACCACAAAGACCTCGTCATTTGCGATCACACGGAATGGAATGGAAGCGTCACCATCCTCTACCTTTCTGCAGGCCAGGAACTTCAATGATGTAGGAGCATCAAGTTCCAGTTCGTGATGAATGGCATTGTCATTTGCAGGAAAATAGAAATACATGCAGTTAGGATCATCCTTTTCGCCTGGTGCATACGGCTCTTCCTGGTTACAAGAAGCGAGCACAAGCGGGAGAAGTGCTGCAAGGATATATTTCAAATATTTGATTGCATTCATTGTCTTATTCATCTTTAAGATTATTCATTCCAAAGTTCAAGAGACTCGGTAGGATCAGGATTGTTGAGAGCCGGAGTGATACCTGTATTAGACTGGAACTCACCTCGTGTGATCACGATATTCCACTGAGGAGAACGGCCTGTACAGTTGAATCTTGCCGAACCTGGCACATTCGTTCCCTCATAGCCTCTTGTGATGCCCTGATTGAGTCGCTTGTAGTCGTAGATAAGGATACCCTCACCCCAAAACTCGACTCTCTTCTGGAAAAGCATTTCCTTGATGAAAGCCTCGTTGGAACCAGTATTCCTCGAACAGTCATAAGACTCATATCTGTAAGTCTGCATGAATTCGTTGAGAAGACGCTGCGCAGCAGAAAGTCCCTTTGAATGGAGTGTAGCCTCGATTTCGATGAAATACATTTCCTCGACACGCATGAGAGCACGGTCAGCGCAGTTTCCTGTGGTGTAATCCACGCACTCACCTGCTGCAGGACGGAACTTGATGTTCGTGTATGCAGGAGCGAAATAAAGGAAATAATCGTTGGCGTTATAGATATGGTATTGCTCATAACCGGACATCGAGTCATCCTTTCCGCAGAACTGATATCCGTGGTTCGCGGTGTAATTCGCAGAGTTAGGATTCCATGTTCCTTCCGGATCGAGCCAAGACTTCTTTCTGAAGTCATCGTTGCTGATCTGCTCATAGAAAGCCTTGCTTGCACCAGGGAGAGAAAGGATCGAATAGCCCCATGTAGCCTCTGAAGCGATGTGAGAGACACTGGTGATGATGTTGGAAGCGTTCTCGCTTGAAAGGGTAAGGCCCCACATCCATGAGTTGTTCGAATTGCCGCTGTTGAAGCCTGTGTTCGCATCATGCCACTGGGCCTTGGTGAGCGGAGTCTTTCCGCTTGTGGTGATTGCAAGCCTTGCATACTTTGCAGCCTGCTCGTAAGCCTGCTTGTCCACCTGGTCATCAGCAGCGCCGAGTTCAAGATATGCTCTTGCATAAAGTCCATAAACGGCGCCGAGTGAAGGGGCTGTGTATGAATTGTCGGCTGCATCAAGGAATTCTACGGCCTTGTCAAGGTCAGAGAAGATGAAGTTGTACATCTCGTCCCTTGTCGCTCTAGGGTTGTTCTTTGCGATTGCCTCAGTAGTGGCCTCTGTAACGATAGGAACTGTAAGACCGAGGATGTCATCGCTTACCGGAATCACATTGTTCTGCTTTGGCTCATAAAGTCTGGCAAGGTCAAGATAGAACATCGCTCTGTATGCATAAGCATGTCCTACAGCCTTCTTAAGTTCCGAATCAGAATCTTCAGTGACGTCACCAGCCTTTGCGATGATGTCGTTGGTAAGTTTGATCCACTCGTAATAGCAGTCCCAGAAGTATGCACAATAGATATAGTCAGATCCCTGAGACATGTTCTGAAGCCATGCACCGAACCAGAAGTATCCGGTTTCACCGAGGACAACGAGGTCCTCGAGCATTGACTCTGTCATGAGGTGGATAGCAGCGATACCGTAGTCTCCGTGGAAACCGTAGTTGCTGGCATATCCGGCAGTTCCGGAAGTCATCATGGCTGCAGGTATACCGTTGACCATATACGACAGGGCATTCTCGGAAGCATCAAGTTGCTCTGATGTCAGGGTTCCGCCCAATGGGAAGGTCTCCTTGACACATCCTGCGGCAGCAAAGACTGTCACAGTGAGGATTGCAAGCGATTTAATGATTGTATTTTTCATTTTACCTGTTTTCATGAATGATTAGAATGTGATGTTGAGACCTCCCGTAATTGTCCTGACAGGAGAATTCATAGCGTTGCTGGTGCTTCCGCTGAAACTCTGACGTGGGTCAAGTCCCTCACGGTAAGACCAGTAGATGATGTTGTCACATGCCGCATAGAGTCTGAGTTTCGAAACATGAAGTTTTCTTACCATTCTCTCAGGGAATGTGTAGCCGATCTGTGCATTCTGGAAGTTCAGATAACTTGCGTCGACAAGGAATCTGTCTGATGAAGCGGCAGAATACTGGTCCTGATACTGGAATCTCGGAATCTGAGAATCCTTGTTTTCCGGAGTCCAGGCCTTGAGCACGTCCTTGTGGAAGTTCGAACCCGCACTTGAAGGAAGCGGCGAACCCATATATCCTGCGTAACCTGAGTCATATGCAAGACCTCCGATAGAGTATGTGAAGGCAACCGAAACATCGAATCCGTAGAAGTCGAGAGATGTTCCGAAACCTCCGTAAAGTTTCGGTGTAGGATCGTCACAGAGATACTGCGTAGCCTCTGAATAGACGGTTGTGGTCTCACGTCCGGTAACGTTTCCTTTTTCATCAAGAACATCCTTGTACCAGAGAGACTGTCCGGTTTCACGGTCTACACCGGCGAACTTCTGGAGATAGAATGTATTGAAAGGAAGACCTTCACCATAGAATCTTGTACCGCTTGCATATCCCTTATATCCTTCCACTGTCCTGGTCTTTCTCTCCTCAGGGAGCATTGTGATCTTGTTTGTATAGTGGGTAAAGTTGAGATATGCGTTCCAGTTGAGGTTTCTCTTACGCATGATGTTTACGTTTGTAGAGAACTCGATACCATGGTTCCTCATGTCACCGATGTTGTCATAATAACCGCCGTAACCGAGAGATGCAGGAACGGTGAACCAGAAGAGCATGTCGGAAGTCATTCTGTAGAAGTACTCGAAGGATCCTGTGACACGACCTCTGAGGAAGTCGAAGTCCACACCGGCATTCATGTTGGTGTTTGTCTCCCAAGTGATGTTCTCATTACCCTTCACACCGAACTTGATCGAAGGAAGGCCATTGTTGTTTGAAAGATAATATGTATCGGTATAAAGATAGTTTCCGATGCTGTCGTTACCCTGTGAACCAACCGATGCCTTGATCTTGAGCATGTCGATCCATGGAGCCTTAGGGAACCATCTTTCCTGGTTGATGATCCAGCCTCCGCCGAATGACCAGAAGTTACCCCATCTGTGGTCCGGGTGGAATCTTGACGATGCATCACGACGATATGAAGCACTCACGAAGATACGGTTCATGTAGTCGTACTGGGCACGTACGAAATAACCCTCACTGTTATACTCGCTTCTTGTTGAAGATGAAGATTTTCCGTCAACTACGGCACCATTGAGTTCGTCGTTCTCCATTGAGAAGAGTTGGGTCTTCATGGCAGAAAGAGAATATGACTTCGAATTGTACCACTCATGTCCGAGGAGTACGCCTACATTGTGAACTCCTGCGAATGTCCTGTTATAGTTGAGGAGTTGCTGGAGGTTGAGGCTGAAAGATCTTCCATGTGACTTTCCGATCATACCGCCGGTAGGAGCATACTGTCCGTAATACATGTTGCTTACAGAAGTACCACGCATTTCATCAAGACCGACACCGGCATTGAATGTGAATGTGAAGTCCTTGAGGAACTTGACCTCTGCGAATGCAGTACCGTTGAATGCGTTTCCTTCTGAATTGCTTCTGTCAAGTTGTGCAGCCTGAAGGGCATTGGAGTTACCGAGAAGAGGACGTGTCATACCGGCATTCTCACCTGTACCGTAGTCATATACGAGCATGCCGTATTTGTCGGTCATGATGTTTCCGTTGCCGTCCCTCACGAAGAGAGGATAGATAGGAGCGATCTGGTTTGCAATGGCAAAGACGTTACCGGTCGATCCGGCAGAACCCTCGTCGGTGTTACCGTTGTTCCAGTTGTAGTTGGTGTAGGAAACGTTTGCTCCGACCTTGAACCACTCCTTTGCCTGATAGTCAGTACGTACACGTGCAGTGTAGCGGTACATGTCGGAACCGTCCACGATACCCTTGTTGTTGAGATATCCGAATGACGCGAGGACCGAAGCCTTTCCTGTAGTACCAGACACGCTCACGTTATACTCCTGGCGGAGGGAATTGTGGTATGTGTGGTCAAGCCAGTTGTCCGGAGTCACGAAATACTGCTGGCCGTTATAGTCGACAAGACGGCCGAGAACCGCATTAGGATTGAGTTTTCCGTTCGATCCGATGAATGCCTGTCCCTGCGGAACATCGTATACCTGATAGCCTACACCACCGTCGCTACCGTCGGCAAGGAGAGTCTCGTTCGCCATGAAATGAGCATCCTGCGAAGTGTAGCCGCTGTCCTCATAATAGTTGCGGAGTGCAGCATAGTAAACCTCGTAATACTGACCTGGCTCAGTGATGTAGTCATAACTCTTGAGCGCCTTTGTGTTGAGACCCCACTTCATGTCCACATTCACCACTGCATCACCGATCTTTGCCTTCTTTGTTGTGATCATGATGACACCGTTCGCTCCACGGGCACCGTAAAGAGCATTTGAAGCAGCATCCTTTAGGACTGTCATAGACTCGATGTCGGCAGGGTTGAGGTTGTTCATATCGAAGTCGCTTCCGTAAGGGATACCGTCGATCACATAAAGAGGATCGGTACCTGCGGACATCGAACTGACACCACGGATGATAAGTTGAGGCTTGCTTCCGAGAGTACCGGAAACCGTTGTCATCTGCACACCCGCAACAACACCTTCAAGGGCACGGGTAGCATCAGTTGACTGAGTCTTTGCAATGTCATCAGACTTGACGACTGTAGCGGAACCTGTGAAGGACTCCTTTGTAGCGGTACCGAAGGCCACCACGATAGTCTCTTCGAGAGTTTCTGTGTCAGGATCGAGGTTTACATCATGAACCGCATTGCCCATGACCGGCACCTCGACTGTGACGTATCCTACTGACGAGAAGATAAGGACACCGTCAGACGGCACAGAAATGGAGTAAATACCATCTCCGTCTGTACTTGTTCCTATCATGGTTCCTTTCAGTTGAAGAGAAGCGAAAGGAACTCCCTCACCAGTGGATGAATCCTTAACGACACCTGTCACGGTGATGTTCTGGCCATAAGCCAGAGCCGAAACAAGCATCGCCATCAGCATAAAAAACAATCTGATCTTTTTCATCTGGTTGTTTGAGTTTAGTTATTTAACATAAATATTTTAATGATTCTTGTTCACTGTAAGGCATATAAACATGCAAAGGTAGCAATATTATCCCGCAAATCCAATATTATGTTTTGAAACAGAATATTTTGCATTAACCCTGCTGTTTTGCTATATTAGCGGAAAATGATAAGTATGGCACTATTGAAACTCCAGACCCGAAAGACCGGACCGGTCGCACTGACAGCATCAGGCATCTTCCTGACATTCTGCATCCTGTATTTCAGCGGAGCAGCGATACCGCACAAGATAACATTTCCTCTGGCGGCACTTGCAGTCGCCTCTCTCTGGCTGTGCCCGTGGCAGATGACTCTGGTACTTTTGTTTTCTGCCGTCGGCGATTATCTCGGTTCATGCAACAATTTTCTGGGACAGATGGGCTTTTTCGCCGTCGCCCACATCTGGATGATCGTCTATTTCACCGGCCGATACTTCCGCAAAGTAGAACATGACAGGAAACTGACCGGAAAGGCAAAGGGATACCTTGCCATGCTGCTTATATGTATAGGTGCCCTTCTTGCAACAGCCTTCACAAAAATAGCCCCATCGGCACCGGAGGGAATAATCCGCATCGGAGTATGCATATACGCCACGCTGATAAGCATGATGCTCCTGTCCGCAATGCTCCAGAGAAGCAGCCTTTTCGCCCTCGGAGCACTCCTTTTCGTATTCTCCGACTTCATCCTGGCGTGGAACAAGTTCGTAGAACCTATACCACACTCGACATACCTTATTCTGATTCCCTATTTCCTCGGCCAATGGCTCCTGTTCATAAGGTCCACACCGTTCAGAGTCGGCCCCGAAATGAGGTTGATGAGGTTCTGATACAGCAAAACGCCAACAGTCTGTTGCAGCGCCCCCCGCCTCCCATGCGGGAGGCACCCCCTAGCCGGGGGTGGCACGTCGCATACACCAACTGTTGGCGTTTTGCTGTATGTATCAATAAATTAGAGTTCCCAAGCAAGAGCAGAAGCGCCGAGGATGGCAGCATCTGATTCCTTAAGTTGAGAGAACACAATCTTGACCTTGTTCTTCCAGAGATTGAGGACATTCTCATTCATAGCAGTTTCCATTGGCTCAAGGAGGAATTCCTTAGAACGTGCAAGACCGCCGAAGAGAACGATTGCCTCAGGAGCACTGAATGCGATGAAGTCAGCGAAAGAACGGCCGAGAATCTTTCCTGTGAACTCGAAGATCTTGAGAGCGAGTTTGTCACCCTCCTTAGCAGCCTCATAAACATCCTTCGAAGCGATTGTGTCAAGGCTTCTGAGAACTGAAGGCTCGTCTGAAAGTTCAAGCCACTCACGTGCAGTACGTGCAACACCTGTCGCCGAGCAGTAAGTCTCGAGACATCCTGTCCTGCCGCAACCGCATGTACGTCCGTTGTTGCGTACAGCGATAGTGTGACCGAGTTCGCCTGCAAAACCGTCATGTCCGTATACAACCTCACCGTTGATCACGATACCAGATCCTACACCTGTACCGAGAGTGATCATGATGAAGTTCTTCATGCCTCTTGCAGCACCATAGGTCATTTCACCTACTGCAGCGGCATTCGCATCATTTGTAAGCGCTACCGGGAGTTCGAGAGCCTCAGTGAGAAGTTTCGCGAACTCCACCTTCTGGCGTCCCCAGAGAAGGTTTGGAGCATTCTCGATTGTACCTGTATAATAGTTTCCGTTAGGAGCACCCACTCCGACACCCCTTACCTTGCCTTCTGTGCCGGACTCCTTGATGAGTTTCTTTACGGCCTCTGCAAGTTCAGCGATATAAGGCTCTACCTGATCGTATGTGTCTGTACGAATGACTGTCTGTGCAAGCACTGTTCCTCTTGCGTCAACAACTCCGATCTTGGAGGTCTGTCCTCCGACGTCGATACCTACAACGAATGATGAATTCATGATGTTATTATATTAATTGATGGTTATTTTCTATGATTATGCGTTCTTTACCTTTGAGCCGAGGACTGCGAACCAGAGGATATAAGCCAGAGCAGCAACGATCACCCAGTAACTTACCATATAAGTGGCAGCGTCAGCAATTGCATTCTGGATGAGCGGAAGAACGCCACCACCTACTACCATTGTCATGAAGAGACCTGATGCAAGTGCAGAATGCTTTCCGAGACCCTCGACAGAAAGGTTGAAGATTGTACCCCACATCACTGAAGTGCAGAGACCGCAGAGAACGAGAAGCGGTGCAGAAAGAGGGAGGCTCATGACTGCAAAACCTTCTGTAAAGCCCTTGAGAACAGGCATCTTGACTGTAACGTCTGTCACGAACATAGCGCAGATCACAAGAACGATAGCGACAGCAGAAGTGACGCTCAACTGCATCTTGCTTGATACCTTTCCACTGATGAAACTTGAAATGAAACGTCCGCAAAGCATGAAGAGCCAGTACATTGCAGCAACCGAGCCGGCGATTGAAGCCGCTGTTGCAGGGTCAAGGCCTGCACCCTTGTCAGAGTCAGCAAGGAAGAATGTGAGTGTACCCGGGATACCGATCTCGACACCTACATAAAGGAAGATCGCGATGACTCCATAGATGAGGTGACGATACTGGAAGAGCACCTTCACGTTGGCATTTGACTTGTCCTGTTCAGGTTCTACAAATGGGATGAAGATGAGGACTGCGAATGTTGCAGCGAATACACCCATTGCGATGAAGAGGACTGTGTTGACGTCAGCGATCTGTGTCTCAGCGGTAACCGCACCGATAAGGGCACCTACGAGCATAGGAGTGAGCGTACCTGTGAGTGAGTTGAATGTACCGCCGATCTGAACAAGTTGGTTACCTCTGTTTCCACCGCCGCCGAGGAGGTTGAGCATAGGGTTAACGACTGTATTGAGGATACATACCGAGAAACCGCAGATGAATGCTCCGAGAAGATATACGAAGAAGTTTGCAGGAAGGCCGGCAAGCGTAGCACCTACACCGATCTTACCTGAAAGGAACTGTACGAGAACTCCGCAGAAACCGATTCCCACACCGATAAGGGTAGTTTTCTTATATCCGAAATTTGTGATGAGTTTACCTGCCGGAATACCCATGAAGGCATATGCAAGGAAATTCATCATATTACCCATCATGCCCCAGAAACTTGAGCCGTCGATACCAGGTGCCTGTTTCCAGATCACACCGATAGGAGCAGCGAGATTAGTTACGAATGAAATCATTCCGAAAAGGAACATCATGGTAAGCACTGCTACCCAATTGATCTTGTTCTTGTTCATTTTTGATTAGTTTTTATGTTAATAATTATACGATTCGTCAAAATCGCGTCCAAGTTACGAAAAAAAACACAAATACAGACCAAAAGAATGATTTTTCAACGGAAATAAGAGAATAGACATAAAATTAGCAGGCGTCCCTCCCCAAGGACGCCTGCCGTATATAAAACGAACTTAACAAATAGACACGAAATAAATTTCTGATGTCTTTCGCAAAGTTAATGATTTATAACCAAACTCCAAATTTTACAAAGAAAATCAAGCAGAAATTCTGTCAAAAGGAATAAAATCACCGCCAAACCGGCACAAAAGCAACAGTCATTAAGAACACATCATCGGGTTCCGTCATAAGATGTGGGATACCCTTCTTGTTTCTTCGTATTGTAGAATGTCATCGAAAATTCCAATTCACCATCCGATATCCTGCCCTGGAGTCCGTCTACCCTATAAGTATCGTATGGTCCACCCATAGCCCATGGGACTATACCGTCACCATAAAACCCGAAATCTCCGTCCTCAGTTCTCACGACAGGGACCTCCATCACCGTAACATCAATCCTCACCGGCATGGCAGGTACGAACTTGACCTTTAGCAACTTGATGTCCACGGATGTGGAATCCTCGCTGAAACCAGCCTGTACCTTGATATCCTTCTGGACGAAATCCTCTCCCTCATATCGCACGGTCATCACACCAGCATACTTCGGATCATTATCCTCAATCACAGTATCCGGCTTCTCACATGACATGAGAATGCCTGCCGAAACAAAAAGCAAGATATAACTTATTATTCTCATATACAATCATTTAGAGCGATAAGGAAACCCCCAGAGTCCACCTGCACGGCTTGCCCCTCTGGAAAAAGGAGTTCCCTACCGACTTGAAATAAAACACATCATATTCTTCCGACAGAAGATTGTCGGCACGCATCCACAGGCTGAACCACCTGAAGTCCATCTTCACATCCGCTCCGACCAGGAAATGCAACGGCTGGCATAAAGTGTTGGCTTCATCCCACCATATGCCTCCTATTCCGCTGCAATCTGCACTGATTTCCAGACGACGCACGACATCTGACCGGAATGCGAAGCCATATCCGGCACGTACGTTCAGGGTATGCTCCGGTGAGTAAGGTATGCGGTTTCCGCTGTAGTCGGAGTTTCCGTCATCATATTTCGTGAAACGGGCATCCGTATAGCCGTAAGCGGCAGAAGCGGAAAAACCCTTGAAACCATAGTTCGCGGAAATTTCCGCTCCAAGACTTCTTGAACGGCCCACATTAGCCATCATTCGGCCGGTAGACTTTCCAGGAGGGAAAAGCGTTATCTGCTGGTCTCGGCAAGATATGTAAAACAGTGATGCCGAGGCATCAAGGATATGACCGCCGGACTTGAAGTCCATATTTGCACCCACTTCGTAATTCCAACTCTTTTCAGGACGATAGACAGTGTTCTCTGCCGTAACCGCAGCATCGGACCCGTCAAGATAGACGCCAAGGTCAGCCATCAGGCCGTTCATCATCATATTCTGAAGGATATCCGAGAATATCTGGGTATTGAATCCGCCGCTTCGATATCCCTTCGAAACGGTAGCGAAGGCCCTGACACCACCTTTACCGGCAAGATCACCCGCATCATAGAGTACGGACAACTTCGGAAGGAGTTCAACATAATGATTATCCACCCTTCCTTCATAAACAGTCTCGAATCTTTTCCAGTCATTCATGGTAGGGCGGAACATATAACGGATGGCGGCATCACTGCCGTAATCCATCATGCTTCCTTCATAATCAAGCCGAAGCCCGGCCGTAAGCAGCCACTTGCCGAAAGTGAAATACGACTCGTGATACAATGCAGTGCCGAAAGTGCTGATGAAGAACTCGCTGCCTATGACGAATTCATCCTCATAAACTGCCAGGGGATCATCAAAACCTCCGGCAATATCCTCCGGGATGTTAGCATTGGCATTTCCCAATATCAGTTCATTGATTCCGTCACGCTTGAAATTGACCGGAGCAGACATCCGGTTGCCTTTATAAAAAGCAAAGACTCCGCCCTGCCAGTTCCACCAATCAGTCTTCCAGCCCTGCTTAGGTTTCAACACAATCTCCTGAGTCAGAGCGGCTTCCCTCTGGATCTGAGCAAGAGTGAACATAGATTTCGTCGTAAAATCCTGATCAAGGTCCATCCTGTCGAAAAGAGCCTGAAGTGCCGACACGCTATTCAATGTATAATCCTCCCCTTCATATCGGAGTTTCACAGCCTCTGTAACATTCAGACGGCTGTATGCACATTCGTCATTATATGAAATGGGAAGAAGCACCCCGTCCACATATTGCCTGTAGGGCCATCCCCCCTGCCTCAATGCCCCGGCAGAAAAGATGTTCTCGAAATACAGGTCAGGTCTGAGACGCTTTTCCATACGCAGACGCATTGACAGTCCGTCATATCTGTCACATCTGCCTCCATCATATTCATTTGTATAGAAACCGTCCGAATGCCTGTATCCGACCACACCTCCGACTGCAAGTCCACCTTCGGTCTTCCCATAGGCGGACACCTTTGCTGCAACCGTATTGGCCGAACCATATTCCACCGAAGCCCTCACACCATTGTAGACAGATGGGGACAAGGTGGATAACGACAGGACGCCGCACATGGAATTACGGCCGTACAATGTACCCTGCGGTCCGCGTATCAGATCGGCACGACGTACGTCGAGCATGTCCATGTCATAGGCATTCTTGTTCAGCACAGGAACGTCATCAACATACAGGCCCAGAACCGGATTCTCCATTCTGGAGCCGAAGCCACGCAGATATATGGAAGAAGTCATCGAAGAACCGTAATCCGGAATATACAGATTCGGAACCACTGCCGAGAGTTTCTTCGGAGAGTCTATGCCTCTGTCTTCAAGATCCTTCATATTCACCACAGAGACCGGACTGGCCATTCTTTCGACCGGAACTATCTGTTTTACAGAAGTTTCCACAAGCACAGCATCCAAGGTATCGGCAACTTCCCCTTCGCATAGCGGAGAGGACAGGACCATGGATATGAGAAGTACTTTCAGCACAAGGCTGCAAAGATAATTCTATTTTTCAAAATATCCGTCAGGAATTGCGGTACCCGCTCGGAGTCATGCCGGTACGCGCCTTGAAAAATTTATAGAATACCGACTGGTTCGGGAAATTCAGATGCCATACGATTTCCTTGATCGTCAGGTCGGAATATTTAAGCATATTCTTCGCTTCGAGGATCACATATGCATCTATCCATTCCGGAGCGGAGCGTCCCGAAGCAGACTTGATCAGTTTCGACAGATATTTGGGAGTCAGGCATAGTTTGTCAGCATAGAATCCGACATTGCGATGTTTCGTATGGTATTCTCCCACCAGACGGACGAACTGCTCGAAGATCATCCTGCTTCGTGTCGTACCCACATTTCCCCGGTCATTGATGTTCTCCATTCCTGTCTTCCATGACCCTGCCATGATCTCTATCATCGAGGCCACCAACGACTTCAAGGACTCATCCGCAAATGCAGAATCCGATTTCATCACCTTGGCTATCAATGCCAGATAGTCTCTGAAAATGTCGGAAATATCCGGTCCGACATGCATTACCGGAGCATCCATGAACGGCAGCACTTCATTTATCATCTTCTTCATGTCGACCCGAAGTTCTGATGCGAATTTCTGCGACATCGCTATCATGACATAATGATTTCCCGGCATATTCCGCCCACGGTCATCCGACATGCGGAATATATTGCCGGGAGTACATAAGACGACCGAACCGTCTGTGATTTCATATTCATTAAGGTTCAGCGACAGGTTCATGTGGCCCTGAATGCAGTACAACATAAGCATGCCGTCAAACCGGCAGGGGTGTGAGGCTGAACGGAATGTATTATTGTCGCCTTTGATCTCCAGAAGACAGAAATCGTCTCCTGACCCCACCCATTGTCTTGAAGGAAAATGCTCCTTCAGTTTGGAAATATTGAAGTTGTAAGTCGGAGTTTTTTCCATTTTGTGTGCAATTTTCGACCTAATTGAACACAAAAATCAATCCATAATCTTATTTAACAGACAATATTCGACCTTCTGACCAATCTCACCACCTTTACGGCTATGGTCTGATAATTGTTTTGCGAATATTGACGAACTTTTAAACAAATATGTCATGATCTTCACATTACCCCCACTCCCTTATGATGCTGACGCATTGGAACCTGCCATGAGCAGGGAAACTATCGAATACCACTACGGAAAACACCTGCAGACGTATGTGGACAACCTCAACCGCCTTACCGCCGGCACTCCCCTCGCCGATTCTTCTCTTGAAGAAATCATCCTCACATCCACCGGACCCGTCTTCAACAATGCCGCGCAGGTATGGAACCACACCTTCTTCTTCAACTCCCTTACGCCTGAACAGGAACCCATGCCCGATGAACTGGAAGAGGCCATCATACGTGATTTCGGCTCTGTAGAAATGTTCGAGGCAAAGTTCAGGAAAGCCGCCTTGGATGTATTCGGTTCCGGATGGGTATGGCTCGCGCAGGACCGTAACGGACTGCTGCACATAATAATGGAATCAAATGCAGGCAATCCTATGCGGGCCGGGTACAAGCCGATCCTTACCATCGATGTCTGGGAGCACGCCTACTACATCGACTACCGGAACAGGCGTGCGGAATATGTAGACAAATGCTGGAAACTCTTCGACTGGAACAAGGTTCTTGAAAGAATGCACGAAAAATCACCGGCTGCCATCCTCGGCGACCTTGCAGAGAAGAAGAACGTCAGTCCTTGATGAGTCTTATATCGACATAGACAGGAAGATGGTCGCTGGCGGTGAGTGCAGAGCCTGAATCAAAGCGGACGCATACATCTGCAGCGACCGTTTCATATTCCGCACTTCCTGACAGGATCAGTATATAATCGATACATTGTCCCGGAACGTCTTCTACATAAGAAGGAGTCTTTTCCATCGAAGACAATGCCTTGGCATCAGGATATGTGGTCTTGACGGGCGAAAGCACATCCCAAGACAGACGAAGCGAGTCCAGAAGAGGACTGTCTGGGGCTGCATTGAAGTCTCCACAGAGAAATACAGGTTTGCCGGAAGAGCCGTAAAGAGTCCGGAGAGTGTCGGTTATAATCTTGGCCTGAGCCATCTGGGCCTCCTTGGAACTATATTCCAGATGCGTTCCGGCCACTACAACATCCTGATATTCAGCCACGACCAGAGCACGCGGTTCTGAACCGTCACCTTTGGGAAGAGGAATGCGGAAAGTATTGACGACCTCCATCGTACCGGAATCCCATGCCTGTCCGATGCCATATGCGCCTCCTTGGAACGAAAGCAGCGCAGGAGCGAAAACGCCTTCATATCCGGGCATCTGTGAAAGGAAGACTGCCAGTTGGTCTACATGTCCGGTCCTGGCGGCACAACTGTCCAGTTCATTCAATATCAAGACATCCGGCATAAGTTCCGACATCATGGAAGCGGCTGCCTCACATCCAGATTCATCATATTTGTCAAAGACTCCCACGTTATAGGTAACCAGACGCAATACATCCTTTTCCTTCGGATACAGTCCGGCAGAACATGAAGCAGCAAGAAAAACCGCCAGAGATATGAATATTCCAGTTGATTTCATCATAAAAGAATGCGAGCCGCCAGTGGCTGCACATGCAAATATAAGAAACAGTTTCGGTTCACTTGAAACTTTTGACTACATTTGCATGTTATACTTCATTTACTGACAATGATCCGCACAAAAACCATAGACAAAGGCCTTATGTCGGAGGAAATCAAGGCATTGATTTCCGAAGGACGCAGCGTGACCATAACAGTCAGGGGCAACAGCATGAATCCTCTTATCGTCGACAGAAGGGACAGGATGACTGTCGGGCCATGGAAGGATTCCGACCTGCAGAGAGGCTGCGTGGCGTTTGTCAGAGACAGCAGGGGCGAATATCTGATCCACAGGATAATACGACGCGAAGGGGACATCCTCACATTGCTCGGGGACGGAAACGTCAACATGACGGAAACCGCCGATGTCAACGATGTCATCGGGATAATGCATTCCATCGAAAGAAAAGGCAGGACAATCACCTCCGACAGCCTTTTATGGAAGGCATATTCATGGATCTGGATGGTTCTTGAACCCGTCCGAAGATGGCCATTGGGATTGTGGAGGAAATTGAATCCGGGAAAAGTATCAAGACCTAATCGACACAACGGATAAAGCAGGCGTCGGAAGACTGGACGGTCGACTGATTTACATATGACTGACTTGGTCCGCGGATACCATAATACATGGCATTGCCGGTGAACTCATTGAAGTCATATGTCTCGTAATTTATATCGTAGGCATTCGAGGTACTAGTTCCGGTATTGTCTGCAGTACCCCACTCATACGTCCAATATATCGCACCAGGCGAGAGATACAGGTTATAGAGCATCGGCCTGTATGAATTTGTGGAAGGGTCCAATGGTTCGGATGTCGTGGCATAACGAAGCACTCCGATATTCGTGTAACCTCCGCTAGATTTCTTATCGTCATATTGCTTGCGATGACCGTGACCTGTCGCACCGATCGGGAAGAAGATGTGATTTCCATTACCTGAACCTTTTCCATCGGTATTCCTGTCCCACACGAACATTCCGCGCATTCCCTTGTCATCGCCTTCGTTCATATACTGATATGCCTCAGTGGCCGTCAATTTAGGGGCCGAAGAGTCGTCTCCGTACATGACACCATAATAACGTGGCAGTTCCTCCAGATCAGACCAATGCCCGACAGTTCCAGGAGTTCCGTTGCCGTTCATTATGTTATCCCAACTGGTCTCGTCATTGATTCTCAGGCGATATTCACTCTCGTAGGCTCCATCTCCATCCGTATCATCATTGGTCAAAGGCCAATAAGAAGAAGTGTATACTCCCCCATCATATAGAGAGAATTCATAATGCCCCGATGTCGACAGATAAGTCTCCGGCACCTCAAACAAACCTTTTCCTTCCTGGAAATTGTTTTCCGGCAGAATTGCGGCATAGTTGAGATATCTGAACATGGAACCTTCACCTAACGGAGTAGCACATTCCTCTCCCTGACGGTAAACGTTGGACATATGCCATCTGGTACCTTCATCTGTCATCGTCACAGGAGTACTGCCCTGACTTACAAAGACATAGTGGCAACACTGATTACCGTGGTACAGGACTTCGATAACACCGCAGCGGGTCTGAGGTGCATTTCCGTCAGCAGGCTTATACCAGAAATTTACATTAGATCCGGTGGATCCGGTTACAGTATTATCAAGTGGCGCTGAATCAAGACCAGACTCTGCATCAGATATCTTTACCCAATCTTTTCCGGAAACCACAGATGCAGTCCATGCACCGTCGGACATAATAGGAGTGAAGTTTTCCTCATCGGAGCCGCTCATAAGTATGATGTTGAACGGCTTGTCAGACCCGTTCTTCCTCCATATTCCTGTAGGATTGACGAGTCGCTTCACCTGTGTGATACCTACTGTCTGAGACACGGTCTTGGTCGTTCCATCATCATATAGAATCTCAGCCGTGAACTTTACCTGAGCGGTCCTGTCCTTATGAACCCAGGCATTGTTTCCCGAGAAGCCGTCTCCCAGAAGTACGGCTCTTGTCCATACAGGTACTTTAAAACGGGCCTCAATGGCGTTCTCCACCTTTATTCCTGTAGAAAGATCCACAGTCAAGGATTTGCCGGCCTCATAATCCGCCTGACGCTCCGCCGCAGTCATTGAAACCTGATTATTGGCCGTAGGTTCCTTGAAAGACAGGAAACCGTTGTAATCATAGTCACTTTCCGAACGTGTTATGGCTGGATTATCATTGAACCAACCGTCATAATACCAAGGATTGTCCACGATATCTGCCTTGAGACTTATAACCTCTCCACCACGGACGACCACCGGCACATCAAGTCTCTGACGGTGCAGATACGAAATAAAAAGCGGAGTAGCCACGGAAATCTCGGGATTATCCATCACGTAATCAATATGCCAGTCCACATCATTGGCATCACCCTTGAACTTGAGATTCAGTTTATAATGCATGTTCCTTTCGGCATTGAAGTCATTAGAGACATTCTTGCCGAGCATGAAACGGTATGTGATCTCACCTTGTGAAGTGTTCTCCGACTTGTTCACATAAAACGCCTTCACCTCGATGTAGGTTCCATACGGCTTCATGTCCTTTATATCATCCTTTCCGTCAACGACACCGTCACCATTTTCATCCAACTGGAACTTGTTATATGTGTCAGTCTCGTCAACTCCCTGCATGTTCTCGAAGAAATACAGAGCATCAGCAGTTTCGCTGTGGTCACTTCCGAAATACGGGATACCCTTGGCGATGTATGGCCACTGTGCGATATCGTCACTGGTGGAGAAATATATTATTTCACCGTCTTCAATAAGGTCAGATGCTGATGAAGGTACATTGTCATTTCCCAACTGGCAGTACTTCGGTATATCCTTGATCTGTACTGACTTGAAACTCAGCCAGACATCTTCATTAAGATCGCTGCCGTCAAATGAGACCGTAACCTTTGATGCCGCTCTACGCACCCATGCATGAAGATACTTGTTCTGCCTGTCTATGGATATTACCGGGGCTTCCTTTGTGATTTCATTCGAAGCCTGATCAGTAAAGAATCCGAACATCACATTATTGTCCGGCAAGGCACTTTCCGTAACAGTTCCCAGAGCAGTACCGTTCCAAGTGAGTTTCATTGATTTGAGAGCCTCCTCGGTCAGAGTCTCTGCCGTTGTCAGGCTACGGCCCAGATTGGCAACAGCATACATCCTGAAATTGCCTGTAGGCAGTTCCATGCTGAACTTCGTACGCTGATACTTGGATTCATTGGTCTGGAGAGCGTCCTTGTCAGAAGATATCTCCTCCTGGGTATAATCACCTTCACTCAGATACCGGCAACTATGGAAAACTCCGTCAGCGTGATATATGACAATGGAAAGGTCATAGACATGCTTTATCGCATCTCCTGCAGTTCTAGTCTCCAACGCCGGACTTGACGGACGGAAATCCACCGTAAACTCCACATCGCTGACACCCTCATAACCATTCATATCAGGTCCGAAAACCTCATCCAATGCACAAGAGTGTGACACCAACGACAGTATCACAAGAAACATTATATGTCTGACTATCTTTTCCACTATCTGTTTGTTCTAAAGTCCGAAACCCGGTTCAAGTTCCACATCGCCATACGGGACCTCCATATATGGGCGTACATCCACATCGAATTGGACATCAAACCAATCCAGCACACCCTTTTCAGTAAGTTTCGCTGTCACAACAGCATGCGTATTGCGAGGGAGCAGCGGAAGGTCCGGGAGATATTTCGAGAACTCTCGTCCGTTTATAATGAAAGACACCTTGTAGTTCTTTCCATCGGAAGCCGGATCCTCATGATTTCCCTCCAATATATAAACAGGGTCCAGAATACAGATGTCCGGTGCATTCAGTTTATCGGTACCCGCCCATCTCAGGATAAGTTCGTGATCATAAGTCTTGATAAAATCATAGTAGGCAGCATCTTCCGGCATTTCAAAAGCAGTTATCACATTGTTTTGCAAAGCCATTCCGGAAGGGAAGAAGAACTCCTTGTCTGCCGCCTTGCCGATCTTTATCTGCGTTAGATCATAAGTGTATTCCGTTTCATTTATGAAGCGGAATGTAAATTTAGCCACCGCTCTGAATATGTTCAGGTCGGCCGCCTTATCAGTCTGCGGCATCATGATCTGATATGACGCCGTCATAGGGACCGGCAACTGCACGGAATCCCATTCATCGCTCATTGACATTGTGAGAGATGCCATCCTTTCCCTGTCAAGCATACCACCCGCAGGAATAAGCGAAAAGTCGAATGAGGCCAGAGCCTTCGGATTCGACTCATTCGCTATAAGATATACATCCTTCAGTTCATTACCCTTCACTTCGAACTTCTGATTACCCACCAGAAGTTTAGGATCGGACGCAAGGTCGAGAAAACGGTTATGCTCCACGACACCGTCCGGACGGACGATGATGATACGCAAGGTCTGCATCATCTCTCCGCTGAACTCCGGATCTTCATATCCCTTCACCGCCGGACCGTCTGACAACGCGATATTCAGCGAGAGTACGACAGGCAAATCATTCTCTATGACCACACCGATAGGATCGTCATAGAGGCTGCAGCCCGCAGATACAAGACCCGCAAGAATAAATGCCAATATATGTCCGACAAAGCGACTCATCAGAATTCGTTATCGTTAAGCCTTATAGTCCAATCATTTACAATTACATACGTGTTGATCCAGCGGTTACCCGGATCAAGGAAGAAGGCAAGGGTCCACTCGCTCTCCCTGTCGAGATACTCCTGCGCCGGCATATCTGCATACAACTGACTCTTGAGAAGCAGGAGGTATGTATTGAGAGGGATATTGATGATGTCCCTTTCCTTTTCCTTGCTGTACACCACAAGGCGTGGAGCAGTGTCAGTCGTGATTCTCGATGTCGAGAACTCCGCATAAGCGGCACTCACAGGCGTATGTCCGTCCTCAGCAACTCCCACTACGGTATCACCCTTGGTCCAAGGCCTGTATGTGATCTGACCTTTGGATACGACATTGTTGTCCGAATCCATGAAGGAGTTGTCATCGGTAATGGTGAAAGTGAAGTCGTCCGCCGCTATCTGTCCGCCGTCCATCTGCTGGAGAAGGATCCTGATGTTGTTTGTATTCTTCATCAGGTTTATCGTCTCCTCAATATAATCATCAGGCTCGACCGTCAGACGCAAAGGTTCACCATGGTTGCCGTAATATAGGTCGTGAAGAGCCTTGTCTGAAACGGAATCTTCATGATCCAGGCTTACGGCGAGGTCGTCGATATGACTTCCCGAGGCCTTGGAAAGCCCCATTGAAGTCGGGGTAAAAGAACTGTTCTCACATGCAAGACCGCTATATGCGACCAAAGTATAGTCGCCCGGCTCAAGGTCGAATGTCATTCTCCAGGACTCATCACGGAGTTGATCTCCTGCTTCCTCGAACGTTGTGACATATCTGCCTTCGTCATCAAAGACATAGACAGTCGCACAATGCACCTTGGAGTGGAAAGAATTGGCATATTCCATATTATGCTCATAGACAAACCTGAGGGAGACACCCCTCGGACAGTCTGTCTGATCCGTGAAGATCGTACTGCAGGACATGCAACCTGCGGCCAGCAGGAGGCCCATGAGACCCCTGCTGACAACCGGCAGTATTGCATTCATGAATTTCATCAGAATCAGAATTAGAATTCGATATCGTTTACACGTACAACCCAAGGGAGAACCTTGACTGATACTGTGAAATAGTAATTGAGTTCCTCATCGGGATCCGTTGGATCCGGTTCATCCGGTGTCTCGCCGTCTTCAGGATAACCGAACTTGTTGATCTTGGTGACGGCAAGTTTGTAAACGTTGTTTCTTACGACAGCAAACTCCATAGGACCCTTTACGTTAGCGTCGCCATTGTCATTATGACGGTTCCAGTAGTAGTAGAGAAGTTCATACTGGCCGGCAGCATTAGGATTGTATACTGAGAATCCTGCGTCTGTATACTTGGTAGTGACAGCAGAGTTTGCATTTACATATGCAACTGCAGCAACAAGAGTCGTCGGAGCATTGGCAACTTTTGCAGCAGCCTCGACTTGAGCCCATGTTCCATAGTAAACATTATTATGCACGTAAACTGCTTCCTGACCTGTAATTGCCGCTCCATTATCATCAACAAGGATACCCTTGAAAACGACACCTGTGGTAACACCGTTCACCTGATTGTCACCATCGGCCGGGATTGTGTTCTCGACAGCATAACGCCATACCTTGTAATCTCCTGTCACATTATTGATTGTGCCAGAGATATTATCATCTGCATTGAGAGTCGAAAGTTCTGTCCAGTCCCAGTCAGCCGGTGTGTCCATATAGTCGAAGAATCCTACCATTGCAGCCGCTGCGTTCGTCTTTGCATCCTTCTTGAGTTCCCAGTCAGTGTCAACGACGTAGTTGGTCGAAGTCTCAGTGCCGCATACTGTCCAGTCATTTGAAGTACCGTCAGCAGAAACACGGCGGAAGTAGAAGAACTTCTTGCTGGCATTGATGAGAGCGACATGAGTAAGTTGGACGCCTGCGCCCGCAGCACCATTCTCGTCAATGTTATACACATTATTGGCCTTTGCCTCCCTATAATCAAAACGTGCAGCAGCACGCTCAACCTCCACTGTACCAAGGTTGAAAGGATTTGTAGCGACTGTGTGCGCCTTCATCTGGTCTGCGTCAATTGTAACGACATCAGAAAGTTTGGCGTTTGTCATAAGGAAGTAATCATCCTTCGCAATGTTTTTAGTAAGGTCCTCATTTGCAACGGTATACTCATCATCAAGCGACGAAACAGTATTGCCTGAATCATTACATACCACATACACATGATAGTCACCGTCAGTGAATGACTTAAGGTCGAAAGTTGCAGAGTAGATGGTACCTGCACCGATAATTGCAGTCACATCATTTGCGAATACCGCTACATCCTCACCATCCTTCTGGAGGAAGATGTCAACAGTAGAAATCTTGTTCTCCTTGTCAAAGCCAACTTCCACTTCAGGATTTGCGTCAGAGTTAGAGTCGCCCTGATTGTCAGTAGAACTCTTTGTCGCAGGGGCAGAAATCTTGAAAGACATGTAAACCTGTCCTTCTTCAGTGCTGGCATTGCCGCCCTGAGGCTCCTTGTTGCATGCTACCGCTGCAACAAGCAGAGCAGACATCAGAAAAAACACCTTTTTCATAATTTTAAAAATTTGAAGTTAATATTATTACATTATTTCTATTAATTCTTTACATTCCTCCTCCCGCAATGTCGCCCTCGTTAACCGAATCCGGATTAGTAACAACAAGGTCGTAAAGAATGATATTTCCGGCATCCGATTCAAAGCCGGAGCTTTTGTCTTCTATTATCACATAGTTCTTATCCCTGAAAATAACGTTTACCTGAACAAGACGGTAAAGTCCGTTTTTAACGGTCATTACTGCTTCCTTCCCGTGTTTTTCGGTCAGGCAGGAAACGGGGATTTTAAGACCCTTGCGGGTGGTTTTTATTATTTCAAAATCAACCTTATCTGCAGTATATATCCCCTCTATCAGTCTGGTGGATTTAATAACGCAGACAACCTTCTCCTTTTCTGCAGGAGAAATATACAAAACCGTTCCGCTTACCTTTGCATCGGAAATACTGGTTATTCTTATACCTACAGTACTGCCCTCGGAAAGCTCTTCTGTTTCATCCTCTGAAAATTCTGCAACCAGATACCATTCAAAGCCGTTTATTATCTTCGCAAAGGGCTTTCCTTCCGTTATTTCACCTGACGGTTCAACATCGGTTTTCATAAGCTTTTCAAATGCTTCCGGGGTGAGTGTTTTGGCAATATCCGGAGTTAAAAGCTCATCAAAATTATCAATTGCGGAAGAAAATACTCCGTCCGCCGGACTTGAATAGGTTATTTTTTCAACATTAAGAGCTGCCTCCAGTTCACCTATTTCCGCTTCGGCATTTGCCGTTTCCGAAGGCGGTGGAGTTTCACCCTTCATGGCAAGCACCTTATCGTGATAGGTTTTTATGCGGCTTTTAAATTCATAAACGTTTGTATAATTATTCTCTGCCGTCTGATTTATTATCTCAACATACAGTCTGTTTATCTCTTTATTGAGTGAGCCTACATCGTCAAAAACATTCTGCTCGTACTGCTTTGCATTTCTTGAAAAAGCAAGCTTATCATTTAAAAGTCTGAGCTTTTCGCCCGTTTCTTCGTCTATATCTCCCGAATAAACATTTGCAACCGTAGTATATCTTTTAATTAACTTTCCTTCCTCAACCGCAAAAAGTGCCTTTCCCGCCTTCGCAGCATTTACGGGAACGGAATACACCGTCACAAGACCGCTTCCCGAAAGCTTGCTTTCAACCGAATCGCTTACCGCAGTGACCGTCTTCGCCTTATCCGCAGTAAAAATCAGACTGCC
>JAZQES010000040.1:0-17879 GCA_045539115.1 Candidatus Cryptobacteroides sp. | reverse complement strand
ACCTGTTGTAAGCCATGGCCTTTCCTTCATGAGGGTCTCCATTACTTCAGACTGCGGAGTGATAGGATAACCGAAGTATCCGTCCGCACCGTTGCGTATTGCCGATATGGCAATCGCCTCGTTTCCTTTCATCAGAATTTTCTCTGCCATATCCATTAGATTTTAACTCTGTAAACTGTAATCACCGAATCAGGACAGACGATCGCGCAGTTTGTACATCCCACGCATGCGTCACCTACCATTTCGGCATAATGATAACCTTTATTGTTGACCAATTTCGAAAGTTCGATGCTCTTGGTCGGACAATTCTCGACACATACTCCGCAGCCTTTGCATTTCTGTGAGTCGACTTCTATTGCTCCTTTAAATGCCATTATAATTTAGTTTTAAGTGTTTGAATCATCGATTTCTTCTACTTGTTTTTCAAATTCGTGATTTTGATTTCAAAATCGTAGTAAATGTACGGCATTTTTGTTGAATTATCAAATAATGTTTTGTTTTTTCTTAAATTAGTTTCGTGCGGTCGGATTTTATGTTTTTTTTATATAACTTTGGAAACTTAAACTATTATGAATATGGGTAAGATCTTATTGAGAAATATCAGCGTCAACAGCGTGCCTTCGGACATTCTCATTGATGGCAACATCATCTCTGAAATCGTTCCCGCCGGCTGCTGTGCCGATAATGGAAATGACACGGAAACAGTGGACTGCACAGGTAAGGCGGCTCTCCCCGGTTTCGTGAACATGCATACTCATGCAGGCATGGCTATGATGAGGGGTGTGGGTGAAGATATTGCCTTTCATGAATGGCTGGACCGTATATGGAAGATCGAGTCGGCCATAGATGCGGAATATGTATATCATGCGACAAAGGTTGCGTGCCTTGAGATGATCAAGACAGGAACGACGACGTTCAACGACCAGTACTGGCATATGCCGATGGCCTTCAAGGCTGCACGTGAACTCGGCATTCGTCCTGTACTTTCATATGTGGTGTGCGACAGGAACGATCCTGCCGAATCGGAACGGCAGAAGGAAGAATGTGTGGCTCTGTATGAGGAGGCTCTTGCATGGGATGCGGCTTCTCAGTTTACCGTGGCGGTACATGCCATATATTCCGTACGTGAGGAGATGATCCTGTGGGCAGTCGATTTCGCACGTAAGCATGGACTCAAGATCCATACACATGTGTCGGAGACGAGAAAGGAGGTTGAAGACTGCAAGGCCGCACATGGCGGAATGACACCGGTGGAATATCTCGACAGCCTTGGCGTCCTCGGTCCTGACGTCATAGCAGCACATACTCTGTGGCTGACTGAAAATGATGTCCGTATCCTCGGAGAAAGGGGAGTCACATGCGTGCATAACGTTAATTCAAACCTTAAACTCGCATCAGGCTACCGTTTCATGTACAATGAGTTGCGTGATGCCGGCGCCAATATATGTCTTGGAACTGACGGCTGTGCATCTTCTAACAATCTGGACATGCTCGAATGCATGAAGACCTCTGCGATTCTTCAGAAGGCATGGCGTGACGACCCTTCGGCAATGCCGTTGAATGAACTGCTGGACATGGTTTCAGTAAATGCAGCCAAGGCACTCGGTCAGAACATCGGCCGTCTTGAATCCGGCGCTCTGGCTGACATACTCCTCGTCGATACCTGCAACAGTAATTTCCTTTCACCTGCTCCGTTCGAGGCCAATCTTGTCTATTCCGCTCATTCGGACAGCATAGTCTCTGTCATTTGTGACGGAAAGTTCGTGATGCGTGACAGAGTCGTCCCTGGCGAGAAGGAGATACTTGCGCAGGCAAAAGAGGTATTGCTTAAATATGTATAAAGATATGATTATGGATCCAAGAGTAGAAAAGATCATGACAGCCGCGCAGTATATTGCGGAGAGGCTGGAAGGCAGGAAACCGTTCGCCGGTATCGTTCTGGGAAGCGGTCTCGGCAAACTCGCTGATAAGATAGAGAATCCGACTGTCATCCCTTATAAGGATATCCCTGGATTTCCTGTGTCTACTGCCATGGGACATAAGGGCAATTTCATTGCCGGTGAACTCGGCGGCAAGTTTGTCGTCGCCATGCAGGGACGTTTCCATTATTACGAAGGCTATCCGATGGAACTCGTGACACTTCCCATCAGGGTCATGAAGGTGCTCGGCATACAGTATCTGTTCGTTTCGAATGCGGCAGGTGGTGTGAACTTCGACTTCAAGGTAGGCGACCTCATGGTCATTACCGATCACATCAGCCACCTTCCAAATCCTCTCATCGGACCGAATATGGAAGAGTTCGGGCCTCGTTTCCCAGATATGACACGTCCGTATGACAAACAGTTGAGAATGAGGGCGTTCGAGATAGCGGCCGGTCTTGGTTACGAATTGAAGAGCGGCGTATATTTCGCCAGCACAGGACCTACATACGAAACTCCTGCGGAATATAAATATTACAGGCTCATAGGTGCTGACGCAGTAGGAATGTCCACTATTCCGGAAGTCATCGTTGCACGTCACTCGGACATACCGGTGTTCGGAATGTCAGTGATCACTAATGAGGCTCATGATGATTACGCCGACGATTTCGTTAATGATGGCGCTGATGTCGTTGTCGCAGCCGATGCGGCAGCCGACAAGATGACCACATTGTTCAGCAGGATCATAGAATCTCTGTAATATAGACTGGCATAATACAAAACAACCGGTTTGATGCAGATGACATGCCCCCCCCGGCCAGGGGGTGCCTGCCCTTGGGCAGGCGGGGGTCATCGGAATCAACCGGTTGTTTTGTTTTATTATTCAGGCTCTTTTTCTAGAATTCCAGACTGTTCCTGAACAAAGTGCTCCATGCATCTGACGGCATGTCCCAGTCTCCGCGAGGAGAAAGTCCCACAGAACCGACTTTCGGACCATCAGGCATGCATGAACGCTTGAACTGCTGGGTGAAGAAACGACGCACGAAAGTCTTCAGCCATTTCATTATGGTCTCGTCGTCGTAGGTTGAGAAGAAGGCCTTGCATGCAAGGAAATATATCTTGTCCGGGCTGTAACCGTTCCTCATGAAATTGTATATGAAGAAATCATGAAGTTCGTATGGCCCGACGAGATCTTCAGTAACCTGCTGGATCTCACCCTTGTCGTTTGCCGGGAGAAGTTCCGGGCTGATAGGAGTGTCGACGATGTCGTGCAGGATTTCCTTGACTCCGCGGCCGGAAGAAGCCTTCTCGTCACTGTCAAACCTGTTTTCTGCCGCCCATTTCACCAGACTGCGTACCAAAGTCTTAGGGATTCCGGCGTTGACTGCATACATAGACATATGGTCGCCGTTGTATGTCGCCCAGCCGAGTGCCATCTCCGACAGGTCTCCTGTTCCTACCACGAGTCCGTTTGTCTGGTTGGCGATGTCCATCAGGATCTGGGTCCTTTCACGGGCCTGGGAATTCTCGTATGTGGCATCATGCTTTGCAGGGTCGTGTCCGATGTCCTTGAAATGCTGCTCGCAGGCCGGTACAATCGATATTTCGCGACATGTCACGCCGAGTGCTTCCATAAGGTCCCATGCGTTGTTCTTGGTCCGTGAGGTGGTGCCGAAGCCAGGCATGGTGACTGCGACAATCCTGTCATGGCTCCATCCGAGCCTGTCAAATGCCATTGCAGTCACAAGAAGTGCGAGAGTGCTGTCCAGACCTCCCGATATGCCGAGGATTGCAGTGCGGCAGTTGATGTGGCTGAGCCTTCTCATAAGAGCGGTTACCTGCATTGACAGTATCTCGCTGCACCTGTAATCGAGGTCTTCCGATGGAACGAAAGGATGCGGCTCCACATATCTGAACAGTTTCTTGTCGAAATCTGTATCTACCGGCTCTCCAAGACTTACCCTGTTATAGAGACTGTAATATGATGATGCATCGGTGCCGGCAGGGGAGAGGCTTCTGAATGTTCCGGATCTTCTGCGTCTGCCTTCGAGCCTTTCGACATCTATGTCAGCGATGACAAGTGATGACGCGGTGTCGAAACGTCCGTTGGATGCGAGTGATTCTCCGTTTTCCCATATTGATGCTGCTCCGGCATATACAAGGTCCTGGGATGATTCTCCGTAACCTGCTGAAGAATAGATGTATCCGCTTATTGTCTTTGCCGTGTGATGTTGCAGAAGTCCTCTTCTGTAACGGTCTCTCATAAGTATTTCATGGTCGGCGGAGAGATTGACGATTATCTGGGCTCCCTGCAGGACATGAAGCGATGAAGGAGGTACTGGGGCCCAAATGTCGTCACCAAGTTCAACCGCAAACGTGTATCCTCCGATTCCGAAGAGCATGTTCGGAGATATGTTGCATCTCTGACCTGCATATCTTATCTCGCCGCAATACCCCTCGCGTACATGGTCCTTGCCGTTGCTGAGCAATGTCCCGTCGTTCCTTACGTCCGGTGAAAGGAAATCGCTTCCAGATGCGAACCATCTGCTGTCTGACGACGGAATATATGTCTTCGGCACTATACCCTTGACATTTCCGTTCCTTATGACCACAGCGCAGTCATATAACTTGCTTCTGTACGGTATCGGCGCCCCTACGACAATCGTCATGGCCTTTCCGCGGCTGTATTCCAATATCTTCCTTATTCCGTCCTCGGCGCTTTTCACGAGCGGGTTCATGGCGAAAAGGTCTCCGCATGAATATCCTGTCAAAGAGAGTTCCGGGAACACAACAAGTGAAACCTCCTTCTCAAAGGCTTCGTCTGCAATGCGGCAGATTTCTGCCGCATTGTATTCTACATCAGCGATTCTTACCACCGGTACGGCTGCTCCCGTACGAATCAATCCGTAATTCTTCATCTTGTACAATATTTAAACTATCCGTAAAAGGGCAACCGGTTCCGGCTGCCCTTTCACTATATGAAGGTTCTTTACAGTTCTTCGAAATTTACGTCAGTAAACTGGTCCCCTTCCTTGAGACAGTTTGTCCTGATGTACTTGATCACTTCCTCGAGGCCTTCAGCGAATTTCTCGAAGTCTTCCTTGTAGAGGAAGATCTTGTGCTTGTCATAGGCAAAATGGCCGTTGTTGTCTACCTTGCGCTTGCTTTCTGTGATCGTCAGGTAGTAGTCGTTGCCCTTTGTGGCCTTGACGTCAAAGAAGTATGTACGCTTTCCTGCTCTTACAGGCTTTGAATAAACATCTTCGCCTGAACGCTCCTGAGCATTTGCTCCATCATAATCCTCACTATACATAGCATATCTTTTTTAAGTAAATCTTTACAAAGTTAAGGATTTTTCTGAAAATGAATGTATCTTTGCGTAAAATATTGACCGAAAATATGCTTAACAGAAGAATTTTAAGAATAAAGGCCTTCAAGGTACTGTACAGCAGTGTTCTTGCTGACAACTTGTCTCTGTCTCAGGCTGAGGCTCAGTTGGAACTTTCATGCGAGGCAACCAGAGACCTGTACATATATATGTTGGGAATAGTGTCTCCGCTGACCAGGATCGCTCGCGACAGGATAGAGGCTGCTAAGGCAAAGTTCAATCCTACCGAGGAGGAACTCAACCCGAACATGAAGTTTGCGGACAATGTTCTCGCGAAATTGATTGATGCGGATGAGGATTTCCAGAAGGTCTTCAAGAAAAAGAAGTTCGACTGGTCTCAGTATGACCTTTTCCTCAAGAAGGTCATGACATCTGTCGCTTCGAAGGAGTATTATGCCGAGTATATGGCGTCGGATAAGTCGTCCCTTGCAGAAGATTGCAGGCTCTTTACAAGAATCTTCGAAGAGGAATTCGTTGACAGTGAGGATCTTGAGAAGATACTTGAAGACAAGTCGCTTTACTGGAATGATGATCTGGCTTATTCTTTGACATGGTGCTGCAAGACTCTCAGGAACTTTGCGAAAGGTGAGAACTGGTCACTCATCCCTCTCTATCAGAGCGAAATGCTTTCAGGAGAAGGTGTGGAGAGCGACAAGTATTTCGTCAGGAAACTTCTTCAGGCGTCGTTCGCAGGCTACGAAAGATATTCTGCAATGGTAGCCGAGTCGGTTTCAGGCTGGGAAAAGGACAGACTTTTCTCCACTGACGTCGTCCTTATCGTCATGGGACTTGCAGAGGCTGCGACATTCCCTACCATTCCGGTCAAGGTGACCATGAACGAGTATGTCGAGATAGCGAAATTCTACGGTGCACCTAAGAGCCGCTCTTTTGTGAACGGTCTTCTTGACAAACTCTTGCAGAACCTGGCTAACGAAGGCCAGATAAAAAAGGAAGGCAAGGGATTGCTTTAACGGTTATTGTACACAAATTAATTGAAATGAATATGTTTACACTTTTACAGGGTGCTCAGACAGCACCTCAGCAGGGTGGCGGTTGGTCTATGTGGATCATGCTTGCCCTTATTTTCGTAGTCATGTGGTTCTTCATGATCCGTCCGCAGAGAAAGCAGCAGAAGGAACTTCAGGCTTTCCGCGATGGTCTCAAGAAGGGTGACAAGGTTGTTACAATCGGCGGCATCTACGGAACCGTATGCGAAATCAAGGAGAACAATGTTCTCATCGAGGTTGACAACAACGTGAAGATCCGCGTGAGCAAGCAGGCTCTCGTAAAGGATTTCACTGATCCGGTACAGTAAACTACCTTCTGACAGAGGATGAGGAATCTGTACGACAGACTATTGAAACTGTTGAATATCAACGGGAGAGATCTTGCGGTTTTTCTGCTGGCTCTCCTGTTGGCGTTTAGTACATGGCTCATCCATAACCTGTCTTTGAAGTATAACGACTACCTTACCGCTGCTGTCATAGCACAGACTAACATCGATGGTCATACCGACAAGTCTGTCAATACCGCTGAAGTCATAGCAAGGTGCCGTGCAACTGGATACAAGGTCATAACTTCGGGCATAAAGGCTCGTCGCAGACCTGTCGTTGTAAGTTTTACACCGTCAGTGATGAGGCATAAGGAAGATGACCTCTTCTATGTGCTGTCTTCCGATCTGGTGGAATATACCCATCTGATCTATGGCGACGGAGTTACTCTTGAGCATTTCGTGACAGACACTCTTTTCTTCCGCTTCCCTGCAGTAGACCATAAGCGTGTACCGGTTCATCCGGTATATTCAGTTTCTTTCATGCCTCAGTATATGAGTGACGGTGAATTGATTGTGGCTCCTGATACGGTGACACTTTACGGTGAGTCCCATAGACTGTCAAAGATTGACAAGGTTTACACCCAGCCGATAAAGCATTCGGATCTTTCTTCTGATGTGCAGGGCGTAGTCCGTCTTGAAGGTGTCAAGAATGTAAGGATGTCTGTAAATGAAGTCCATTACATACTTGATGTGAAACGATATGTGGAGGTCGTCAGAACACTTCCGGTTAGAATGGAGAATGTCCCTGCAGGAAAGCAGGTCATGCTTTATCCTTCGGTTGCAACAGTGAGCCTCAAGTATTCGTTCCCTTTGGAATCGGATCCTGATGAAGAACTGATCCTGTATGTTGACTATGCCGATTATGCAAATTCGTTGAGCGGAAAATGCAATGTCCGTCTGAGAGGAACATCCCGTGGGCTTATCGACTATGAGGTTGATCCTGTGGCGGTGAACTGCCTTCAGGAGGAGAGATGATCATGGTCGTCGTTGTAACAGGTGGAATCGGAAGCGGCAAATCCGAGGTGTGCAGGCTCCTGAACGAATATGGAGCAGCAAGATATGATGCAGATGAAAGGGTTAAGGCTTTATATGCCGCACATCCGACTCTTTTATCTGACATATCCGACAGACTCGGGGTTGACCTGTGTGATGGAAACGGGAATTTTGTCCCCCGTATTCTGGCGGAAAGGATATTCTCGGATCCGGAAGCCCTTGCAGCAGTTGAAAGCCTTGTGTTTCCTGCTTTGATTGAGGACTTCGAGGCATTCCGACGTCGGCATGAAGACGGACATGTCGTGTTCGAGTCTGCAACGGTCCTGGAAAAGGAATTCTTCAACGGATTCGGAGATATGACGGTTCTGGTGGATGCACCGTTTGAAATGAGACTTGAAAGGGCATGCGCCCGTGACGGCGTTTCGAGACAGGCAATCATGTCGAGGATGATGAACCAGAAACTGATGAATGCTTTGTCCGAAGGACATACCGACCCGAGGATAGACTATGTCATCAGCAATGACGGATCCTTCGAAGAACTGAAAAAGAAAGTTAAAGAATTATTAACATACATAAACAGAAAGAAATGAAAACAGATCTTACAAAGATTCTGGCGGTTTCCGGCCAGAGCGGATTGTTCCTTTATATTTCAAACACAAGAACCGGTGCAATTGTAGAGGCGCTCAAGGATAAGAAGAGAAGTGCCATTACTGCAAGCAGCAAGATCACTTCACTCGCTGATATTTCAATCTATACCGATGATGAGGAAGTGAAACTCCAGCAGGTATTCCTCAATATGAAGGAGGTTCTCGGAGATGCGGACGCTCCTTCTGCAAAGTCGAATCCGGAGGAACTCAAGGCTCTTTTCGAGAAGGCTCTCCCAACATATGACCGTGACCGCTTCTATGTTTCACACATGAAGAAGGTGGTCGAGTGGTACAATGCCCTCAAGAACTTCGCTTCCCTTGACTTCGTGAATCCGGAGGAGGAAGAAGGTGAAGATCAGGAGTAACGGGCAATGAAGAAACTTCAGACATTGACCTTGGGATGTTCCAAGAACAAGGTCGATACAGAGCATATCCTTTCCCAGGTGGAGGCTCATTATGAGATCGTTCCGGAGGGAGAGGATATTCCCGTTGATGTACTTCTTCTGAATACATGCGGTTTCATCGGAGATGCCAAGGAGGAATCTGTTCAGGCAATCCTTGAAGCGGTAGAGAGAAAATCGCGCGGAGAGATCGGCAGGATAATAGTATTCGGCTGTCTCTCACAGCGTTATCCTCATGAACTCCCTGACCTGATTCCTGAGGTGGACGAGTGGTATGGTGCCCGTGACTTCGACCCTGTCGTAAGGGCTCTCGGAGCGGAACCGTCTCCTGAGAAGGAATCAGCACGTCATCTGACAACCCCTTCGCATTATGCCTACCTCAAGATATCGGAAGGCTGCGACCGCAGGTGTTCTTATTGTGCGATTCCGTTCATCCGCGGAGCGCATAAGTCCGTTCCGATGGAAAAACTTGTGGCCGAGGCCGAACACCTTGCTGCAAAGGGAGTCCGTGAACTCATAATCATTGCTCAGGATACCACATATTACGGACTTGACCTTTATCGCCGCAGGGCTCTTGCCGAACTTCTTCAGAAACTTTCCGAGGTTGAAGGAATTGAATGGATAAGGATACATTATTCATATCCGGCAGCCTTCCCTGAGGATGTACTCGACCAGATGGCCAATAATCCGAAGGTATGTCGTTATATGGACATACCGCTTCAGCATATATCAGACAAGGTTCTCGACAATATGCACAGGAATGTAGACGGAGCATGGACTCGCGAACTTATCAGGAAAATGCGTGAGAGGGTTCCGGGAGTCGTTCTCCGTACTACTATGATCGTAGGACATCCGGGTGAAGGCAAACGCGATTTTGCAGAACTTCTTGACTTTGTCCGAGAGGCCCGCTTCGAAAGATTAGGAGCGTTCAAATACTCTGAAGAAGAGGGCACTTATGGCGCTGAAAACTTCAAGGACAGGACTTCTGCACGCGTGAAGCAGGAGCGTCTTGATGAACTCATGACCCTTCAGAGTGAAATCTCTCTTTCATTCAACCAGTCCCGCGTAGGAACTGAGATCGATGTGATTGTGGATGACTTCACTGACGGCGTCTTTGTCTGCCGAAGCGAATTTGAAAGTCCGGAAGTAGATGGCGAGATTCTTGTTAAATATGATTCTTCGGTCATGGCTGACGTCGATCCGTATTCTTTGATCGGTGAATTCATGCGAGTCCGTATAACAGGTGCGGACGAATATGACCTTATTGCTGAACCATTGGAAATCTGACAAATATGAAAAGAACGCTGATTCTCGCTCTCGCAGCGATACTTCTTGCCTCTTGCGGCCCTACAAAGCATGCTGTTCATGTCGAAATGAGACATCCGTCAAAATCGGGAGTCAATCTTTTCGGCAAGAATATTTCCGTAGTCTATCTGGAAAACGACAACAAACATGGGGTTGACTTCTGCAATTCCATGGCTGAAGGATTCGCTTCCACTCTTGAAAAAGATTACGGGACAGGCGAGGGCAGTATCGGCATATACAGGATGAGGGTTTCCGAGGGTGCCGATTATTCTTCCAAGGATTCCCTCTTCAATCTTCTTATGGATACCGGTTCTGATGTCGTATTCCTTATGGATACTGTCAGATTTGGTGTGATGAGTGTCGGAGGACCTTCAAAAGTCGCTTCGCCGTCTTCTCCGGATTCTTCATATGTAAGTGAGGGTTATCTGCCTTTCGCCATGACACTCTACTGTTTTGATGCAATGGATAAGACCGAGACGGTGAATGCCTTCTCAGATACATCAGTAGCCAAGCCTTCCGTATACTCAAACGGCAAGGATGACAGTACTAATGCCACATTGAAGGCATGGAGGTCGCTGAAGGATGAAGGTTGGAACGCAGGTGTTCAGATGGCAGGTGCTTTCAAGGGTCAATGGAAGCATGAAATGTATTCTATCCTCTATTACGACAGCGAGAAATGGTATACTGCATTGGTGAAGGCTGAAGATTTTGACTGGAAAGGTGCCATGGATATCTGGATCGGTCTTCTCGATACTAACGACGTGTTGAAGAAGGCATGTGCAGAGTATAATATCTCGGTAGCATGCTATATGCTCGGTGACTATCCGCTTGCCCTTGAATGGCTTGACCTTTCGGACAAGACCAACAAACTCCCTATTTCAGATGCGATGAGGAAAAGGATCGATGCCCGTCTGTAGCAGATCTGCCGGAGCCTTATCTGTTCGCTTCGGCTGTTGCGACGAGGTCAAGGGCTTCGGCCAGTATCGATATAGGATTCTTGACAGTCTTTTCAGTTGACATCTCTATCTGCCATTTGCAGGTTTCGCAGTCTGAGGCCACAAAGTCCGGCTTGATGGCCGCTATCTGGTCGAACAGAGGCTTTCCGATGGCCTGTGAGACTTCATAATTCTCCTTCTTGAATCCGTATGTGCCTGCTATTCCGCAGCAATTGCTGTCTAGGATTGTCAGTGTGACCCCCGGTATCATCCGGAGTATTTCAGTCGAGTAGATCTCCCATCCCAGTTTCTCCATATGGCATGGGGTATGGTATGCGATGTTGGCCTTGTAGTCTTTCTTGAACACCATCTTGACCTTTCCTTCGTCTATCAGCCTGTAAATGAACCTGGTGGCCAGTTCGACATAATTCCTTACGTCAGAGTTGTCGACTCTGAGAAGATGAGGATATTCGTCGCGGATGGTCATGCAGCAGGTAGATGACGTTCCTATCACCGGCCTCTGCCTCTCCGTGACGCTTTTCCTTATGCTTCCGATATTTATTGCTGCGTTTTTCTTAGCGAGGTCGGTCATGCCGTTGGAAATCAGTGCCACACCGCAGCATTTCTCCTTTTCAAGCATATGTACTCCATATCCGAGAGAGTTCATGACGCTTACAAGATCCTTCCCCAACTGCGGATAATTGTAGTTCACATAGCAGCCGTGGAAGAAACTCACATGATGCTTGAATGTGTCCTGGAATGCCATCACATTCTTCCTGTACCACTTTTCGAATGTCTTGGAGGCATATTCGGGAAAGACTCTGTGTCTGTCGATCTTCATTACGGCGTCCATAGCAACCTTCACTGGCTTCATGCCTAATGTGAAATTCACTACCGGTGCTACCTTTGTCGCAAGACCTCCCACCAGGTCGGTACTGGCAAGGATCATGTCACGAAGTTTAGGGGATTCAGTGTTGTATTTTATCCTTGCCGCCTGGATTATGTCTCCGATACGGACTCCCGAAGGACAGGCAACCTCGCATCTTTTGCAGTTCAGACAATATTTGAGGGTGTCGTCAAAGAAAAGACCTTTCTTCAATCTGAGCCTTTCACCGTCAGGACCTGCCTGCTTAGGGCCAGGATATAAAGGATTTACAGGCACTACGGGACAATACACTGTACAGACGGTACATTTGATGCACTGTTCGAAATTGTTCGCGCTTATGTTCTTCTCCTGCATCTCTATTCCTCCTTCTTTGACAATATCGTATCTGCCGCTGCAAGGGCGGTAATCAATGCCGTACCTCCTCCGCAGCCTTCATAAAGAGTATTGCTGCCTCCAAGAACCGAACCTATGGCGTAGAGGTTCCTGACCGTCTTTCCGTTGATTGATGGATGAAGTTCAGAGTCAGTCTTCGCACCGAACGACATATAGTTCTGCCTTTTCCAGAATGTGCTGTCGAACCATTCCTCTCTTCCCTCCGCATGGGAAATGTCTATGCCGAATACCGGTTCGTAGACCCTTTCGGGATCGGCGGCCAATCCTTTGCTGAAGAAACTTCCGCTCGCAAGCACGAAATTATCGGCATACAGTCTTATGTCTGTCAGATTGGATGTCTCGACGCTGATTATATTGCCATCTTCATCTGCTTCCGCACCTGTGACGGTGTCTCCCAGAAGGAACTGCCCTCCTGCCTTTTCAAATTCTGCCCTCAGTTTCATCTGTGAGCGTATTCCGGGCACGGACGGCGGCATTGTGGCGACGAACATCAGGCGTGTGCCGATTGATTCTCTGAGCATGTCGGTCAGAGCGGCATATTTCAGACCGAATACAGCCGGGAGAATCACCAGGTCTTCATCCTTGATCATCCTCTTGATCTGGTCTGATGCCTTCTGCCACACACCGTCCCTGTCCATGACACGGGCTATGTTGGTCGACCTCATTTCGCTCGGATTCTTCCTGAGCCTTTCCATCTCATCGAGCCTGAGGGCCTCTATCCTGCATTCTGTTCCTTGTTTCTCAAATGATGCCGCGAGGAAGGAAGTGTTGAAGTCCAGATATCCCAGTATGTTGACTATCAGCACCTTGTTGCCGATCTTCGCATCTCTGGAAGGTAATGCGGTGAAGTCGTCAAGGGTGAGCCACACAGGTTTCCTTTCTCCGGTAGGGGTTATCCTCCAACTGTTTCTGTTGCAGTCTCCGCTTACGCTCAATCCGCATGACCTGAGGAAATCAGGGGCATATTCAGCATATTTCCTGACCTTCTCAGTACCGATGACGGAATAAGGATGTTCCGGTCCGAGTCTGCCGAGACTTTCTGTCGGACTTGACACTTCAGTTCCGTCCGGAAGCCTTCCGAGCAGGTCGAATGAGCCGGAAAAGAAGTGCATGGCACTCTGTCCTGATGATACGATGCAACATTTCTGTCCGGCCCTCTGCAACTTTATTCCGCATACGAGTCCGGCCAGACCGCCTCCTGTTATGATGGTGTCGAATTTCATACCTTTACCAGATCAGATCATTCATCTTCAAGTCCGCAGACTCCCGAATATATCCATTGCGAATATTCGCTCTCCCTGAGCGTGTCACCCCAGCAGATAGGGTACATGCCTTTCCATCTTTCGTTCACGAAGTTCTTAAGGTCGGATTTCGCTCTATCGGCACATTTGTGTGTTCCGGCAAGCATTCCTGCCGCACGGCATGCACATAACTCACCCTGGCATGTTCCCATTCCGACTCTTGTCCTTCTTCTGAGGTCGACAAGGTTGTGGACGTCCAGTTCGTCAATCGCATATTGAACTTCTCCGACAGAAACCTCTTCACATTCGCATACGAGGCTGGAGTCATATTCATTCTTCAGACCGATGTTCAACGCACGGGCTCCATGCCTGCCGACTGTAGCCTTATGAGTGGTTCCCGGCTTTGTCCAGGTCTTCTTCGATATTTCATCGATGTTTTCCCTTTCCGAGCCTGGAAGAGGGGTGTCCATGGTGATGCATTTACGAGAAATGTCGAGTTTTTCGCATACAAGGTCGGTTGCCCATTCGGCCATGAGCCTGTAAGTCATGAGTTTACCTCCGGTGATGCTTATGAATCCCTTGACGCCGTCTCTTGTCTCATGGTCCAGCAGGACTATTCCGCGGCTGATGTTTCTTCCCGAAGGATCATCGTCTGTCGCCACGAGAGGACGTACACCGGCATATGCACGGAGGATTCTTGTCGATGCAAGACTCGGAGCCAGTTTTTCTCCTTCTTTGAGAAGGATGTCCACCTCTTCCGGAGTCACATACATGTTGTCTACTTCCTCAAACGGTACTCTGCTTGATGTCGTACCTATCAGACATATGGTGTCGCCGGGAACGAGGATATCTGCATTTGCCGGCTTTCTGCAGCGGTTCAGGACCACATTGTTCACTCTGTGTCCGAATATGAGCAATGCTCCCTTTGCAGGGAACATGTTGATCTTCACACCTGCAAATGAGGCAATCTTCTGGCCCCAGATACCTCCGGCATTGACTGTCACGGGGGCGTAACAGCATTCGTCTGCACCTGTCGCATGGTCATGGATCTTGACCCCCTTGACGGTGTCCCCGTCGATTATAAGCCCGGTGACTTCGCTGTACACCTTGATCACCGCTCCATGGAGTTTTGCGTCGATGATGTTTGCTGATGTAAGTCTGAAAGGGTCAACAGCACCGTCAGGGACCTTTACGGCTCCGATAAGGTCGGGGTTGGCTGAGGGTTCGATTCTAAGAGCCTCCTTCGGATCGATGACCTCTGCATTTATTCCTGCTGCCAGACAGGACTTCACGAATCCGGCCTGATAGTCCAGGTCGTCTTCCGGAAGTGTTATGAACAGGCCTTCCGTCTCTTCCACGCAATGTCTGGCGATCTTTCGTAGAATCATGTTCTCCTTTATGCATTCCGTAGCGGATTCCATGTCCGTCACAGCATAACGAGCCCCGCTATGGAGCAGTCCGTGGTTACGTCCGGTCGCTCCGGTAGCGAGGTCATGTCTTTCCACAAGAAGGACATTGAGACCTCGTAATGAACAGTCTCTTGCTGTTCCTGCTCCTGTTATGCCTCCACCGATGATGATGACATCGAATTCATTGTCCTTCCTTGTTCTGGTCATATGGTCACGATTTGCGTTTTTTTGTTGCTCTGCGTTCCTTTCTCTTCTGCACTTTAGCCGCTCTTCTTTCCTGTCTCTTCTCTCTCTTGTGAATCAGCATTTCCTTGAGATTCTCCCTGTTGTTCTCAGCAAAAATCGGGAAACGCTTCTTGAGAAGGGCTATCTTCTCGTTGATGAAGGAATTGATATGCCTTTCCTTCTTGGCTTCGTGGATCTCGTCGAAAGTCACGAGTATGCATGTCTCCTCGGCCTCGCTGAATTCATGATTGATTCCGCCACCGAACATCTTCATGGTAGGGGAGAGGCTCATATATGAATTGACCAGAGGCGGGATGTTCACTCCGTGCTTGCGCACTTCAGCATTCAGGAGTTTGTAGTCTTTATTGAAGTCATCCTCATGAAGTATGCTGTCCATATAGTCCTTGTCCGTCTCTATCTTCAACGGGTCGACAGGTGTGACGAGTTTCTCCTTGTCTTCGAAATGCTTGAAAAGGAAATGCTGGATCAGGTCTCTCGCTTCACGGTTGTAGTCCGGATACATGGTCATCTTTCCGAAGAAATACTTCATGTTAGGCTTCTCCACGATAAGAGCGCCAAGTCCGTCCCAAAGATTGTCCAGAGCGAAAAGTGCCTTTGCACCGGCTTGCCTGCTCTGGTATTCAGGAGCGACAAAACTTCGTCCGAGTTCTATTGTGTAAGGGAGATATTCCTTGATGAACTTCTCTGAAAAATGAAACATATGGGATGTTGCAAGCAGAGGCTGTCCGTTTTCATCAAGCCTGATGTCGGTTCCAAGTATGTAACGGTAACCGCCAAGAATCTTTTCACCCTCAGGATCCCATACGATGAGCTGCTGATAAGGATTTTCCATTGTATCGAACTCGTCTATATCCATGGATAATCCGCTTCCGCCTCCTGAATCCCTGAATGCTTCTTCACGGAGACGGCCGATCTCCTTCATGACATTCGGTGAATCGTGATGGTTCACGATATAGATTTCATTGTTGCTTTTATTGGTGTCCCTGAGTTTCTTAGCAGGGGTAAGTTCGGATTTGATAAGGTCCTTGCTTACAGGTGCTATAATAGGTTCCATAGGCCTGGTTTTAGAGTTCGTATACCTTGCTTCTGATCACCTGTGCCCATTCGTGGTCACTCCTGGACTTGTCCAATGTGTCTATGGATACAGGTTTTCCGAAGGTGATCTTATATTTCCTTCCGGCACTCTTGTACATCTCGTCCGGCAGTAGCATCATTGCGAAATTGAATTTGAGACCGAGGGTCTTCTGAAGAGAAGCCACATTGTAGAATCTCTTCGAGTTTTCTCCTTCAAAGTGGATCGGAATTATGTCACGACCTGTCTCGCGGCTCTTCTTTACGAAGGATTTTCCCCAAGGAAGATCGGTTATCTTTCCGTCAATCTTTCTTGAACATAGTCCTGCAGGGAAGATAAGCATCTGGTTTTCAGATTCGTATGCTTCGTTGACGAGCCTGGAAAGGCTTCTTGCCTGTCCGCCGAGTTTGTTGATTGGCACGCCGAGAGGAGCCATGCCTCTGAGATTCATCAGGAGGTCGTTCATGAGGTATTTTATCTTACCGTCATATTCCTTTCCGATGACAGCGCCAAGGGTGACTCCGTCAATCGCTCCAAGCGGATGGTTTGATACAAAAGTATATCGTCTGCCGTCTTTCGGCAGATTTTCGAGACCGTTCACCTCGACTTCCACTCCAAGATATTCCAGGGCGTTCTTGCAGAACTCCACCCCGACATATCCTTCCTTGAGATAGCCGTTGATGTAATCCAGGTGCACGAAATTCTCGAACCATCTTATGATGAATTTCGGGATGAACCTGCCTTTCTTTCCCGCTCTCGACATGATTACCTTTTCAATGTCAAGAGTCTGCGGCTGTCTTTCGCTCATGATTTATGGTTTAGTACGCAAATATAGCGATAATTATTTCTTCTGCACCGGGTCACATGTAAGTCCTACACCGAGTTTCTTGAAGATCTTCCTGTCCACTTCACTCAACATCACGGTTGAGTGTACCTGGCAGCCGTCAAGTTTAGGTAATTGTTCAAGTGCCTTGCGGCAGTTCTCGTCGGTTATGCTGAGCATTGAAATGGCGACGAGCACCTCGTCCGTATGAAGTCTCGGGTTGTGTCCGTGAAGGAATGAAACCTTGGTCTTCTGGATAGGAGCGATCATCTCTTCCGGTATAAGTTTCACGTTGTGAGGGATGCCTGCAAGATGTTTTGTCGCATTGAGGATCAGAGCGGCGCTAGGTCCGAGAAGCGAACTTGTCATCGAAGTGATGATTGTTCCGTCCTGCAATTCTATGGCAGCAGCAGCCACGCCTGAAAGTTCCTTTCTTTCGCGTGCTGCGACAGTCGTGCGACGGTATTCGGTGGTGAGTTTCGCCTGTTTCATGATAAGCGAAATCTTGTTCACCTCATGCTCATTGTTACCCTTCTCCGCGAGATTGCAGAGTGCGTAATAATAGCGGCGTATGATTTCCTCGCGTGCTGCGTTGCAGCATACGTCCTCATCGCTCATGCAGAAGCCTATCATGTTGACACCCATGTCGGTAGGTGATTTGTAAGGGCTCTCTCCGTAGATGCCTTCGAACAGTGCGTTCAGTACAGGGAATATCTCGATGTCGCGGTTGTAACTTGCCGCAATTTCTCCATATGCCTCGAAATGGAACGGGTCGATCATGTTGATGTCGTTGAGGTCGGCAGTGGCCGCTTCATATGCAATGTTCACAGGATGTTTCAGAGGGAGGTTCCATACAGGGAAGGTCTCGAACTTGGCATATCCGGCCTT
>JAZQES010000039.1:0-7398 GCA_045539115.1 Candidatus Cryptobacteroides sp. | reverse complement strand
CTGCAATATGACTGACGAGCAGATCGCAGACTTTGTCTCACAGGTGATGTACTATGTGAATGAGTTCGGATTTGACGGTGTGAATCTGTGGGACAGGAACTCCGGATATGGAGCGGATGGAATGCCTCAGGTGAACAAGACATCATATCCTAAACTGGTCAAGGCTCTTCGTGAAGCACTTGGCAATTACAGACTGCTGACCCTTGTGGATTATGAGGAACCGACTGCGGATTTCTGGGATGTTGCGGCATGCGGAGGCATTGAGGTCGGTAAATATATCGACTATGCATGGTCTGGATATGTTGATCAGATTTATCAGGTAGTGGACCCTTATAATCCTGGAGGTACAGGTGTCTCGACCGAGCATATAAGAAAACCGATTGCCGGCCTTAACAGCAAACGATATTGTTGCGTGATGGGACGTCCTTATACAAAGAGCGATAATACGAATGTCGATTCAGATTCTGTTCAACAATGGCTTGGTGCAGGACTCCGCCAGAATAATATGACAGTTCATTATGATGTAAGGTCGAATACTCAGGATGAATATGAAGGTGCGGGCTGTCTGTTGCAGGCTTTCTTGATGGATTTCTTAGGGTGGAATAATCCGTATATGCTGGATTTCTATTCTCTCTCTGACACCTCTTCCGGCTACAACAAATGGAAAAAATCATGGTAATTGTTTAACCACTAAATACACAAAACAATGAAACAAAACTTTTTGACAAGATCATTAGCCGTGGCAATAGCGGCGATGATGACATTCACCGGATGTTATGATGACTCTGACCTCCAGACACGTATGGATCAGGCCGAGGCAGACATCGCAGAACTTCAACGGATTGTCAAGGATATCAACACCAATATCAGCGGCCTTGTGACTGTTGTTGATGCCCTCAAGAACTCTGACCAGATTACATCTGTGACCCCGCTTTCTGACGGCAGCGGATACACCATCACATTCTCGAAGTCAGGTACAATAACCATCTACAACGGCAAGAACGGTGTTGATGGAACTGACGGTACAAACGGAACAAATGGAGCAAACGGTGCTGACGGACACACTCCTCAGATCAGTGTCAAACTTGACTCGGATGGTCAGTACTACTGGACAGTTGACGGAGAGTATCTGACTGACGCTGAGGGTAAGAAGATTCCTGCTACCGCTCATATCGCCACTCCTCAGATCCGTATCAACGAAGGAAACTTCGAGATTTCATACAATGAGGGTATGACTTGGGAAGTCATCGGTAATGCAGGCGCATCTGATGACGTTGTCTTCAAGCAGGTTATTGACGGTCCTGCATCTGTTCTTTTCGTTCTCTCTGACGGAACACAGATCGAGATCCCTAAGACTCAGCAGTTCGTAATCAATGTAACAAGCACTGATGTCATTGCTTCTCCTGGTCAGATGGCTTTCGTCGACTTTACCGTGTCAGGTGCTGACGATAACACAGTGGTGGATGCTTTCGGAACAAAGGGCTATGAGGCTTCAGTTATGATGAAGAATGCTTCTACAGGATCTCTTACCATTACAGTTCCTGATCCGATGACAGACGGAAAGGTATATCTGATGGCAGTGAAGAGCGACGGATCTACAGCAGCGCGTATCTTCTCTTGTGAGGAGGGCGTTTTCTCAGTTGATGAGACTGCCTTTGCGGCTAAGGTTCCTGCTGCTGGTGGTACTGTGGAAGTTCCTGTTACTACCAATATTTCAGGATGGGGAGTAATGGTCGATCCGGGCAACCTGTGGATTAAGCATGTAGAGACCAAAGCCGTAAGGACAGAGACTGTGGTACTCTCCGTAGAGGAAAATACATCAACAGAAGAGAGAACCGGCAAGGTAATCATTATGCCTCCTATGGAGACAGGTGGTATGATGATGACTTATACCATCGTTCAGGCAGGTGCATCCGATACACCTCCTGTAGAGACAGGTGGTGGCTCTGCTGACCTCGAGACAATAAATGGTGGTGAGATCGGAACGAATAAATCTCTAACATATACTACAACAAATGGCTGGTATTCATCTTCTGCGGTAGTGAATAAACTCTCACCATCGAAGTATCCTGATTATGCAGATGCTCCATGCAGACCTAAACTTAGTATAGGTGGTACACTTACAAGTCCAGTATTGTCAGGAGGATGTGGAACCTTGACAATTACATGGTCACGTGGTTCAACAAAGGTCGGCAGCCAATATCTCGTAGAAATTAAAAATTCTGAAGGAACAGTGCTGAAGTCAGAGACTCATGTTGAGGCAGAGGCCGCTCAGCACGTGGTTAATGTGTCTACGTTTGAAATGAATGTTGCCGGAGACTTCGTGGTTGTGATTACAAATCAGAATTATGAGGCAAACGATACTCAAACAAGCGATGCATCTGATACTATGTTTGTCATCGATGTAGACTGGACCGGCTATTCAGAATAATCTTAAACCTCAATCCCCGGCTTCGCCCATTCACGTCATCCCCGGCTCCGACCGGGGATCTGAAACCGAACTATACAGCAAAAGCGGACCGAAGTCACCCGACTCCGGCCCGCTCTTTGTCATTTTTGTCACGGCAAAAGTTTTTCATAGTCTTTTCTGCTGGAAATTTGCATAAAATTTGCAATATTTGAAAATAAAAGTACGTAAATCTGTTTTTTATTTATACTTTTGCAAAAATACAAGTACGCCATATGATACAAGAATTAAGAATTCAGAACTTCATGTCCTTCAAAAACGAGGTGGTCTTTAACTTTGAAGCATCCGGTGATACTTTTGCAGAAGACTATCAGGTAGTGAAAATCAATGACAACACCAGGCTGTTACGTTGTGCTATCGTATATGGATACAATGCCTCGGGTAAGTCAAATCTTCTTACTGCATTTGACTTTTTAGGATATTTCTGGTCTTATATTCCTGTAACTCCTGATAGTGGTACATACGTAAGACCATTCAGACTAGACTCCACATCTTATGCAGAGCCGTCCAAATTTACTCTGGTCTTCTATGTGGATGAAATGAAGTATTGTTATCAGTTGGAACTTGATACAAAACAGGTGTATTTTGAAAAACTGGTATGCTATAAGAGTGCCCAGCCGACCATGCTTTTTGAAAGAAGACTTCGTGACGGTCAGTCTGAAATTGAGTTTAATACAAAAAAGGGAGATAAGGTATCACAAGTAGTCCAGGAAAAGATTACTGTAGAATGCTTGAATAATATGTCCTTCTTTGTTGCCAGAGATAAGGCTAATGCAAACATGCCTTTGATTGATGCTGCGAAGAATTGGATGCGTGGACAGGTGATGACAATGATTTCTCCTCAGACTGACTTGACAAGTTATGCTCAATCCAGAACATCCATTGATAAAGGTCTGGTCAATTACATCCTTGATTTTCTAAAGGAGGCAGACTTCAATATAACAAACATCGATTCGGATACGATTACCAGAACTCTTTCAGAAGAGGGCTTGAGGTATGTTCTTGAGAATGATAGAATTCCAAATGAAGAAAAAGAAATAATCAAGGCTGAAAGAACATTAAGGCGTATCAAGACTACTTTTGAGCATACCGTGGAGGCGGAAAGTGGCAGAAAGACTTATCAGTTCAGTACTAATGAAGAGTCGGTCGGTACTTTGAGGACCTTTGGTATTGAAACGGCATTATATAACGCAATTCAGGATGGAGCCTTCCTTCCTATTGATGAGATAGAAACATCGTTGCACCCTAAACTTCTGGAGAAGATCTTGTATGAATATCTGAAGACGAAGTCAAGAAGTCAGGTGCTCATAGCGACTCACAATGACGGTCTGCTGGATTTAGTGAACGATCTGATACGAAAAGACTCCATTTGGTTTACCGAAAAAGATGGTGCAGGAGTGACAGATTTATATAAACTGACCGATTTCAGAGGTGTAAATCGTCTGACATCAATCAGAGAGGCATACCGTAATAAACGTTTTGGAGCGACAATGGGTAATGGGAAGTAGGAAGTTAAAAGACTTTGAAGTACATCCTTATTTTGAGAAAGGGGATGAGGCTCCAGGAACAGATACCGGGACAAGGGATATGTATCCGTTGGCTCCGTTTGTCGTAAGTGGCGGAAGGAATACTGAACGTTATTATTTTACTCACATCAACGACCTGACGGACTACAAATTCAACATCCGTCCTCGATACTTTGGCGATGAGTCGGATTATGTGAAGAAGTTTCCGCTACGTGTTCATGACATTCTGGAAAAGAATGCAGATGCTGTTGTATTCTGTGTGTATGACATGGATGCGATTTATAGAGATGGCTTGCTGGAGCGTCATGAAGAATTTGTTGCATCACTTAAAGAAGAAATAGCCAAAGGAAATGTGATACTTTGTCCAAGCATGCCTTCTTTTGAATATTGGCTTCTTCTTCATTTTATAAATTATACAAGCTACTTAAGAGACTTCCCAAGAGTCGCAGGTGAGTTGGCTCCATATCTGAAACCTTATTTCCCTCTGCCTTCATCTTCATTCAAGAAGCTTTTAAAGAGTGAAAAACATCTTAAAGATCCTGTCTGGGTGGAGAAATTATTGGAAGATGATAAGTTGAAACTGGCTACAGAAAGAGCCAGACTTATACATCAGCAGATGGCAAGTAGCGGTGATATGTCTGAAAAATCATATACATTGGTGTATTTAATTTTTGAGTATCTGGAGAATAGTTTGTCTTAATAAGTTCATTTAATCGAATTATATCGGCGAATTTTCGGTAGTTATGGCTCTTTATATATGTAGGGTGCAAGCCTTGTAAACAGCCACTATTATGAATACTGAAACCAACCGCCCTTTGAAATGGGTGCCTTCTGCATATTTCGCAATGGGGCTTCCATTCGTAATCCTCAATATGGTCTGCGTGCTGATGTTCAAGGGACTCGGCATTGCTGACAGCCAGATTGCACTCTGGACTTCGTTCTGAACAGGCTAAGCTTCTCCTCTCATGACAAAGAGATGCCCGGTCAAATGCCGGGCATGACGACACATCCCGTCATGACGACACATCCCGTCATCCCCGACTTGATAGGGGATCTCATCCGGGCCCTGTCATCCTGAGGAGCATAGCGACGTGAGAATCTGAAACCGAACGACATTGCACAAGCGGACCGAAGTCACCCGACTCCGGCCCGCTTTCTAATTATTCATTCGGCATATCCTTGTCGTATTGTTCTCGTTTTGTTTTGCTGAAACCTCCGATTGAAAACGCGTCCAGGAGGTCCTTGCATGTCTTTTCTGCAGCCCACTTCGCGCTTTCTGTGGCGAAATGGGGCTGAAATTGGTGAAATCTTAGATTTTAAATGCATCGAAGAGGTCCTTGCATGTCTTCCGCATCGCGAATATCAGACCTTTTACATCACGATGAAAATCATAAAGATTCATCATAATGTCCGAGTAAATCCAAAATCCTCTATTTTCCAGAAGCCGTTCACCGGTTCATCGTACTCTCCTTCAGAATTGACATAAACTATTGTAAAATAAAGTTGTCCGTCAACATTTTCCGGAACATTCCAGTTCACAGTATCTGTCGAATCGTCATAATAGCCGTAAATTTTTTCTTTGTAAGGAACGAAGACTTTTTCAGCATCGTAAGTACCCAACATCTGATAGATATATCTGCCGACCCCTCCGATCAATTCTTCCTTCAATGAAAAAGTCTCGGTTTCGGGATCAAACCCGATACGAGCATTAATAAAGTTGAAGTCTACCAATCCTTGAGCCTTGAATACTTTATTTCTTTCATCATAACTGGTAACATTGAACTTGCTTTTTTCAGTCGTAACGGAAGTAATGCCTTCGGTTGAAAGTTGCCAGGTTCCGCCGGTTGTGTACCAGTCTCCCATAAATCTATACTTCAGGGGAGCAGCATCTGTGATATCTTCACCGTTGAGATAAAGTCTTGCTCCGATGTTGCAGAGAGGGTTTGCGGCATAATTGCCAAAACTGATGGCATTCCAGGCGTCATAATCTGTAATATGGATGCTTTCAAGACTCTGACAACCATAAAACGCATCATCCTTGATTTCCGTAATGCCTTCTTGGATAGTCAATTCCACCAGATTATCACAATACCTGAATGCTCTTTCTCCAATAGTAGTAAGACTCTTTGGCAAAGTACAACTTGTCATTGCCCTGCAACTATAGAAGCACTGGTCACCGATCTTCACAACTCCCTCAGGTATAGTGACACTTTCAAGGGCGGAACAACTTTCGAATACACTGGTTCCGATTGAAGTAACCTCATTCGGAATCGTATACTCAGTCAGACCGGCAGGGGCGAATGCGATTAAATGCCCATCATCAATCAGGCAGCGGCCATCAGCAGAGGAGAACTTGCCACTGAATGTCGACAAGAGTGGACATCCCCAAAATGCCATTACTCCAATATCTGTGACTGTGGCAGGAATTATAATCTCTGGCAGACGAATACAGTCATAGAAGGCATTTTCTCCTATTCTGGTGACACCGTCAGGAATTGAGACACTTGTCAGATTAGGGCAGTGGCTGAATAATCCATCTGCAATCTCATTGACACCCTCTGGAATTGTAATGTTTCTCAAACTCTCACAATTTAAGAAGGCCTCAGGACCAATAGAAGTGACACTGTCGGGTATTCTGATACCTGTCAGGCTCATACAACTATGAAATGCACCTTTACCTATAGTTGTGAGATTCTTGGGCAAAGTAACACTTGTCAGGTAATAACATTTATTGAATGCGTAGTCACCTATCTCCGTAAGGTTTTCAGGAAGAACTATGCTTTTCAGACTTTTACACTGGCTTATTGCGTAATCACCTAACTTCGTAACACTTTCAGGAAGAACTATTTCCGACAGGCTCGAGCAATTATTAAAAGCACCAAACGCAATCTCTGTAATGCCTTCCGGCAGTATTATCTCCGTAAGGCTTGAGCAATATTGAAATGCACACTGATCTATCCGAGTGACACTTTTCGGAATCGTAATACCTGACAGACTGGCACACTGCGCAAATGCATAAACACCGATACTTGCCAAGCCTTCTGGAAGCGTGACGGATGTCAGATTTCTGCACATGTTAAATGCCTCGTCTTCAATCTCTGCCACATTTATGAAATGACGGAGTTCATCAAATGACTTGACGTCATTCCTATAGTCTTGATCACCAGAGAGGCGAAAGAAATCTTTAGTAATAGAGGTCACCTCAGACGCCTCCTTGTAGGAGAGTTCACCATCGCCATCCGTGTCATAACGCTCCACGCATACTTTCTTGACTATCTCATCGGCAAAGACAATATTCTCGTCCGAAGGCTGCAACTTCTGCAGTACTGTAAAACTCTGAAGAAGATCACCATCCTCACCGATCAGTTTCACCGAAGCAGACCGAGGTGATTCGTGAGGATTCTC
>JAZQES010000038.1:0-3371 GCA_045539115.1 Candidatus Cryptobacteroides sp. | reverse complement strand
TATCAAGAAGATCGGGGTGTAGCATATGGTTATTCTGATTACAGGTGCATCCCACACGGGAAAGACGCTTCTGGCACAGCGGATGCTTGAGAAGTACAAGTATCCGGCCTTTTCCATAGACCATCTGAAAATGGGCCTGATCCGTAGCGGAAACACCGCTCTCACACCGCTGGATGATGAGGCTCTCACGGATTACCTTTGGCCCATTGTGCGCGAAATCATCAAGACGGCCATAGAGAACCGGCAGAACCTCATTGTGGAAGGCTGCTATGTCCCTTTTGACTGGAGGAATGATTTCACGGATGAATACCTGGTCGATATCCGGTTTATATGCCTGGCCATGACCGGAGACTACATCGACAAGCACTTCGGGGACATCGCTGGCAAAAGTTCAGTCATTGAATCCAGGCAGGAGAATTCAGACTGCACGATTGCCAACCTGAAGGAGAATAACCGGCAATGCTGTGAGGGATTCCTACGGGCCGGAGAACGCGTGACCTTGATTGATGAGAGCTTTGAAAAGGAAATGGAAACTCTGCTGGACGTGTAAATTCCTATTTAGCGTACAATAACTACAAATATGAAAAAGCTACTATTCTCATTATTCTGCGCGGGTCTCATGCTGACGGCATGTGGACAGCAGGACAAACAGGACGCGACTATGGATTTCGTTGACAACGTAAAGGTGGCACTCTCTGATGGAGGCCACATCGATTTGGACTGCCTCCAATGGACGCGGGAGCCTGCGAAGTGTGAAATTAAGGACGACACCATCCGCATCACCACCGCTCCGAAGACCGACCTCTGGCAGCGCACCTACTATCACTTCCGGAACGACAATGCCCCCGTACTGCAGATGAAGACGCGCGAGAAGTTTTTCAGTTTTGTGGTAAAGACTGACTTTACGGGCAGTCATCATCGTTTTGACCAATGTGGTATCGTAATGTATCTCGACAGCGAGAACTGGCTGAAAGGCTCGGTGGAATACGAAAACGAGGAGTTCCAGCATCTGGGCAGCGTAGCCACTAACAATGGCTACTCCGATTGGGCCACGACGGCCATTCCCGCCGATGTGAAGACCATGTGGTACCGTTTCTCACGCCGCGAGGATGACTACTGCATCGAATGCTCCACGGATGGGGTGACGTTCAGCCAGATGCGCATCTGCCACATGTATGCCGGTGCCGATGAAATCAGTTTTGGTATCTATGCCTGTTCGCCCGAGGAATCATCCTTCACGGCAGTCTTCTCGGACATGAAGATTACCGAGTGCGCATGGAAGGCTCACGACGGCCAGCAGCCAGACAATGATTAATCGGTATGGCGTGTAATCCGGAATTCGTTCAATATATCATCGACCAATGCTCATAAACACGCATTTTCCTATGGATAAAAGATTGTTCATCCAAGCGATGACGAAGTTTTTAGGAGGAGTCGTCCTCGTCGGTCTGCTCCTGTTTCTGTCCGCCGGGTCACTGCGCTATTGGCAGGCCTGGCTGCTGATCGGGATTCTCTTTGTGCCGATGCTCATGGCCGGTCTGGTGATGATGGGCAGGAATCCGGACCTGCTCCAAAAGCGCTTGGATGCCAGGGAAAAGGAAAGTGAGCAAAAAACCGTTGTCGCTTTGAGCGGACTGCTGTTCATCGCATCCTTTGCCGTCGCAGGATTGAATTGGCGTTTCCAATGGTGGGTATTGCCGAACTGGACCGTATGGGTGGCTGCTGGACTGTTTCTGCTTTCTTATCTGCTCTATGCCGAAGTCCTCAGGGAGAATACATACCTGTCCCGGACCATCAAGGTGCAGGAGAACCAGAAAGTCATCGATACGGGATTGTATGAAATAGTCCGGCATCCGATGTACATGGCCTCGACAGTCCTGTTCCTTGCTATGCCGCTGGTTCTCGCATCCCCCATTTCTTTTTTCATCATGCTTGGATATATTCCTGTGATTGCCAAGCGGATCCGCAATGAGGAAAAGGTTTTGGAAGAAGGACTGGAGGGCTATTCTGAGTATAAGAAAAAGGTGAAATACAGGATCCTTCCCTTGATCTGGTAGGGACTGTATAATCTCCCCTTTGAAACTGTCTTTCATTGTCCTTTCAATTAATAGTCATATCTTTGATCATAAGACAAATCGTGATTTAATCAGCAGAACCATTTTCTGCAGATATTTTATAGTTTTTCAAGAACTTTGTTGTCTAATGGGTGTAGATTCGATTGATAATGGATAACAAGGAACAAGCATTCACCCAATTGGTCCGGGAGCACAAGAGCACCATCTACTCGGTATGCTATATGTTCTCGAAGGACACGGATGAAATCGACGACCTTTTTCAGGAGATTCTGATCAGGCTCTGGAAGGGCTACGATTCTTTCCGCGCGGAGTCCGATGTCCGGACCTGGATTTACCGTGTGGCGCTCAACTGCTGCCTCAATACCGACAAGAAACGGCGCCGGGGCGGAGAGCGTGTCCCCTTGAGCGTGGACATCGACCCCTTTGAGGATACGGATGACCGGGCGCTGCAGACGAAGCGCCTATATGCCCGTATCAATCAACTGGGCCTGGTGGACCGCGCCATCATTCTCCTCTGGCTCGAAGGCCTGAGTTACGAGGAGATCGGCTCCATCATGGGCATTACGGTGAAGAATGTTTCCTTCCAGTTGCATCGGATCAAGGAAGAACTCAAAAAGTCCAATCTTTAATCACTCGTGCCATGAACAAGGAAGAATTCGATATCAATCAGGAACTGGAGCAGATGCGGCAGGATTATGCCGCGCTGAAGGAACGATTCGACAAGCAGCAGATCATCAACGAGCAGTTGATGCAGAACGCGATGAAAAAGGATGTGCGCAGGCTGTTCCTTTCAAAGAAGTCGATTCCGGTGACAATCGCATTATTCATTATCGCGGTCATCCTTTGTTATGTCCAGGGATTTGACTGGTGGGTCCCGCTTTCCCTGATCGTTTACGGCTTACTGACCATCCCGGGCGTATTCTGGGTATATAAGGGAATCCGGGAAAAAGATATTTACAATGGCGACATCCTGTCAACGACAGAATCTCTGCGGGAATTCAAGAAAAGGTATGTCATTCTGGTGACGGGAATCTGCGTTCTTTTCTTTCTTTTCGTGATTCTGGCGACCTTCTATATGACCTCGATGAATATCAGCACCGAACTGATGTGGAGAAGGGGCATTATCATTGCTCTTTTATGCGTGGGTACATTGGCTCTGGAGTATTATTCTGCCAAACGGCTGTTAAGCGCCTGCGACGCTATCATCGAGCGCCTCAAAATGAAAGACGAATAAGATGGAAGATTATATCCTCAGAGAAATCGACCGTCTGGGCGAGATGCTGATGCTGATTGCCC
>JAZQES010000037.1:0-4662 GCA_045539115.1 Candidatus Cryptobacteroides sp. | reverse complement strand
GCCACAATAAGGGCACCTTTCACGACGAGTTTTAGCCATAAAAAATAACTTTGATGAAAACGTTTTCATCAAAGTTATTGTATCTAATTGTATTTTAAATAATTACAAAGGTTTCACCAACCATTTTTGGCAATTATACCATAATTTCGAAGAAAAGACGATGAGTCGAGCGTTGACTCGCACAGCGGGTTGTACTCCGCGAGACGACTCGTCATTTCTCCGAAATAGAAGTACATATAGACACAAAAAGAGACTGGCCTCAAAGTCATTCAGACTTCAAAGGCCAGTCTTTTTATATTGACGGATTACTCCGATATTCCTAGTGGATTGCAACTGTAAGCATAGCCATGACGATGGAAACCATGCTCATGAGTTTGATGAGGATATTGAGTGACGGTCCTGATGTATCCTTGAACGGGTCACCTACTGTATCACCTGTAACTGTTGCCTTGTGAGCCTCCGAATTCTTTCCTCCGAGGTGTCCTTCCTCGACATACTTCTTGGCATTGTCCCATGCTCCACCTGAATTCGACATGAACACTGCAAGTACGAAGCCTGAACCGAGACCTCCGATAAGAAGACCCATGACACCGGCAGGGCCGAGGATGAGACCTACGAGCACCGGAACGATGATTGCGATAAGTGAAGGAAGAAGCATCTCACGCTGAGCGCCCTTTGTAGAAATCTCTACGCAGCGTGCATAGTCAGGAGTAGCCTCCTTTGTAAGGATACCCTTGATCTCGCGGAACTGACGGCGTACCTCTGTCACCATACTCTGGGCTGCACGACCCACAGCATTCATAGTGAGGCCGCAGAAGAGGAATGACATCATTGCACCGATGAATACACCTACGAGAACGACAGGGTTCATGAGGTCTACATGATAATATGCCATGATATCCGGAATTGTGGCCTGAGCGGCATCGATGGTGTTGCCGGCCACGTCAACGATCTGTTTTCCAAGATGAGTGAGACCGATCTTGATCTCTTCGATATAAGAAGCAAGGAGTGCGAGACCGGTAAGGGCTGCTGAACCGATTGCAAATCCCTTTCCTGTTGCAGCAGTTGTGTTTCCGAGAGCGTCAAGAACGTCAGTACGCTTGCGTACCTCAGGGTCGAGTTCGCTCATCTGGGCGTTACCGCCGGCGTTGTCAGCGATAGGGCCGTATGCGTCGGTTGCAAGAGTGATTCCGAGAGTAGAGAGCATACCCACGGCAGCGATACCGATACCGTAAAGACCTGTACTGAGGCTGTCGGCAGAGAATGAAAGGTCGAATCCGTTTGCACAGAGATATGCAAGAAGGATAGCGACAGCGATTGTCACGACAGGGATTGCTGTCGAGAGCATACCGAGACCTACACCTGAGATGATTACTGTTGCAGGGCCTGTTTCAGCAGACTCGGCAAGTTTCTGGGTAGGACGATAAGAGTGAGATGTATAATACTCTGTTGCCTGGCCGATGATCACACCTGCCGCAAGACCTACAACCACTGAAAGCGAGAAGCCCCACCAGTTCTCCATTCCGAGAAGATACATGATACCGAATGTAGCGCCTGCAATAAGGATTGAACTGAGGTTTGTACCACGTCCGAGAGACTTGAGAAGTTGGTCCATACCTGCGCCTTCCTTGGTACGTACGACGTAGATACCGATGATGGAGAGGACTACTCCGACGGCAGCGATGATCATAGGAGCAAGAATAGCCTTCATCTGGGCCTCTGTTCCGATTGCAGAATATGCGGCAGCACCGAGAGCCATTGTAGCAAGGATGGATCCGCAATATGACTCATAGAGGTCAGCACCCATACCTGCTACGTCACCTACATTGTCACCTACGTTGTCGGCGATTGTAGCAGGATTACGAGGGTCATCCTCAGGGATACCTGCCTCAACCTTACCTACGAGGTCTGCTCCAACGTCAGCAGCCTTTGTATATATACCTCCACCTACACGGGCAAAGAGGGCCTGAGTCGAGGCACCCATTCCGAATGTAAGCATTGTGGTTGTGATGAACACAAGTTTCTGTGTACCTTCGATGTCAACGAACTGATTGAGGATCACCCACCAGATCGCGATGTCGAGAAGGCCAAGGCCTACAACTGTAAGACCCATGACTGCACCGCTTCGGAAAGCGACCTTAAGACCTGAGTTGAGGGATCTCTGAGCGGCATTGGCTGTTCTTGCAGAAGCATAAGTCGCTGTCTTCATGCCGACAAAGCCTGCAAGACCTGAGAAGAATCCACCAGTGAGGAATGCGAAAGGAACCCAACTGTTCTGTACTCCTAAGAAAGCAAGCACAGTAAAGAGAAGAGCCAGGATTATGAAGACGATTATAACGACTTTATACTGCTGCTTGAGATAAGCCATCGCTCCTTCTCTTACAAATCTTGCGATTTCCTTCATTGTCGCATTTCCTTCACTCTCCTTCATCATCTGACGGAAGAAGAGATAAGCGAACAGCAGTGCCACTACTGCCGCCACCGGTACAAGATAGAATAGGTTGTTCATTTTGTTATTAAGTTATGTGTTTGTTTCATGTTTAAAGTCTGTTGCAGACCCTTATGAACAACAAAATTATTTAATATTTCGAGAAAAACAACCCTCTAACCCATTAATTTTTAAGCAAAAGGGCAACTTTATATAACAAAGTTAAATTTTATTGAACTACCTATTGACCTTTTTATTATATTTGCGAAACTCCGGAATATGGTTAGAGCCGGAATCCTCAGAAATACTCCAGTTCAAGCGTCGTTCCCACTTCTGCCGAACGTGCGTTGTCTACATACCAGTCACCATAATCTCCATAAGTTGCAAGATATACATCTTCAACGATAGTCTGGTCGCCGAATTGTTTCTGGACATAGGCAAGAACCCTCAGATTTGAAAGGTCACAGCCCGACGGGACTTCTGCAGAATATGTTCTGTTCCATACGGAACCATCTTCCTCAACAGTTATTTCCTCGCCAAGAGCAGGACTCAACGCCATACGCACCACGTGGTCATGACGATAATTGTAGCCGCCACCGTTCTGGTAGCCATAAATGGCATCTTCCAGCAGAAGGACCGTGACCTTATATTCGTCCGCCTTCTTGAAATAAACGCTTAGGTCTACTGACAATGTACGCTCATCCAGCGAACTCGTCATGGCAATACCAGAAGTTGTAGGATAGGACGACTCCGTCTCATCAGCCACGCTCAGGATGCAGTTCGCACCGCTATTACCGGAATAATTGGACATTTTTGCTCTGCCGTCCAGAATGGCTGTCGGATACCCGGTCACATGGAATCGCGAAATCATTGAAGATGCACTGCTGAAGGCCAGTCCTCCTGAAGCATGAAGGCTTACCAGTTCAAGTCCGTCCGGTCTCATGCTCAAGGCTGTTTCAAATGTCGCAGCCATAATCGGACAGTATCCGCACCAGTCGGCGGTAACCCTTACTGCCAGAGACCTGTGCTTGAAAGACGATGTGGTCCAGTCACCGTCGCCGTTCTCTATGTTTCCGCCGCCTGAGGAGCCTCCATTCTCATTTTCATCCTTCTTCTCCTTTCCGGCCTGAGTGACAGTCACCGGCCTGCACAACTGACCGGCACAGAATGTAACGGTTCCCGTACGTTGTTCTTCCGACGAATTCGGACTGACATCGAATACATGAACATATTCATTCACCGACTTTGTCGCCGATTCAGCGATCCAATCATCGAGCACATCAAAATAATAATCTATATTGGTACGGACTCTCACTTCTATCTTCCCGCCTTCTGCAGGTACCTCAAAGGCAGACTCGGAAAGTTCGAACACCTCTACAAAAGCAGATTCCTGCCCGACTTTGATTTTCAGAGACACCCCTGAAGAAGAAATTTCGACCATACCGTAACGTTTTTCAGGGGAATAGTTTGCATCAGCATCCAGCATTATATATGACTCCCCTGCCTCACCCTCTTCCGGAGTCACTTTCAGCCAGGCAGAACCATCAATTACAGATGCTTGCCAAGGTAATGAAGAATTGAACACCACATACCTGAAATACCCTTTCCGGTGAATATCAACCATCGAATCTTCCGGATTGTCCAAAGTAAGTTCAGGAGCGACCGTAAGTCTGTCGCAGGAGGTCAGGCCTATGATGACGGACAGGAGAAACAATTTCCAGAAACGCTTCATATTTTTAACAATTCAATTTTAGGTTGCAATATATGAAAAAAAATCCGGAAACCTTTACGGAATCCGGATTTTATGATGTGGCAGGAAATCCTGCCGATTTGCGTCAGATGATTACTCTGCTGCAGGTGCCTCTGCTGCAGGTGCAGCCTCAGCAGCCTTCTTCGAACTGCGGCGTACCTTCTTCGCTGCCTTCTTAGGAGCAGAAGCGAGTGCTGCCTCGTTGAAGTCAACGAGTTCGATGAGAGCCATGTCTGCTCCGTCACCCTGACGGAAACCAGTCTTCAACACGCGAGTGTATCCGCCTGGACGGTCAGCGATCTTTGGAGCAACAGTGCGGAAGAGCTCTGTAACAGCCTCCTTATTCTTGAGGTAGCTGAATACAACACGACGAGAGTGAGTAGTATCCTCCTTTGACTTTGTGATGAGAGGTTCTACATACATCTTGAGGGCCTTTGCCTTAGCTACAGTTGTCTGGATTCTCTTGTGGAGAATGAGTGAGGTA
>JAZQES010000036.1:0-7274 GCA_045539115.1 Candidatus Cryptobacteroides sp. | reverse complement strand
TCACTGGTGAGATTTCACTCCCAGAGGGCGTAGAGATGGTAATGCCTGGTGATAACGTTTCTATCACTGTAGAACTTATCTACCCTACAGCAATCAACGAGGGTCTCCAGTTCGCAATCCGCGAGGGTGGTAGAACAGTAGGTGCTGGTCAGGTAACTAAGTTGATTGACTAATCACTTCAATATCAGGTGGGTGTCCTGAAAAGTTCACCCACTTTTTTAGGGGAATAGTATAAGGGTAGTACAGCGGTCTCCAAAACCGTTAGTCTGGGTTCGAATCCTGGTTCCCCTGCCAATAAAATATCAAAGGTTACGATTTGGTAATGTTTAACAGACGTTGCAACCCGCTTCCAATCTGCAATGTCCATTAAATGTAAAGATGAGCAAGTTTATCAACTATCTTAAAGAGTCTTATTTCGAGATGACCAAGAAAGTGTCTTGGCCTACTTGGGACAAATTGCAGAATTCCGCTATCGTTGTTATGGTGGCCTCTGTTATTTTTGCCCTCGTGATCTTCGCAATTGACTTCGTTATTGAGGCTGCCATGAAGTTTATCTACACTCTCTAAAAATACCGGTTTTATGAGCGAGAGCAGTAAAAAATGGTATGTGCTGAGAGCAGCAGGCGGCAAAGAGAAAAAAGCCAAAGAGTATCTCGAAAAAGAGATTGAAAGATGTGGCCTTCAGGATCTGGTTTCTCAGGTTCTGGTTCCGACAGAAAAAGTCTATAGGATCCGCGATGGAAAACGTATCTGTACAGAGCGTCTTTTCTATCCCGGCTATGTGCTTATAGAGGCAGAACTCACCGGAGAACTGCAGTACATCATCCGAAACGAAGTTCCTCATATGTCAGGCTTTCTCACTGAGAAGCGTGATGTAAAGAGGGGCGAAGGAAAAGTTCAGGAAGAGAAACTCCCTATCCCGCTCAGAGATGATGAGGTGAAGAGAATCCTCGGAGAACAGGATGAAATGGCAGGCACAGAGGCTGAGACTGTAGTCGACTACCAGGTAGGAGAAGCCGTAAAGATCACAGACGGACCTTTCAACGGATTCGACGGTACAGTAGAGGAGATCGTAGAGGACAGGAGCAAACTCAAAGTCATGGTCATGATCTTCGGAAGAAAGACACTTTTGGAACTCAACTTTACACAGGTAACTAAAGAATAATCAAAATTATGGCAAAAGAAGTTGCTGGATTTATTAAACTCCAGATTAAAGGTGGCGCAGCAAATCCATCACCACCAGTAGGTCCAGCCCTCGGTTCGAAGGGTCTGAACATCATGGATTTCTGCAAGCAGTTCAATGCCCGTACGCAGGAAAGCGCAGGTAAGGTATTGCCAGTAGTGATCACAGTCTACAGTGACAAGTCTTTCACATTCGTTGTAAAGCAGCCACCTGTAGCAGTGCAGTTGAAAGAGGCTGCAAAGATTTCTACAGGATCTGCAGAGCCAAACAGAAAGAAAGTCGGTACAGTCACTTGGGATCAGGTGAAGGCTATTGCTGAGAGCAAGATGCCGGACATGAACTGCTTCACACTCAAGTCAGCGATGACTATGGTAGCAGGTACCGCAAGAAGCATGGGTATCAAAGTAGAAGGAGAATTTCCTGAACTCTAAAATTCACACGCAACATGGGTAAACTTACTAAAAATCAGAAGGCTGCAATCGCAAAGTATGATGCAGCGAAAGAGTATAAGCTTGCTGAGGCATGTGAACTTGTAAAGGAGATCACTTACACTAAGTTTGATGCATCAGTAGAACTTCATGTAAATCTTGGCGTTGACCCACGTAAGGCTAACCAGATGGTTCGTGGCGTCGTTACCCTCCCACACGGAACAGGTAAGACTACACGCGTCCTCGTACTCTGTACTCCTGACAAGGAGAATGAGGCAAAAGAGGCTGGTGCTGACTATGTAGGTCTCGACGAGTACATTGAGAAGATCAAGGGCGGCTGGACAGATGTAGACGTTATCATCTGTACTCCATCAGTAATGGCTAAGGTCGGTGTCATCGGTAGAATCCTCGGTCCAAGAGGTCTCATGCCAAACCCTAAGACCGGTACAGTTACAATGGAAGTAGGAAAGGCTGTCAAGGAAGTCAAGGCTGGTAAGATTGACTTCAAGGTGGACAAGACAGGTATCGTTCACGCTGCAATCGGAAAGGTATCGTTCACAGGTACACAGATCTTTGAGAATGCCAAGGAACTTATTTCTGCTATCCAGAAACTTAAGCCACAGGCTCTCAAGGGAACATATATGAAGGCTGTTGCCATCTGCTCTACAATGAGCGCAGGTATCAGCGTAGATGTTAAGTCAGTAGAATAATCAATGTGCTGTAAAATTTGAAAATCATGAGAAAAGAAGAAAAACTCGACATTATCAATGCGATTGCGGCACAGTTGGAGGAGACTCCTAACTTCTACATCACTGACATCGCAGGACTCAACGCAGAGAAGACACACGCTCTTCGCAAGGCATGCTTCGACGCTGGCGTAAAACTTGTCGTTGCAAAGAACACTCTTATTTCAAAGGTTCTTGAGGCTTCTGACAATGAGGAGATGAAGAAACTCACTGAGGTACTTGCAGGTCCTACTGCAATCATGTACACAGTGGCTCCTAATGCTCCGGCAAAGGTAATCAAGAAGTTCAGAGAGACTGGCAGCGAGAAGCCGGTTCTCAAAGGAGCATTCGTACAGGATTGGCCAGCATTCATCGGTGCTGACAAACTTGATAACCTCTTCGCTATCAAGTCACGTGAGGAAATGATCGCTGACATCATCGGTCTCCTCCAGTCACCAATCCGCAACGTAATGTCCGCTCTCGAGCACAAGGACGACGAAAAGGCTGAAGCAGCAGAATAATTAAAAGAAAAACAAACAATCAAATAAAATAATACAATTATGGCAGACATTAAAGCACTTGCAGAAGAGTTGGTAAACCTTACTGTAAAAGATGTACAGGAGCTTGCACAGATCCTCAAAGATGAGTACGGAATCGAGCCAGCAGCAGCAACAGTAGTTGCAGCAGCAGGTCCAGCAGCAGCCGCAGAGGTTGAGCAGACTGAGTTCGATGTTATCCTCGTTTCACCAGGCGCAGCAAAACTCGGCGTAGTTAAGGCTGTTAAGGAGGCTACAGGTCTCGGACTTAAGGAGTCTAAGGAGATCGTTGACAAGGCTCCGGTTGCTGTTAAGGAGAAAGTTTCTAAGGCAGAGGCTGAAGCACTTAAGGCTGCCCTCGAAGAGGCAGGAGCAGAAGTTGAGGTTAAATAACTTCTCCCCTTCCCCGAGATGGGAAAAAAGTCAGGTTTAGGGCCAAACTAGGCTCTAAACCTTTTTGTCGTAATAAAGTTTTTCTCTATATAAAGGCAGAAAGATGTCAATAAAGACTAACAATCAGCGAGTATCATTCGCATCATCAAAAATTCTCCTTGAGTACCCGGACCTTCTCGAGGTGCAGTTGAAGTCATTTCAGGACTTCTTCCAACTCGACACCACACCTGAGAACAGAAGGAACGAGGGTCTCTACCAGGTATTTCAGGAGATATTCCCAATCGAAGACACAAGGAACAATTACAAACTCGAGTTCATCGACTATTTCATTGATCCTCCACAGTATTCGATTGATGAGTGTCTTGAGAGAGGACTGACATACAATGTTCCTCTGAAGGCAAAACTCCGCCTTTCATGCAGCGATCCTGAGCATGAGGACTTCGACACGATAGTCCAGGATGTATATCTGGGTAACATTCCTTACATGACCCCAGGAGGTACATTCGTAATCAACGGATCAGAAAGAATCATAGTTTCACAACTCCACAGGTCACCTGGCGTATTCTTCGGACAGAGTGTTCACGCCAACGGAACCAAACTCTATTCGGCACGTATCATCCCGTTCAAGGGTTCATGGATCGAGTTCGCTACTGACATCAACAATGTCATGTATGCATACATTGACCGTAAGAAGAAATTGCCTGTAACCACCCTCCTCAGAGCCATTGGATTCAACGGCGACAAGGATATCATCGACATCTTCGGTCTCGCAGACGAAATCGAAGCGACACAGGATAACCTTAAGGCAAACGAGGGAAGGAAACTTGCGGCAAAGGTACTCAAGACATGGATCGAGGACTTCGTGGATGAGGATACCGGAGAGGTCATCCCTGTGGAAAGAACCATGCCTATCGTAGAGCGTGGCGAGATCCTCAACGAGGATACGATCGAAAGACTTTCAGAGACAGACGTGAAGACCATCCTTCTCCAGAAGGACGAGGCGAATGTAAATGAGTATGCTATCATTTACAACACTCTGCAGAAAGACCCAACAAATACAGAGATGGAGGCAGTGAACTACATCTACAAACAGTTGCGTAACTCAGAACCACCTGATGAAGCGACTGCAAGAGATGTGATCGACAAACTCTTCTTCTCTGAAAAGAGATATGACCTCGGAGATGTAGGACGTTACAGACTCAACAAGAAACTGAACCTCACCATCGACGAGAACACAAGAGTGCTCACAAACACTGACATGATCGAGATCATCAAGTATCTCATCCAACTGATCAACTCTAAGGCTGTCGTGGATGATATCGACCACCTCAGCAACAGACGTATCAGAACAGTAGGTGAGCAGTTGGCAAACCAGTTCAGCGTAGGTCTTTCACGTATGGCACGTACCATCCGCGAAAGAATGAACGTAAGAGACAGCGAGCAGTTCTCTCCGACAGACCTGATCAACGCGAAGACTCTGTCTTCAGTGATCAACTCATTCTTCGGAACCAGCCAGTTGTCACAGTTCATGGACCAGACCAATCCGCTGTCTGAAATGACACACAAGCGTCGTCTTTCAGCCCTCGGTCCAGGAGGTCTCTCAAGAGACCGTGCAGGTTTCGAGGTGCGAGACGTACACTATACACACTACGGACGTCTCTGCCCTATCGAGACACCGGAAGGACCTAACATCGGTCTTATTTCGTCACTCTGCGTATATGCAAGAATCAACGACCTCGGTTTCATCGAGACTCCATACCGCAAGGTAGAAGGCGGAAAGGTGAACCTCAGTTCAGACGGTTGGACATATATGAGTGCGGAAGAGGAAGAGAACCAGATGGTTTCACTTGCAAAGGTGAAGATGGATGAGGACGGTCAGATTCTTGAAGACCGTATCCAGTGCCGTCTCGGAGCCGACTTCCCTGTCGTTACAAAGGAAGAAGTGAACTACATGGACGTTGCTCCTAACCAGATCGCTTCAGTTGCGGCTTCGCTGATTCCGTTCCTCGAGCATGATGACGCCCACCGTGCACTCATGGGAGCGAACATGATGCGTCAGGCAGTTCCACTTCTCAATCCAGAATCTCCTATCGTAGGTACCGGCCTTGAGGAAAGAGTATGTCTCGACTCAAGGACACAGGTCAGAGCAGAGAGAAAGGGAGAGGTCGTATATGTTGACGCGAAGGAGATTCATGTGAAGTACGAGCGTACCGACGACGAGAAGTTCGTAAGTTTCACACCTGACATCACCGTATATCAGTTACCTATATATAGAAGGACCAACCAGAGCACCACAATCCTCCTCAAGCCTATCGTGCGCAAGGGAGATGTTGTAGAGCCTGGTCAGATCATGACCGAGGGTTATGCAACCCAGAACGGTGAACTCGCACTCGGTAGAAACCTCAAGGTGGCATTCATGCCTTGGAAGGGTTACAACTACGAGGACGCCATCGTGATTTCGGAGAGAATGATCCGTTGGGATATCCTCACTTCAATCCATGTAGACGAGTACATCACTGAGGTACGCGACACCAAGCGTGGTATGGAGGAACTTACATCAGATATTCCTAATGTAAGCGAGGAGGCTACAAAGGACCTCGACGAAGACGGTATCATCCGTATCGGTGCTCACATCGAGCCGGGTGACATCATGATCGGAAAGATCACTCCTAAGGGAGAAAGCGATCCTTCACCGGAGGAGAAACTCCTCAGAGCGATCTTCGGTGACAAAGCCGGTGACGTAAAGGATGCATCTCTCAAGGCTACTCCATCACTCAGCGGTACCGTGATCAATACAGCACTTTACTCTAAGGTGGCTAAGGAAAGCGGACGCAAGGGTGCGAAGAGCGACCAGAAGGCAAAGATAGAGAAGGCTGAGCAGGAGTTCGCAGCAAAGGCTGAGGCTCTCAGAACCAAGTTCATCGACAAACTCGCAGTGCTCGTACAGGGCAAGAAGAGTGCAGGCATCAGCGACCTCTATGGAGTTGAGATCATCGCGAAGGGCAAGGACATCACAGTTGCAGATCTCCAGGCCATCGACTATGAGAACATCAACTCAAGCAAGTGGACCAACGACAAGAACGCCAACATACTTATCAGAGAACTCATCAACAACTACTGCATCGCCCACAAGGAAGAGGCAGCACGCAACAAGAGGGTTCTCGACAAGATCAAGGTCGGTGACGAACTTCCTAACGGAGTGATGAAACTTGCCAAGGTCTACGTGGCCAAGAAGCGTAAGATCAGAGTAGGTGACAAGATGGCCGGACGCCACGGTAACAAGGGTATCGTTGCCAAGGTCGTAAGGGATGAAGATATGCCGTTCCTCGCAGACGGTACTCCTGTTGATATCGTCCTCAACCCTCTCGGTGTGCCTTCACGTATGAACCTCGGTCAGATCTATGAGACTGTTCTCGGATGGGCCGGTGAGGAACTCGGAGTGAAGTTCAGTACTCCTATCTTCGACGGTGCAAGTCTTGATGACATCTGCCAGTACACTGACAAGGCAGGTCTTCCAAGATACGGTAAGACATATCTCCGCGATGGTGGTACAGGTGACTGGTTCGACCAGCCTGCAACTGTCGGAGTCATCTATATGATCAAACTCGGCCATATGGTTGACGACAAGATGCACGCCCGTTCTATCGGACCTTACTCACTCATCACCCAGCAGCCTCTTGGAGGTAAGGCGCAGTTCGGAGGACAGCGTTTCGGAGAAATGGAGGTATGGGCACTCGAGGCATTCGGTGCATCTAACATCCTTCAGGAAATCCTGACTGTGAAGTCAGATGACGTTACAGGAAGATCCAAAGCATACGAGGCAATCGTCAAGGGTGACCTCATGCCTAACCCAGGCATCCCTGAGTCTCTCAACGTATTGCTCCACGAGCTTAGAGGTCTCGGACTTAAAGTGACTTTGGACTAATTACTGACAATTGAAATTATAGAAATATGCCGACTTTTAATAAAGAAAACAAGGTTAAAAGCAATTTCGAAAGGATCAGCATCG
>JAZQES010000035.1:0-5401 GCA_045539115.1 Candidatus Cryptobacteroides sp. | reverse complement strand
TCCCGGAAATCATCCAGAGGGCTCCCCTAACCTATGTCGCATCGTATCTCCAGATGTCACTGGAGACGCTCAGCCGTGTCAGATCGTCCATTTCTACACTACAATGACCTTGTCCTTGTGTCTGATGTAGATGATAGGAGTGGGACAAGGAGGACATATGAGAACCATCCTGGTGTTGAACTTGCTTATAAACTTCTTCATAATTCAAGAATATTACTGAAGATCACTTACCTGCTCAGCATCAAAGCCATAAGCGCAGCCACTTCAAAGAGGATTATGCAAAGCATTTATCTCTTTGAATGGCTTGAAAAAACAGAACCGAAATTTGCTGCAATCTTATTCATAACTTTCTTCTTTTATCCCTTTCGGGGGTTGATTTCTGAAGCAAAAATATGTGGTTTGCAGATTCGATGGTTCGGCTCCATCCCGGTATTTTTTAAAAATGCCGATTTATTTGACCAATGTCAAAAAATGAATCGGCAGGGTATGACTGTTATTTAGGAAGTATCGTCAGCTGTTTATTATACACAGTCCTGAATGAAATTATAATTTTTGACTGAGATAATCCGAGAGGTTTTAGCTGTGTCTGAATCAATGCTAGCAAATGATCGTTGTTTCTTGCATAAATTTTCACAAAAAGGTCATAGGCCTCATTCGTGCAATAAACTTCAACAATTTCAGGAATGGCAATTAAATTCGTATTTATCTAGCAACCAGAATCCTCGGCACTCATGCCGGGGATTCATTGTATATATAAGCGGCAATTGCCATGCACAGGCGAGAATATGAGGACTGCAAGCAGATCCTCAAACTCTCGCTGACCCCCTCGCACAAATAAAACGCCCGGCAAGACTTCAGCCAGCACAGCCGTCAGAAGACTTGCCTATGGGCAGAGCGGTATCAGAAGATTGTCAGTCCGCATCTGCTGCGCTCCTGCATTATATATTGGCGTTTCCAAAGGTAAAGAAGAAAAGAACTATGCAATAAGCAACAATCTGTTTCTTGATATACGCAGAATGTTTAGATATATTTGCAAAAACAATCAGCATGGAACCTAAAGATATCATCCGCAAAATCCGTAAAGCCAATAACCTTACACAAGAGCAGATGGCTGAGAAACTATGCGTAACCAGACAGGCAATCAGTCGATGGGAGACTGGTGCGACATGGCCTAATCCTGAGATGCTTAAAATTATATCTAAAGAATTTGGCGTATCCATCAACACGCTATTAGGCTCACCACAAACGCTTTTCTGCCAGCATTGCGGAATGACTATCAATGAAGATGAAAAGTTGACGGAAGTTCCCGGCACTTATGATTTAAGCATGAAAATAGAACTGTGGGAATGGCTATACAACAACTACTCCAAGAAATTCTATGAAGAAATTATAGAATTAATCAGAGCAGCAGAATCGTTTGATGCGGCAGTTACTCAACTACATGACAGATATTCAATTAGCAATGAGACTGCAACAGAATTTCTGAATCTTCCTTTCGTGGATACATCAACAATGAATAAAGAATACTGCAAAAAAGAATTGCTGAAATACTCTTCGATGAAGGCTTAGTATATAGGTACAAAAAGAGATTCCTCAGCTACTATCTTACACTCTCATTCCAGTTCCGCCGTCAAGCATAGGGTTGCCATAAATCTATAAAACAAACATCTGAATAACCTTCCAAGTAGCAATCATATGACAGATGTCTCCGAGAATCACAAATATGTGGAAGACAGAGTGAATATACGGTATCTTCTTGAAACTGTATAGTACCGCTCCCGTGATATATGCGATTCCTTCTCCTATTACCCACAGAACGATTTCAAGACCACAACTGTCATAGAAAGGCTTGAAAGCAATCAGAATAGTCAGCCCCATCAGTACGTAACAAGTGGTCTCAAGGTAACTCTGTGACTTCATCTTGCGGAAACTCAGGCACGTTCCGACGATTGCGGAAATCCACACCATTGCAAAGATTATCCAGGCCCATACAGCCTCGCCACCGTTACGCATTCCGATGAGAGTCAGCGGAGAGTAACTTCCTGCAATATGCCAGAAGATTGCAGCATGGTCGAATTTCCGGGCCGTCGCCTTGGCCTTGACATTTGTGGCCGGTATGGAATGATAGATAGTCGAAGCTGCGTATGAACTGACCACACCGAACAGATACAGCCCAAAACTCAGCACAGCAAATGGGACACCTGCTGTAATTCCTTTTGTAAGGAAGAAGATGCAGACGACAAGCCCCATCACGGCTCCTGCCGCATGGGTGCTTGAGTTGATGACCTCTTCCGAAAAGGAGTATGTGTTCTTCTGCTTTATCATTTGTTCTTCATTTCCTCTTCCACTGTCGGAGCGGATTCCTTGTATCTGAATCGACGGATCTTCTGGGTGGCGGTCTTCTCGAACGGTTCCTTCATCACTTCAACTGAACTGACCTGTGAGGATTTGTTCACACTCCTGTTAGTGATGCTGAGTATCTTGGCTTTCCACGCATCAAGTGTCTCATAGAACTTATCCTCGCTTTCCTTGTCCCACTCGATGTAGTTTTCCATCGGCTGCACGAGCGCCACAAGACGTCCGTTGCGCTCTACCACAATGGACTCGCTGACACCTTCGACATTATTGAGCACATTCTCGATCTCTTCCGGATAGATATTCTCTCCCGATGGACCGAGAATCATATTGCTGTTACGACCCTTTATATAATAGCGTCCCTTCTCATCCTGAACGGCAATGTCGCTTGTGCGGAACCATCCGTCCTCAGTGAATACACTCTTGGTGCGGACAGGATCCTTATAGTATCCGAGCATCACATTCGGTCCCTTTGCGACGATCTCTCCCTCACCGGTTTCCGGATTGACATTATGCAACTTGAGTTGCACATTATAGACAGGATATCCCATAACGCCTACGCCTCTCCATCCGTGCATCGCATATCCGAGCAGCGGAGCGGTCTCTGTAAGTCCGTAGCCGATAGCATACGGAAACTTTGCCTTGAGAAGGAAGGCCTCGACCTCCGGATCAAGCTTTGCGCCGCCGATTCCATAGAATGTGACGCAGCCACCGAATGTCTTCTTCAGTTTCATTCCGATGATACGGCACATAAGACCGTTCATATGTTCGTTCATCCAAGTCAGCGTCCGGCTCTTCTGAATGGTCGGAAGCACGCTGCCCTTATATACCTTCTCGATGATCATCGGCACCGTAAGCATCGTGGTCGGCTTCACAATCTTCATAGCCTTCATCAGCAGCGATGCTACAGGAGGCTTCGGAAGATAATACACAGTCGATCCCGTGTACATCGGATAAAGCATACCGAGCGTCATCTCAAGAGTATGCGACATCGGCAGGATCGACAGCCATCTGTCCTTTTCTGTCCTCTTGCAGGAATGGTAGCAGGTGATCACATTGGATGTAAGGTTCCTATGGCTCAGCACCACACCCTTTGCACTTCCGGTGGTACCTGAGGTGTAGATTATTGTGGCGATGTCATCCGGAGTCGGGGTAGATGTCCTGCCGTCACAGGTGAACTTCTCATCATCAGCCTTGATAACCTCGAATGTATCCAGTTCAATGACCAAAGTCATCCTATCGATGATCTCCTTACTGATCTTGCCGACAAGTCTCTTTGACACGAATATCACCTTGCTCTCGGAATGGTTGATGATGTTCGTGACCTCATTCTCCGAACTGTCCGGCAGAATTGGAATGGAAATCCTTCCGAATGAGACTGTGGAAAAGAACGCCACTGACCAGTTGGGCATGCTCTGCGAGAGGATGGCGACCTTGTCACCGGCACCGATTCCGTACTGTGTCAATTTCTTGGATATGCTGTCGCACTTATTTTTAAAGGAACCGTAAGTATAGCCTCCTTCCTTAGTGTCATACCACTGGGTGTATTGTTTCTTCGAATACACAGTGGTAGCGTATTCATATAATTTCGCGAGGGTATCCACATATTTCTCCCTCATCTTCTTCATTCTTTTGTAAACCTGTAACATGTCTGTATTCTATTTGTTATTTGGTGTATCATTCTTGACCTTTCTGATGCTGTAGCCCAGAATCATCAATGCTATTATCGTGAACATGGCAATCATAATGCTTTGTAAAATCATAGTTGCATTCATTATTCGGGTCGCAAAATTACTATGCAAAACTGAAGAAGATTGAAAAATGTGGCAGGGATAAGAAGAATGTGGCATTTGACATTATTTGGGGGCGAATGACCGAATTTGGGGGAGTTTGACAAATAATATCTATCTTTGTCCCAGCAAATGATGAGATGAAAATGGCCAAGTCTATAGGTAAGATAGTATCCGGAGCGGGTACAATAATACACTCGATTCTCGTTCCGCTTTTCGTGCTTGTATTTGTCATCTATTACAAGCCCAACGGACTGTATGAATTCTTGAATATGAGCAACACGTCGTTCACATTCAATGCGACAATGCTTTTCTGTGTGGTCCTTGTCACTCTATCCATAACACGTGGATGGCTGTATCTGCTGGGTAAGTATCGGACTCTTTCCGGACGCATTTATCTGATGTGGTGCATGGCCGAGACCTTGATCATCTCTCTGTTCTGTTCCCTATACATTGTCCTGATATCTCCGGATCAATTGTCATTCTTTGAAATTGCAGGAAAAGCATTCATCAGCCTTCTTGCCATGATCATATACCCTTATGGCTTTATTTGCCTTGGTTTTGAGATATATGCACGAGACCACGAAGACTCCAATCCTGTCGATGAAAATTCACTGATAAGATTCTATGACGAGAACAAGAAACTACGCTTTGTCATAGCACCTGAGGCGGTCATATTCATAAAGTCCGAAGACAACTATGTGCTCATACACTATCTGGACAAGAACCGTGTCAAGAAATTTGCTCTCCGCTCATCCATGAGAGCCCTTGAAGAAGACCTTCTGAGACATGGTCTCGTGCGCTGTCACAGGTCCTACTTTATCAACCCTCATTTCATAAAGATGGTCCGCAGGGATGAGTCCGGTCTCATCGTAGCAGATATGAAGCAGGAGGGAATAGAGAGCATCCCGATTTCCAGAAAGTACCAGGAAGAGATTTCTAAGATTCTGTAATCTGAATCAAATGTCCATGTACTGCAGCAGATCGGTCCTTCTTGAAGAACTTACAGGGAGACGAGTGTCGTCATCCAGAACGACCAGTGTGCGTTCTGCCGACACGACGTGCTTCATATTCACTACATATGACCGGTGAATCTGAATGAAGTTGTCAGGAAAAGAATCCGTTATCTGACGGAAGGTCATATGCGTCAGGAAGGGATTGTCGGAGACCAGATGTATCTTGAGATATTCGCTCTGTCCTTCTATGTATCTGATATCGTCACATTCAACACGAATTCCAATTTATCGGTCTGTACT
>JAZQES010000034.1:0-37498 GCA_045539115.1 Candidatus Cryptobacteroides sp. | reverse complement strand
TCCATATGCCTCGAAATGGAACGGGTCGATCATGTTGATGTCGTTGAGGTCGGCAGTGGCCGCTTCATATGCAATGTTCACAGGATGTTTCAGAGGGAGGTTCCATACAGGGAAGGTCTCGAACTTGGCATATCCGGCCTTCGTGCCTCTCTTGTTCTCATGATACAACTGGCTGAGACATACCGCCATCTTTCCGCTTCCCGGACCTGGTGCAGTCACGACAACGAGAGGACGTGAAGTCTCCACATAGTCATTCTTTCCGAATCCTTCCTCGGAGTCGATGAGGGCGACGTTGTTAGGATAGCCTTCGATGGTATAATGGTAATAGACCTTTATTCCGAGACGCTCGAGTCTCTGTCTGTAAGCATCGGCGCTTGCCTGTCCGTTGTAATGGGTCATCACGACGCTGCTCACGTAGAAGCCTACATTCTCGAACTCCGAGCGAAGACGGAGAACATCTTCGTCATAGGTGATGCCGAGGTCTCCGCGTACCTTGTTCTTCTCGATGTCGAGCGCACTGATCACGATGAGGATCTCCGCCTCATCCTTGAGTTGCATGAGCATCTGAAGTTTACTGTCCGGCTCGAATCCGGGCAGTACGCGGCTGGCATGGTTGTCGTCGAATAATTTACCTCCGAATTCGAGGTAAAGTTTGTCTCCGAACTGAGCGATACGCTTCTTGATATGTTCGGATTGTATCTTAAGATACTTGTCGTTATCAAATCCGTGTTTCATACGGATTGCAAAGATAATCAAAATAAATTCTTATTTTTGTCTTTTGTTAGACAAAAATTCAGTTTTTTATGAAACAATATATCGAATCAAATAAGGAAAGATTCCTTGAAGAACTCTTTTCTCTCCTGAGGATTCCTTCGGTAAGTTCACTTGAACAGCATAAGCCTGACATGGTCAGATGTGCTGACAGACTGATGGAACTCCTTTTGGAAGCAGGTGCTGACGAGGCTGCCGTATATCCCACAACAGGTCATCCGGTAGTCTTCGGCCAGAAGATCACAGATCCTTCGCTTCCGACAGTCCTTGTCTACGGACATTACGATGTGCAGCCTGTGGATCCGGTCGAACTGTGGCATTCTGATCCTTTCGAGCCGGAAATCCGTGACGGAGCCATCTACGCCCGCGGTGCAAATGATGACAAGGGACAGTTGTTCATGCATGTCAAGGCTTTCGAATACATGGTGAAGGAAGGCCTGCTCAAGCATAACGTGAAGTTCATCCTCGAAGGTGAGGAAGAGATCGGCAGTCCTTCTCTTGCAGCATGGGCTTCCGAGCACAAGGACATGCTTGCTGCGGATATAATTCTGGTGTCTGACACTACAATGATTTCAGAATCGGTCCCTTCGATCAACTGCGGAATGAGAGGACTTTCATATGTGGAGGTGAAGGTCACCGGTCCGGACAAGGATCTTCATTCAGGACATTATGGCGGTGCTGTCGCAAATCCGATCAATGTTCTCTGTGACATGATATCGTCTCTCATCGACAAGGACGGCCATATTACCGTAAAGGGATTTTATGATGATGTGGTTGAACTTTCCGACGAAGACAGGGCAAAACTCTCACGTGCTCCGTTCGATCTCGAAGAATACAAGGAGTTCCTTGATATAAAGGAAGTCAAGGGTGAGGCCGGATATACTACACTTGAGCGCACAGGTATCCGTCCGTGTCTCGATGTGAACGGAATCTGGGGCGGTTATACCGGAGAAGGTGCCAAGACTGTCCTCCCGTCAGTGGCTCATGCGAAGATTTCGATGAGACTTGTACCGAATCAGGACAGCAAGACCATTACAAGGCTCTTTACCGAACATTTCCTTTCGATCGCTCCTGACTATGTGAAGGTTGAGGTAATTCCTCATCACGGCGGAGACGGATTCCTCATTCCTATTTCTTCACCTGCCTATAAGGCTGCGGAGAAGGCCATGACAGAGGTATATGGCATTGAACCTGTTCCTTCACGCGGCGGCGGCTCTATTCCTATCCTTGCCGACCTTCAGCGCATACTCGGAATCGATCCTCTCCTGATGGGCTTCGGTCTTGAACGCGACACTATCCATTCTCCTAACGAGAGTTACCTGCTCAAACAGTTATATGCAGGTATGGAGTCCATCGCATTATTCTACAAATATTATTAATGCTACCGGCAACAGATAAATTATGAACAGAGAACAATTATACCAGCAGATCCAGGCCAAGAAAAGCATGCTTTGCGTCGGTCTTGACGTAGACTTCAACAAGATGCCCGAGCATATCAAGGCATTGGCTACCCATGGTGAACTTGCAATCAAGGGTGAACTTTACAAGGGCAAGGCACGCTCGATCATCGAGTTCAACAAGGCCATCGTAGATGCAACGGCAGAGCATTGCGTCGCTTATAAACCGAACCTCGCTTTCTATGAATGTTACGGAATCGAAGGTCTCCGTGCTCTTGACGCAACAGTAGACTATATCCGTACGAAGTATCCGGAGATTTTCCTGATCGCTGACGCAAAGAGGGGAGACATAGGCAACACTGCCAAGATGTATGCAAAGGCTTTCTTCGAGGAAATGGATTTCGATGCAGTGACCATCGCTCCTTATATGGGTGCTGACAGTGTGACTCCTTTCCTTGAGTATAAGGACAAATGGGCTATCGTACTTGCCTTGACATCAAATGGTTCCGCATATCAGTTCCAGAATGCTGTCAAGGATGGAAAGCCTCTTTATCAGGCAGTTATGGAAGAAATGATGGAGATATCGACTCCTGACAACATGATGTTCGTTGTCGGTGCTACCAAGGCTGACAAACTTGAGGAACTCCGCAGTTTCTGTCCAGACTACTTCTTCCTTGTGCCGGGTGTCGGCGCACAGGGCGGATCGGCAGAAGAGGTCATAGCACATGGAGCCAATGACCATGGCGGACTTCTCATCAATTCTTCACGCGGCATCCTTTTCGCGGACAGTACAGAGAATTTCGCATATGCGGCGGGAAAGGTGGCAGCAAGAACGGCTAATCTTCAGTAAGAGCCTCCATGAATAACAGCCTGCGCATTCCACGAGGTATCTCGTAGGATGTGCAGGTTGTCTTTTTTCTGGTCCTGTCTACATCTGTAAGACTGCATACATACAGTCTGTCGATAAGTGACAGGTACATTGTAGAATATCTTATATCCAGATTCCTCTGCAGGTCGCTGGTGTATTCCATAGTCAGAATCACTTCTTCTTCGCTCAACTGATCCTTGCAGAAGATATACAGTCCATATTCCTTGAAATCTCCATAGAATCCGGAAGCGACCTTTCCTACCTTGCTTTCGATGATCCTTTTCAGAGGCTGTGCCAGACGCCAGTAGTCATATTCCAGATGACCGATATACTTTCCGTCCTGAAGACCGTATCCGTAACCGCTCTTTATGATCTGGTCCATTTCTTCCTTGTCATCGCCTTCAAGTTCGAATCCTGCCATCTCCTTCAGCATGTCGTTGGCGACATCTTTTCTTGGCTCCATGGCACGTGTGACTTCAATGCCGAGACTCAGATCCGGCATCTGAAGGTCTGGCCTGTCTTCGTTGACAAGATCTTCGTATTTCCTGCCCAGAAGACTCTCCAGGCTCAATTGTGCATATCGTTCAAAGAAGCAGGTGTCGAACTTTCTTTTGGCCATCTTATCCTTGGTTTTAAATGTCTGATTCAGAATTATGGTTTATTGACAGAATGATTTGCCTTCTTTGCAGAAATGATTGCGGTGTTGTTTGTGAAATTCGCTAAATCCTTTTATCTTTGCATCAATTCCTGTGAAGGAATAATCTAAACACACACAATTCAATTTCTTGGCGGGGCATTCAGTCCCGCCTTCTTTTTTTGTGTATGTCTAGAGTGTCTTGGCAAGACCTCCTTCGCTGGTCTCCTTGTATAGGGAAGGCAGGTCTTTTCCTGTCTGTTTCATCACCTCGACCACCTGGTCGAAACTTACTCTGTGAAGTCCGTCAGTGTAGAGTGCATATATGCCCGCATCCATCGCTCTTGCGGCAGCATAGGCGTTGCGTTCTATGCATGGAATCTGTACGAGTCCTCCGATGGGGTCACATGTGAGGCCCAGATGATGCTCAAGGCCCATTTCAGCAGCATATTCGATCTGTGAAGGACTTCCTCCCATCAGTTGTGCAACTGCTGCCGCAGCCATCGCACATGCCACTCCGACTTCACCCTGACATCCTACTTCCGCACCTGATACGGATGCGTTATGCTTCACTATTGTTCCGATGAGGCCGGCTGTTGCCAATGCTCTCAATATGCGGGTGTCGCTGAAATTATACCTTTTCTTCATATGGTAGAGCACGCTCGGCATGACTCCGCATGAACCGCAGGTAGGTGCCGTGACGATTGTTCCGCCGCAGGCGTTTTCCTCGCTTACAGCGAGAGCATAGGCAAATACAAGTCCTCTGGTCTTGAAAGTGTCACCCTGTCCGAATGCCCTTACATGGTAACTGAGAGCCTTTCGTCTGATGTTGAGCGGTCCGGGAAGTGCCCCTTCCTGCTCGATTCCGCGCTCGACGGCTTCCTGCATGACCTTCCATACCAGTTCGAGGTGATCCCAGAATCCGTATGACCTGCTTTCTACCATATCTGCATACTCCCAGTAGTTCTTGCCTGTCTTGTTGCACCAGTTCATGACTTCCGTGAGAGTCGTCATGTCATAGTCTACACTTCCTTCTTCCTCATCTACAGGGCATTCCATGCAGATGATGTCGCCACCTCCGATGCTGTAATATGTCCATTTCTCGTACAGGTCTCCGTCGAAGTTCACAGAAGCGATCTTCATACCGTTCGGATGAACCTGGAGATTCTCTTTAGGTCTCCATTCTATCTCTACGTCGCCGCTTCTCTTTGTCTTGTTTTCCAAGGTCTCCTTGTCGGTCCACTGCCATGTCGAGAAAGCCTCCTTGATGGCAATGTCGGTGAGGTGGCCTTTACCGGTGGCGGCAAGTGAACCGTAAAGAGTCACATGAAGATGATGAGTGTCCTCATGGTGCTCAAGATAATGTCTTACAGCCTTGAAAGGGCCCATCGTATGACTGCTTGAAGGTCCTTTTCCTATCTTGTATATGTCTCTGATCGATTTCATGTAATGATGGTCTTACGATTTGCGTAAAACAAGACAAATTTAGCATAAATTATCATAACAGGGGCATAGTACTTGCCTTTTTTGACACTTGTCAGATCGAAAGGTATGAGAAGGATTATTGTAACGACATTGTTTCTGCTTGCTGCATGCGTTTTCGCATGGGGACAGGATATCGAAAGAAAGGATACCCTTCCTCATGTGATACCGAATGTCCTGTCGCCTCAACTCTTCATCCCTGCCGACCGTCTTGAAGGATTCCTGCCATGGAATTATGCTCCTTTGCTGCGGCCTGTTGTCCACGTCCTTCCTGTTTACGGCTTCGACGGCAGCATTGGCTTCGGTGAATTCAATATGGAACATCCCGACCGTTTCTTTTCCACACTGACAGGAAACAATTACATAGACATTCCGGAACTGTTCATTTCAGAACAGAAGATGATAGGCAATACTCTGAAACTGGGGAAGAAATTCTACTTCATGTCCGGAATCCTGTATGGAGCACAGTTGGGTGTGCGCGGCAACAACTGGGGCATGGGTACACGTGAGGGACTGATATACAGGGCCTCGGAGTCGGTCTCCGTAACATTCTGGACCCAATATTTCCAGTCGGTTGCGGTATATTCTCCTGTGCTTTTCCCAAGGAAGGACGGGGATACTGCGGCAATAAGAATGCCTGCTACACCTGAAGTATACTCCGTCGGTGTGCAGGCATCGTTCGTGGCCGGTGAATTCATCATCGGCGTAGGGTTTTCGGTCGCGCCTGTGCCGTTCCAGGACAGACACCATTCCGAGTTCAGTTACAGATAATCCTCGAAATACATGCTTATCTTGTCGTGCAGATGCACCCTGTCTCTTCCCATCACATTGTGTTCGGCGCATGGATAAGGGAAGTAGTCGACCTGTACATTGTTCACGATACATTCCCTGATGAAACTGAGGCTATGTTCCCATACGACTACAGGGTCTACCGCACCTTGGCATATGAGAAGTTTGCCCTTGAGGTCCTTTGCCTTGTTGATGAGGCTTGTGATCTCGTATCCGTCCACATTCCTGTCCGGATGGTCCATATATCTTTCACCGTACATCACCTCGTACCATTTCCAGTCGATCACAGGCCCTCCTGCAACTCCCACCTTGAAGATGTCAGGATAGTTGGTTATGAGGGAGATGGTCATGAATCCGCCGTAACTCCAGCCGTGCACGCCGATCCTGTCCTTGTCTACATACGGAAGGTCCATAAGCATCTTCACACCTTCCATCTGGTCAGCCATTTCAGCCTGTCCGCACTGTCCGTGGATCGCCTGTTCGAAAGCAAGACCTCGGTTCTCCGTGCCTCTATTGTCCTGTACATAAACGAGATAGCCCCTCTGTGCCATATACATTTCCCATCTGCGGAGTTGTGCCATGAACGTGTTCTGGACCATCTGTGAATGTGGACCGCCGTAGACATAGACTATCACCGGATATTTCTTCGCAGGGTCGAAATCCTTCGGCTTGATGAGACGGTACCAGTTGTCATACATTCCGTCAGCGCTCTTTACTGTTCCGAGGGTGATTTCGGTGTATGCATGGGCGAGGGTAGGATCTTCGGCTGTAAGGAGGTTGGATATGAATTTTCCGTCTGCTCTGCAAAGGTTTATGACACGAGGTGTGCAGAGTGAACTGTAGGAATCTACGAATCGTGTGTAGTCCGGACTCATTGCTATCTCATGCCATCCTTCCTCGAATGTAAGTCTCTGAGGCTTTCCGACAGAGGCCTTCATGACTCCTCTCTTGAGATTCCTGACCTCAACTCTGAAAAGGTGGTTCTCGACAGGAGATACCTCGGCAGAAGTGTAATAAACATATCTTCCGTCGTTGCCGACATATTTTACGTCCGCATCGGTTGCTGTGAGTCTGCGGATGTTTCCGTTTTCATCGCACAGATAGAGATTTCTGTATCCGTCCCTGTTAGCCGTCCTGTAAAGGAAGATGCCGTTCCAACCTTTGACGAAGTAAAGCGGGTCCATCGGCTCCACATATTTCTCGTTGTCTTCGGTGAGGACTGTCCTGACTATCTTGCCGGTCCTTGCACAATAAAGATTCAGTTTCATGTGCTTCTGGCTTCTGTCAAGTACCTGGACATAAACGCCTTCCCCGTCAGGAGACCATGTGATGTTGGTAAGATATCTGTCATCTCCGAAATCCTCCACCTTGAGGAATACGGTCTTGCCGTTCTTCATGTCGTAAATGCCGAGTCCCACCTTTTCGGAATCCATACCTGCCATAGGATATCTGATTTCTTTCAGGGAACCTGTGCGGGTGGTTATGTCAAGAAGAGGGAATCTGCTGACAGCAGTCTCATCTTTTCTGTAAAAGGCAAGTCTGGTGCTGTCAGGCGACCAGAAGAATCCTTCGTTGATTCCGAACTCGTTACGGCTTGTGAACTGGCCGTATGTGATGTTCTCGTTTTCGCTTTCCGCTACGGTCAGGACTTTTCCGTCCTTTGTCCTTACCATCAGGTTCTGGCCTTCCGTATAGGCGTGGGGAAGGGTGAGATAAGGAAGGTAGTCGCTGTAACTGTCTTCATTCATGTCCCATTCCTGCCATTTACCGTCCTTGTGCATGAGGATGCTGCTTTCGTTGAGCCAGGTGCAGTAAAGGTTCTTTGGAGAGAGTTCCCTTGCGAGGATTGTCTCTTCCATTGTGAGCAGTCTGCCGCTTTGGTCATTGGCCTCTCTTGTGCCGACTGTGCCAGGCTGTGCCGACAAAGTCAATCCCAGACACATTGTGCCCAGGATCATAAGTAGTCTCTTCATATATTGCTGATTGTTATTCTCTTACGGATACGATCTTGTCCACGATATATTTCTGCTTGCCTCTCCATGGAAGGGTGCCGAGATACTCTTTGTAGTGGAGTTCAACGGTCTTGCCGCCACAGCGCATGAGTGAATCCGCTATGGCCTTGTCAGTGATGGAAAAGTCGAATTCGTACGACTGGATGACTCCTGGATTTGCTCCTTTTCCCTTGCCGAATCCTGCCTGAATGGCCCTTCCTTCATAGGTCTTGAACACATATCCCTTGTACACGACGAAGTTGAGTTCGCCGGCCTTCACTCCTTCTCCGAACACGAAGTAGAATTTGAAGAAAATGAAAGCCGCCAGTGCAAGCGCTACGAAAAATGAGATGAAACCGATGATTTTACCTTTCATAGTCATATATTTTTCACAAATTTAAACATTTATTCCAAAATTCCTGCACAGTGGAGCAGTGCAATGAACGGCGTCTGCTGCCTTTTTATATATGGCTTTACGTTTCCCGTATGTATGTCATCCCATTCCCTTACCTTGTCGAAGGCCGAGATGAAGTCCTTGGCTGTCAGGTATTCTCCCTTGACTGCTCTTTTTGTCCCCGGACGTCCTCCCTTGAGAAATATGCAACTGCCTACAAACTTTGCGTTGAAGGTGATGCCGCTGACGGTGGTTATTTCATTATTGGCTTCTATGTGCCTGACAACTGCTTCCCATGCCCCGGTACCGTCAATGCCTTTGAATTTTTCTGCAATCTTCATATCCGAATCCAATTTTCGTTCCTGCTTCAAATTTATGCATTATTTTTCAAACTCTGAATCGGTTTCAAGTTATACTTATGTCATAAATTTGCTCTTTGGAAGAAATATTATTATATTTACCGGATAAATCGATTATAAATCGTTATGAAACAGACAGCGTCTTTGAAAATTGACATTCAGTCGGAAATCGGCAGACTTGATGCCGTGCTTCTTCATCGTCCCGGAGCGGAGGTGGAGAACATGACTCCAAGAAACGTGCAGAGAGCCCTCTACAGCGACATTCTCAATCTGTCCATCGCCCAGCATGAGTACGAACAACTCTCGGGAGTCCTTTCTAAGATTGCGAAGGTCTATGAGGTGAGACCGCTTCTGGAAATGGTCCTCGACCAGTGGAAGCCACGCGCGGACCTTATCAGCAGGATATGTCAGGTCGAAGACGTGATGCCTTATCTCGACACTCTGATGGAAATGAGTTCCGGTGAACTTGCCAGGGTCCTGATCGAAGGCCTTCCTGCAAGGATCGACACTCTCACATCCTATTTGAAGAATGAGTATTACGCTCTGTATCCTCTCTATAATTTCTATTTCACACGCGATGCGGCGGTGACATTGGGCAATCATGCTCTTGTGTGCAGGATGGCAAACAAGGTGCGCATGCGTGAGTCTCTGATCATGGATGCGATCTACCGTCACAGCGGAGCCTTCGAGTGCAGCGTCCTGGACGCAAATGCCCAGCCGGAAGGATCGCAGGTCATAATGGAAGGCGGCGACATCATCATTGCAAGAGAGGATATACTCATCATCGGCAACGGAGTCCGCACCACTCCTCAGGGCATAGACTTCATGATCGACAATTTCAGGAGATGCTGTCCGGACGGTAACGGATATGTGCTTGTGCAGCAACTTCCTTCCGAGCCGGAGTCGTTCATACATCTTGATATGGTCTTTACACTTCTTGATAAGGATAAGTGTATGGTTTTCAAGCCTTTGATAATGCAGGCCAATCAGTATCAGACAGTGCAGATAACTATCAGCAACGGCAACGTCTCCGATATCAGACCGGTTTCAGGCCTCCTTCCTGCTTTGAAGAAACTGGGAATGGACCTCAAGCCTGTAATATGCGGAGGCGACGACGACTGGGACCAGGAGAGGGAACAGTGGCACAGCGGTGCGAATTTCTTTGCTTTCGCTCCCGGCAAGGTCCTTACCTATGCCCGCAACATCCACACTCTTGATGCACTCGACAAGGAGGGGTTCGAGATCGTGAAGGCTTCCGATTTCATCGCAGGAAATCATGAAGATGCCGTATTCGGTGACAAGCCTTGTGCGGTGGCCATAGACGGTTCGGAACTTCCACGCGGCGGCGGTGGAGCAAGATGCATGACAATGCCTCTGTCAAGACAGAAAGTAAATTGGTAACACTATAAACATTATGGAAAGAACATTAGTTATTCTTAAGCCGGGATGCCTTCAGAGAGGCCTCGTCGGCGAAGTCATTTCAAGATTCGAGAAAAGGGGACTGAAACTTGTAGCCATGAAGATGGTTCAACTTGACGAAGAGATCCTCAAGGTTCATTATGCACATCTTCTTGACAGGCCTTTCTTCCCATGGCTTCGTGACGGTATGATGGCCGCTCCGGTAATCCTCTGCTGCTGGGAAGGTTACAGCGCAGTCCAGGTGGTACGTGACATGGCGGGTGCTACAAAGGCAAGCAAGGCTGTCCCAGGCACGATCCGTGGTGACCTCAGCCTCAGCGCCCAGGAAAATGTGGTTCACACATCTGATTCGATTGAAAATGCTGAAATCGAACTCAAACGTTTCTTCGTTGAGTCTGACTATTGCGACTACAAGTCGCCGCTTGATCCTTTCAAGTACGCTCCGGACGAAATGTAATTCTAAAGAAGTGCGGTCAGTTCCTTCATTCTCTTGCGGGGACTGGCCTTTTTGTAGAGCACATCATATACCATGTCTGCAATCGGCATGTATATGTTGTGCTTTTCGTTTATATGCCTGATACATTCGGAGGCATAATAGCCTTCCGCAACCATTGTCATTTCGTTGAGCGCGCTCTTTACTGTGCAGCCGTGGCCGATGAGTTGGCCCAGGCGTCTGTTGCGGCTGAAATTGGAGTATGATGTGACCAGAAGGTCTCCGAGATATGCAGGATCCATTGTGTCTCTTTCGAATGGATAACTGTCATTGATGAACCTTGTCATCTCCCTTGTGCATGCGGCGGTAAGCACGGCCCTGAAATTGTCACCATAGCCAAGTCCTGCCGCCATTCCTGCTGCAAGGGCATAGATGTTTTTCAGGATTCCTGCGTATTCTATTCCGTAGATGTCCTCCGAGTGGCTGATCCTTATGTCCTTGGTACAGAACATCTTGCCGATGGCTTCCGCGTTCTCCTTGTCCTTGCATGCGACAGTCAGATAGGAGAGTTTGTTGCGCGAGACTTCCTCTGCATGTGAAGGTCCTGAAATTATGCCGATACGGTCGTATGGAATGCCGTATGTCGAGTTGAAGAATTCAGTGATTGTCGTATTGTCCTCGGGAATGATGCCTTTTGTCGCGGAGAGAATGAATTTTCCGTCCAGTGATGCCACATCCTTGATCACGTTCTTCATGAAGGCGGAAGGAGTGGCTACAAGAATCACTTCGTTGTTCTTTACGACTTCGTTTATGTCGTCGGTCGCATATATAAGATCTGTGTCGAACTCCACGTCATTCAGATATTTGGCATTTCGGCCCTCCGTCCTCATGCTTTCAAGAATCTCCTCATTGCGGATATGCCACCATACCTTCACCTTGTTTATCTGGAGGGTATGCACGAGCGCAGTGGCCCAACTTCCGTAGCCGATCACTCCGCATCTTGTAGTTTCGCTTATTCTGTATGACATGTCGTTTCTGTTTATTCTGCGAAATTAACAAATATTGCCGACTATTCAAAAAATAAGAGGAGGCCCTTGTGTGAAGGCCTCCTCCTATCTTGAATCTGTCTTATGATTATACCATAAGGGCAGCGATAAGTGCAAGGATTGCGTAGAACTCAGGGAAAGCGGCGTAGATCATAGTGTTTGTCTGTACATCATGTCCCTGTGAAATACCGATGATACCGTTTGCACAAACCTGACCCTGACGGATAGCAGAGAAAAGGCAGATGAAACCTACTGCAAGACCTACAGCGAAGAGAGAAATTCCATCAGCAGCGAAGTCTTTGCCGATCCACATAAGGAATGCTACGAATCCGTAGAGACCCTGTGTTGCAGGCATGGCTGAAAGAATCATGTAAGAAGAAGACTTCTCAGGATTTTTCTTTAATGCACCTTCTGCAGCATTACCTGCGATAGTTGTTCCGATTGCAGAACCGATACCAGAAAGACCGAGCATACATGCAAGGCCGATGAAACCAAGAATTTCGTTCATAATTTGTAGTTTTATTAGTTATTGTTAATTATTCCTTATCAGTTGTAAGCGGGTTGTAGGCTGCACCCTTTCCTTCATATCCTGCATTCTTGAAATACTCTACGAATGTGAGTCGCAAAGGATGTACGAATGCTCCTAGTGATGACATGAGTATATTCAGTACATGTCCGAACAGTAGAATCAGTACAAATGGAATCCATGTTATGAAACTGTCACCGAGCACCATCTGACCGAGGTTGTTGAATGCCTGGCCAAGCATACCTCCGGCAAGTCCGAGGGCGAAGAGACGGATGTAACTCAATACGTCTCCGAGGATTCCGGTAGCCATATTGTATGTATCCCAGAGTCCTGCGCCGATGTTGATCAGAGGATTTCTTCCTGGTGTGTTGAAAATATAGATTCCGAGTGCCGAAAGTACTCCGATCACGATTACAGCCCATTTTATCGCTGCCGGAGAAATCAACTTGCCGACTCCGAGGATTGCCATGATTATGCCTCCGACAATCAGCAGAAGCCATCCCCATGTGCTTACAGTCTCTCTGAAACCGAATCGTTTTGTGTATCCTATTGCCTTGACAGTCATAGCAAGGCAGATATGGAATACACCGATTGCAAGTGCAAGAAGCATCTGTACGTTGAATGTACCGAGTCCCGGAACTTCGACTTCACCTACTATCATGCAGTTCTTCAGGAACTGAGGAACCCATGATGCCTCATAAAGGCTCATTCCGAAGAATGTACCGAGCAATGTTCCGACTACGATAGTGCCTGCACCAAGTATCGATATGATGTTTCCGAGTCCGTCAAACATCGCAAATTTAACCCATCCCTTGTTGAGAAGCAGTCCGAAGATGAGAAGTACTATACCGTATCCGGCATCTCCAAGACACATTGCGAAAAACAGCAGATAGAATGGTGCTACAATGGCAGTAGGATCGAATTCGCTGTAAACAGGCATACCATACATTCCGGTGAATGATTCGAATTGTCTGGTAAACCAGTTGTTCTTGAGTTTGATAGGAGGATTGTCCTCTTCAACCGCTTCTTCCTTGATGTAGAATACTCCCATCTTGTCGAATGCCTCCACAAGTTCTGCATCGTTTTCAACAGGAGCGAATCCTGTAAATACGGTGATGTGGTTTTCTGCGGCTCCGACAGCAGCGGAATCAGCCAGATATCTGTCAAGTTCAACAAGGTCTCTGTTGCATGCTTCTTTTATTGCAGGGATATAATCCTTTGCATTGAGAAGACCTGCCTTGCAGTCTATGATTTCAGCCTTTATCTGCTTGGATTCTTCCGATGCTGCGGCGAAGGTTCCTTCCGGTGCAGGAACTTCCTGTGCAGGGAAGATGTATTCTTCATCCTGAGGTGCAACAGTCACAAACCAGACTTTCTTACTGTCTTCCTCAACTACCTGAAGAGGATAGAGTTCAGCCCAGCCTTTATCGAACTTCTTCTTGTCCACTACATAATAGCGGACCTTGTAGCCGAGTTCGCCAAGGTTGTCAATAGCCTGCTTGTCATAATCACCCCAAGGAAGTCTTGCCTTCATCTGCTTTTCTGCATTGGCAAGGGATATAGTAAGATCGCTGATTCTGTTTCTGCAATCCTCAACGAATTTTACAGGGTCGCCATTGACGGTGACAGTCGCTTTGGATATTGCTTCAGCATCAGGGTCTTTTGAATAGTTGACGCCTTCAAGATATTCAAGTACATTTTTCGCTCTTGAAGCCTTGGCAAGCATCTCGGAAGAGTCCTGGTCAACAGGTTTTACGGAACGGCTGATATCCACGACTCCGAGTTCCTGAAGTTGTTCCAGGAATCCTTCCTTCTCTCCTGTCAGGAGAATGAAGGAGTATTTGGTCATTTTACTTATCATTGTTGCGTTCCTCCTCTTCTTCTTCTATAGCATGTCTGCTCTTCACGATCTTGGAAGCAGCCTTGGAGAGGTTCTCCTCGTCTTCCATATATCGCTTGATCTTTCTGATAGCCTCCTGATAACCAGGGATCTGCACCTTCTCATAAAGGTTTACCTTCTGAGTGGTCTTCTTCCTCTGGAAATCCAGAATACGCGCTTTCTCGAGATATACCTCCGACTCTATTCCGAGCCTTGACAGTTCCTTGAGTATCGCAACTCCGTCTGCATACCATGCAGGGCAGTTGAATGCGTTGAACTCATGGATCTCATACTTGATCTCTCCCAGGGCAGGGGTCTTCACTCCGGCAACCTTCACTGTATAAAGGTCGACATCAGTGATCGAGATCAGGCTTGGCTGGAATTCGTTCCAGAGCGCTGCGAGATAGTCGTATTTCTTAAGAGTGGCATCAAGATCTTCAATAAGTTTCTCTGAATAGTCCTTGGCCTTCTTCACCTCCATACGAAGCGCCGACTCCTTGTTCTTTAGTGTAGGAAGGGCGTTCCTTCGCATCTTGAGTTGCTTGTTCAAGTTGTTCAGGGATGTCTTATTATATTGAAATTTTATTGCCATAATCTAGTGTAAAGTTCCTTCGCTATCGCTCAGGATGACAGTTAGTTACCTTTCCAGTAAGTGTCGATCAACTCCTGCTTGATACCGGTCTCCGCCTTCGTGAAGTATGTTCCGAAGAGTTCCCATGCTGTGTCAAGCATTTCGTCGATCTTGAGGTTTACGTCGATGGCCAGAAGTCTTGTAGCATATGCCTTCGCATAGTCGAGACATCTGAGGTCATAGTCGCTGAGGTCGAAACCGTTCTCAAGTTTGGTTTTTGCATTCTGGGCATCGGCATAGAGACGTACTGATGCATTCATCACCTGACCATGGTCCTTACGTGTAACCTTACCCTGCACCAACTGTTTGAGTCGCGAGAGTGAACGGAACGGGTCGATGATTACCTTTCCTGAATCAGGGTCGGTACGGAGGAACAACTGACCCTCTGTGATGTAACCTGTGTTGTCCGGAATCGCGTGGGTGATGTCTCCGTCGTTGAGGGTTGTCACGGCAATGATGGTGATCGAACCTCCGTCAGGCAACTGCACAGCCTTCTCGTAGATCTTCGCAAGGTCCGAGTAGAGTGAACCCGGCATAGAGTCCTTCGAAGGAATCTGGTCCATACGGTTTGACACGATAGAAAGTGCATCGGCATAGAGGGTCATGTCGGTAAGGAGCACGAGTACCTTCTCGTTCTTCTCCACTGCGAAATACTCGGCAGCGGTAAGAGCCATGTCCGGAATAAGGAGACGCTCTACTGGAGGCTGCTCTGTTGTATTTACGAATGAAATGATCTTGTCGAGTGCGCCTGCTGCCTCGAACTCATGCTTGAAGTAGAGGTAGTCGTCGTTAGAAAGACCCATACCGCCGAGGATGATCTTGTCAACGTCCGCACGGAGAGCCACCTGCGCCATTACATTATTATATGGCTGGTCAGGGTCGGCGAAGAAAGGAATCTTCTGTCCTGACACGAGGGTGTTGTTGAGGTCGATGCCGGCGATACCGGTAGGAATCAACTGTGATGGCTGCTTTCTCTTGTAAGGGTTAACTGACGGACCACCGATCTCTACTGTCTTTCCTTCAACCTCCGGACCGCCGTCGATAGGCTCACCGTATGCATTGAAGAAACGTCCTGCGAGTTCGTCGCTTACGTTGAGGGTAGGGGCTCCGCCGAGGAATACGACCTCAGCATTTGTCGGAATGCCCTCTGTACCTGAGAAGATCTGAAGTGTGACGAGTTCTCCCTTGGTCTTAACCACCTGAGCAAGGCGGCCGTCTACGAGAGCGAGTTCGTCGTTCGATACACCTGTCGCCTTGAGCGAAACTGTTGCCTTTGTGATGGCTTCCAGTTGTGTGTATATTTTCTGAAATGCCTTATTTGCCATTGCTTAGAAGATTATTGAGTTTTTCCTGATATTCGTGGAATCTTTCGCTCTGGAACTCAGAGTAGTTCATCTGTCTGAGAGCGTTGATGAGTTCCTTGAAGTAGTTGCGGCACTCTTCGAAGTCCTCGAAATGGAATTCGCGCTCGCAGATTCCCATGACGAGTTCGAGCATGTATTTCTGACGCTCGATAGGGCAGAGTGCGTCGATGTCGTCGAATGCGTCCTGCTGGAGGATCACGAAGTCGAGAAGTTCAGACTTCCAGAAGATTTCGTGGTAACTCATAGGCACACCGTCGTCACCGAGGATGTTGATCTGGTCGTTTGCTTCCTTACCCTTGCGGACGATGTTCTTCGCCTTCTCTACCATCTCGACCCAACCTGGCATGATTGTCTCGTTGAGGTATTCGCGGATTTCAGGATATTCGAGATATTTAGAATATGAGTCGATAGGGTTGACTGCAGGGTAACGCTTCTGGTCGGCACGGTTCTGCTCGAGTGCGTAGAAGCATCTTGCAGCCTTCTTTGTAGACTCTGTCACTGGCTCCTTGAGGTTACCTCCGGCAGGAGATACGGTTCCGATGAATGTTACGGCACCTGTCTGTCCGTTGTTGAGGATGACCATACCTGCACGGGCGTAGAAGTTCGAGATGATTGCAGAAAGGTCGACAGGGAATGCGTCTGCACCCGGAAGTTCCTCCATACGGTTAGACATCTCACGGAGAGCCTGTGCCCATCGTGAAGTCGAGTCGGCAAGGAGAAGGACTTTCATACCCATGGCACGGTAGTACTCGCAGATTGTCATCGCGGTATAAACTGATGCCTCACGGGCTGCAACAGGCATGTTCGAAGTGTTACAGATGATTGTGGTACGCTCCATGAGGTGGCGTCCTGTATGTGGGTCGATGAGTTCAGGGAACTCGGCGAAGATCTCCACAACCTCGTTTGCACGCTCACCGCAGGCTGCCATCACGATCACGTCAGCATCACCCTGCTTTGCGATAGCGTGCTGAAGCACGGTCTTTCCGCAACCGAATGGTCCAGGGATGAAGCCTGTACCGCCTTCTGCGATAGGATTGAGCGTGTCGATGGCACGTACACCTGTCTCCATGATCTTTGATGGTCTTGGCTTGTCCTTGTAACCCTTGATGGCTACCTTTACAGGCCATTTCTGCCACATGGTCACGTTCACGTCTTCGCCTTCGGCATCGGTAAGGACTGCAATCACCTTGTCGATGTTGTACTGTCCAGCAGCAACGATGCTCTTTACAGTGTATTCGCCCTTGAATGCGAAAGGCACCATGATCTTGTGAGGAAGCCATCCTTCCTTCACTTCACCGAGCCAGTCAGCGGCAACAACCTTGTCGCCAGGCTTTGCTATAGGAGTGAAATCCCAGAGTTTCTCGTGATTGAGCGGATTGGTGTATTCTCCCTTCTGGAGGAATACTCCTGTCATTGTGGTGAGGTCGTTCTGAAGACCGTCGTAACTGCTTGAAAGCAGACCAGGACCGAGAGTGGCCTCGAGCATTCTGTCCTCGAACTCTACAGTGTCACCGTTCTTGAGTCCACGGGTGCTTTCGAAAACCTGCACTGCGGCGTTCTTTCCGTTCACCTTGATGACCTCGGCCATAAGCCTGGTGCCACCTACGGTGATGTAGCAGATCTCATTCTGCGACACCGGTCCGTCTGCCTCGACAGTCACAAGGTTTGAAACGATACCCGTAACTTTACCAGTTGTTTTCATATTTATCTTTTGTTATTTGTTTTATTTTTCGTTGTATTCAACACCTTTGAATGTGCCGCGTACCTCATCGACGAGTTTCTTGAACATCTCCCTTCCTGCCTCTTCATCGAGGATGAGCCATCTGCGGATGATCATCATCTTGACCATCATTCCGAGAATCTTGTCGAAATTGAGGTAATCAAAGAGGGTGAGTTCGTCGATCTTGTCCCAGTAGAGGTCGTCAATGCCTCTTTCCCTGGCGAGGATGTCGCGGCCTTCGAGGATGCTCTGCAGTTTTGCAGATTCCTTGAACTCCGGTTCTTCCGGTACAAGGCCGGTCTCTTCTGCCTCAGGGTCGACGAGCGAGAGGACATCCTTTTCAGGATCTCTGCCCAGCGCCTGATTCAGATACCTTACCTTCTGGTTGCGCACGTCAAAGTCAAAACGGAAGAACTCCCTTATGAATCCGATCCTATGCGACAACGCCTCCTTATAGAAGTCAAGGCTGATCTGCTCCTTGTCGAAACCCTTTGCGATGAAGTCGAGGACTTCGTTGTCCTTTTCGGACAGAAGTTCTCTGACCTGACCGAGGTATTCGTCAAGACTCTTCTCGCCCTGTCTCCAGTCGGGAGTGAAGTCAGGAAGACCTGCGATTATGTAGATGTAATTGTTCATTATCCGAAAAGTAACTTCTTGGTTGCAGGTCTGAGATACTCAGAGATGAGTTGGTTGAATGTGTCTTCTGTGAAACTTACGAAATAGCCGCCATCCTTAGGTCCGATCTGGAATCCTCCGGCGATCTTCTTTGAGAATGAAGCGTCGACACCTGCATTGAGAAGTTTTCCGAGTTCCTTGGTCACGAACGGTTCGAGATCCTTCTGGAGTGACTCGGGAAGAATGAGTGAGAGGTCCACAGGACCGTCGGTAGAGAATTTCTCCGCCACTGCCTTGATGAGGTCCTTGATGAAGTCTGCTGAAGTGAGGTTCTTCTTCACCTCTGCACCGGCCATCTTACCTACGATAAGGGTCTCGATGTCCTTCTTGGTGGCAGCGATGCTCTGTGATGAAGCCATTCTGATGTCAGAAGCGGTCTTTGTCTTGATCTCATCAGCCTGCTTCTGAGCAGCGGCAACGATCTGTGCAGCCTCAGCCTGAGCCTTGGCTATGATTTCCTCAGCCTGTACCTTGGCCTTTGCAAGAAGTTCCTCGCCTTCCTGCTTTCCTTTTGACAGACCTTCGTTGTAAAGTTTGTCTGTCAGTTCCTGCAATTTGTTCTGCATATCCGGATATTTATTGTTTTGGTTATATTTTATTCGTTATCCGGGCAAAATTACTAATAAATTGGCGAGGAAACAACCTATTTTCGTTTAAAAGTCGAAAATATTTGCCTTCCTCGCCAATTATTTTTCCGTACGGCTGATTATCAGCCATTTGGGATAATCAGAAACACTCCCTGAGAATGTCGGTTATGTTCTTGCTTTTGCCCATGGTGTAGAAATGGACAGCCGGTACTCCATGTGCGATGAGGTCCTTGCACTGCATCGTGCACCACTCTGTCCCGATTCTGTATACGGCCTCCTTGTCTTCACCGGCCTTGGCTATCTCCGAAGTCAGTTCCACAGGGATGTCCAGCGAAAAAGACTCAGGCAGAAGACTGACCTGTCTAGCGGTCGAAAGAGGTTTGAGACCGGGTATTATCGGCACATTGATGCCTGCTTCACGACATCTGTCCACGAAGTCGTAATAAACCTTGTTGTCGAAGAACATCTGGGTTATGATGTAGTCGGCACCGGCATCGACCTTCCTTTTGAGATTCATGATGTCTGTCTCGATGTTTGCGGCCTCGAAATGCTTTTCAGGATAGCCTCCGACACCGATGCAGAAGTATCGTTCCTCCGCTTCCTCTCCGAGTTTCCTCTTTCGCTGATAACTCGAACTTCCCTGATATCTGCGTATCCCCTCCACGAGTTCGTCCGCATATCTGTATCCTCCCTGAGTGGGTGTGAAACGCTTTTCGCCTGTCATGCTGTCGCCCCTCAATGCCACGATGTTGCGTATGCCGAGAAATTCAAGGTTGTCGAGTTTGCTTTCGATCTCTTCCTTTGTGGTGCCGGCGCAAATGATGTGAGGTACGGTCTCCACATCATATCTGGACATTATCGCAGCGCAGACCGTCGTCTCGCTGATCCTGTTGCGCACAAGGTGACGGCTGAATGATCCGTCAGCCTCCTCCTTGTATTCATACTCGTCCCTGTGGCTCGTCACATTTATGTATTTGGGGCTGAATTCCATGAACGGGGCTATGCTTTCGAGCAGTTCTCCTTTTGTCATGCCTCTCAGCGGCGGCACTATTTCCAGCGAAGGATAAGCCTTCGTGCTGTTTGCCAATATCTCTGAAATCTTCATGATTCTCTGATTATGAACGTTTTATATAAGATGTCCGAGGAACCGCTTCGCCTGTTCCTCATCCATTCCTCTTCTTTTGATGTATTCCTCGTATTGCTTTGCAGAAATGCGTCGTATATCGGGATACTCTGCATTCGGATGGATGAATATCATTCCGCATATGCTTGCGTCAGGCGACATCGCATAACTCTCGGTGAGTTTTATTTCCAGTCTGTGGCCTTCCGGCAGCATTTCGAATATGTCTTTCTTCAATGTATGGTCCGGACATGAGGCATAACCCGCTGCAGGCTTGATGACCTTGCTGTCTTGGCAGTACTTTCCGAGTATCTCCCTGTCAAGCCATGTGGAGGCCGCTTCCGCCATAGTCATCCGGACTGTCCTTCCGACCAGGTCCTCGTATCTGTTGCTGCATGCCGGGCAGCAGCAGCCTTCTTCATGTGCGTCATTCGCCTTCACGCTTATTGCGAATACTCCGAATGCAGAAGTCTTTCTTCCGTCCGAAGGAATCACGAAGTCGCTGAGGGACAGCATCTTACCGCTTTCCTGCCTGAACATTGGAAGCCTTCTTTCTCCCTTCGGCAACTTCACGATTATGTCATCTTTTTCCGAATATGCGGGATAGAACTGAACGGACAGACGTATTTTGAAATTGCCCATGGCGATTTCCTCTTCCGCGTCCCGTCTGAGTTGCATGAGTTCTGCCACTTCCGGAACGGGACTGCCGTATTTCACTCCCCATATCGCGTGAAGCATCTTCCAGTCGAAATGTTGCATCGCTTCCTCGATTTCCAGTTCCCTGTAAGGAATACTCTCCGGAATGTCGCAACTGTAAGTATCTCCTTCATATCCGACAGGCTTGATGACCCATCCAGTCTTCTTCACCTCCTCCTTCTTCTGTCCTTCAAGATACAGATTCCTGATCTTTTCCTGCTCCTTATGCTGCTCCGCCTCGAATGCCTCCCTGTCCATCATGCATTTCTTGGCCATGACCGCGGCAGCCGAAGCGTCCGCACCATAGAAGACATGGCCATATAAAGGGGCAAGTTTCACAGCAGTATGCAGGGCTGATGTGGTGGCTCCGCCGATGAAGAGAGGGGTGTCCATTCCGCGTGCAACCATTTCGCGGCACAGTTCCTCCATCTGATATAGTGAAGGTGTGATAAGACCGCTCACTGCAATAATGTCGGCTCCTGTCCTGACAGCCTCTTCGAGGATCGTGTCCTTGTCCACCATCACTCCGAGGTCGTGGATGTTGAAGCCGTTGCAGTTCAATACGATGCCGGTGATGTTCTTGCCTATGTCATGAACGTCTCCCTTTACAGTGGCCAGAACGACTTCGGGCCTTTCACTGCCTTTGTCATCATTGTCCATGAACGGTTCGAGTATGTAAACGGCGTCTCTCATGACTTTGGCTGACTTGACGACCTGCGGCAGGAACATCTTTCCGTCACCGAACAATGTTCCTACGGTTTCCATCCCGGCCATAAGAGGTCCTTCGATTATTTCAAGAGCACTTCCGTATTTCTTCATAGCCTCGTCGAGGTCTTCCCTGAGTGTCTCGGACCTGCCTTTGACGAGCGCGTTCTTGAGCCTTTCTTCAAGCGGGGCCTTCACCATATTCTCCGCTGTCGCCGCCTGCTCCTCCTTTGCTGCAAGCATTCCTGCGGCCTTTTCGATCAGTCTTTCCGTCGCCTTCGGGTCCTTGTCGAATATGACATCCTCGACGCATCTGAGCAGTTCCGGCTCGATCTCGTCATAGACCTGAAGCATAGACGGGTTCACAATGGCCATGTCCATGCCGGCCTTGACCGCATGATAGAGGAATGCCGAATGCATGGCCTCACGCACGGCATTGTTGCCTCTGAATGCAAAGGAAAGATTCGATACACCACCGGATGTAAGCGCTCCCGGAAGGTTTGTCTTTATCCATCTTACGGCTTCTATGAAGTCTACGGCATATTTCGCATGTTCCTCGATGCCGGTTCCGATCGACAGTATGTTCACGTCGAATATGATGTCTTCGGGCGACACGCCGGCCTTTTCGGTAAGCAGAGTGTAAGCCCTTCGGCATATTTCAATCTTTCTGTCATATGTCGTTGCCTGGCCCTCTTCGTCAAACGCCATAACGACCATTGCGGCGCCGAATGACTTTATCGCCTTTGCCTTGGTTATGAATGCTTCTTCTCCTTCTTTCAGGCTTATGGAATTGACTATGCATTTGCCCTGGGCATTACTAAGTCCCGCCAGGATCGTCTCCCAATGTGAGGAGTCTATCATCAGCGCTGCCTTTGCCACGGCAGGGTCGTTTGAAATATATCTTACGAAACGTTCCATTTCGCGGGCGCTGTCGAGCATGGCGTCATCCATGTTTATGTCGATGATGGGTGCGCCGTCTTCGATCTGCTTTGCGGCAATCTGCAATGCCTGATCGTATTCTCCTGATGCTATGAGCCTTGCGAATTTCCTTGATCCGGCAACATTTGTCCTCTCTCCGACATTTGTGAAATTGTTTCTTTTCACATCAACGCTTACTGCCTCCAAGCCGCTGACTGTCAGGATCTTTTCAGTCTGATCCTCTGGCTTTTTCCTCGGGCTGACCTCCCTGAGGGCCTCCGCAATCGCCCTGATATGGTCAGGAGTCGTGCCGCAGCAACCTCCTGCAATGTTGAGCAGGCTTTTGTGCGCCATGACCTTGACCGCAGCCGCCATATCTTCAGGACTCTGGTCATATCCTCCCATCTCGTTCGGCAGACCGGCATTTGGATAACAACTTATCCTGCATCTGCACCATTTGGCCATATCTTCGACAAGCGGCATGAGTTCCTCTGCACCCAGCGAGCAGTTGAGGCCGAACGAGAGGATAGGGTAGTGCCGTATAGATGTGTAGAATGCTTCCAGAGTCTGTCCTGTGAGTGTCCTTCCGCTTCTGTCACCAACTGATACTGAAATCATTACCGGAATCTGGGTTCCGTCCGGGAGAGGGTGGATGACGGAACCGGCATTTTGCCATCCCCGGCTAGGGGAAGGGGCCCAGCCCGACTGGGAAGGGGCCGGTGGAGTCACCAGCCTCTCCCGGACGATGTCCTGGATGCCGGCAAGAGCCGCCTTGACATTGAGCGCATCAAAACATGTCTCTATAAGCAGGATGTCAGCACCTCCTCTGAGCAACGCCTCTGCCTGAACACGGTATGCCTCCTTCATCTGCCCGAAACTGTAAGGCCTGAAAGCCGGATCCGCAACATCTGGCGAAAGTGAAAGCGACTTCGATGTCGGTCCCATGCTTCCTGCCACCCAGACCTTCCTCTTCAATCCGATTCTGGCCGCCAGTTCCTCCGCTTCATCTGCAGCCTCACGTGCGATTCTTGCACCTTCAAAAGCCATTTCAGCAGCGTACTCCCCGCATCCGTACTCCGACTGCGATATGTAGTTGGCACTGAACGTATTGGTCTCTATGATGTCCGCTCCTGCCGCGATATATTCCTGATGGATAGCCTTGATCACATCCGGACGGGTCAGGTTGAGACATTCGTTGTTGCCCCTAAGTTCCTTCGTGCAACCAGTGAAGACTTTTCCACGATAATCATCCTCTCCGAGCCCATATCTCTGGATCATCGTACCCATGGCTCCGTCAAGAATGAGTATCTTCTTTTCTATATGTGATTCTAATGTCATCGTCAAATATTTGAATCTGCAAAGATATGGTATTTAACTTAATATGCAAAACAGGATGTGTACAGAAAAAGCCGTCAGGTACATCAGTCCTGACGGCTTTTGAATATGGATTGTGATCTTATCCGAGGAAACTGAGCAGGATACCTGCCGCTACCGCCGAGCCGATGACACCGGCTACATTCGGAGCCATGGCGTGCATCAGGAGGTGGTTGTTCTTGTCGAATTCGCGGCCCACGTTCTGGGACACACGTGCTGCGTCAGGAACTGCTGACACTCCGGCGTTTCCGATGAGAGGGTTGATCTTTTTGCCTTCCTTGCAGAACAGGTTCATGAATTTGACGAAGAGGACACCGCAGACTGTCGCGATGACGAATGAAAGCAGACCAAGGAGGAAGATCTTTACTGAATTGCCGGTAAGGAACTCGTCTGCCTGGGTTGAACATCCGACGGTAATGCCGATGAGGATGGTTACCACATCTACAAGCGGTCCTCTTGCAGTCTCTGCCAGACGTTTGGTCACTCCGCTCTCTTTCAGGAGGTTACCGAAGAAAAGCATTCCCAGAAGAGGCATGCCTGAAGGTACTATCATGGCTGTAAGGATAAATCCCACAATCGGAAAGATTATCTTTTCCTTCTGACTGACTGCCCGTGGCGGAGCCATGCGGATGAGACGCTCCTTCTTTGTGGTGAGCAGCAGCATGATAGGTCGCTGGATCACAGGTACGAGAGCCATGTATGAGTATGCCGAAACTGCGATCGCACCCATGAGGTGAGGAGCAAGTTTTGATGAAAGGAAGATGGCCGTAGGACCGTCAGCACCTCCGATGATTCCGATGGCACCGGATTCTGCCGGAGTGAAGCCCATGTGCAATGCTATGATATATGCTCCGAAAATTCCGATCTGTGCCGCGGCGCCTATAAGCATCAGCCTAGGCTGGGATATGAGGGCTGAAAAGTCAGTCATGGCACCGATTCCTAGGAAGATCAGAGGCGGATACCAACCTGTCTGTACGCCTTGATAGAGGATGTTCATGACGGAACCTTCCTCATATATTCCGATATTAAGGCCTGGTACGAACGGAATGTTTCCAATAATCATTCCGAATCCGATCGGTATGAGCAGCAGAGGCTCCCAGTCTTTCTTTATCGCAAGATATATGAACACGATGCCTATGAATATCATGATGGCATGCTTGTAGGTCATGTTTGCGAAGCCAGTGTACTGGAAGAACTGCAGAAGACTTTCAAATATTGTGTTCATTGATTGTCTGTATTATGTCCCCGGATTTGCCGGGGAAGAGGTTTATTATCCGATGGTTACAACTGCCGCGCCTTCGAGAATAGAGTCTCCCTTTGCGACATGGATCGCAGTGACGGTTCCGTCATGCTCGGCCTCGATCGAGTTCTCCATCTTCATTGCCTCGAGTACGGCAACTTCCTGTCCGGCCTTCACGCTGTCACCTACGTTCACCTTTACTGCGATGATCACACCAGGAAGCGGGCTGGTCACAGCCTTTCCTGCACCTGCGGCAGGTTTCGGTGCTGCCGGAGCCGCTGCAGCCTGAACTGGTGCCGCAGCCTGAACCGGTGCCGCCGGCATTGCCTGTACAGGCGCAGCAGGAGCGTCTTCGAGTTCCACCTGATAAGATGTGCCGTTCACTGTAACTGAGGCGTTTGTGCCTTCAATTGAATTGATTGCAACATTATACTCGTTGCCGTTGATCTTGAACTTATATGTCTTCATGGCTATTTCTTTCTTTTGATTGTGATTACATAACTTTCGTTGTCGTGAACGGTGTCGTTCAGATACTGGTGCAGGGCCAAAGATATGGCGGCATATACCTCTCCGTTCATTTCCTGGTCAAGGGCCATTGCGATGGCGGCGGCCTCTTCGCCGGTCGGAACACCTGCGGCTGCTGCTTTCTTCTTCTCCTTCTTCGGCAGTTTCATACTGATCTTTCCGGAAGACAGTTTGCCGATGAAACTATATGCGAAGTACAGGAGAATCAGTGCTACGAATACGACTGAGACAGATACCAGCGTTATGATCGCTCCGTGAGGATCCTTCACTGCCATCTCAGCGCTCTTCCGCACGACATTTTCCGAGACCTGCAATAATAAAAATGAATTCATGCCTTAAACTTTAGAGTGGTAGATTGTCGTGCTTCTTCCAAGGATTCTCCTGCTCCTTTCCTGCAAGTTGTTCGAGGGCTCTGATCACGCGGAAACGTGTGTTGCGCGGTTCGATGACATCATCGATGTATCCATAACTTGCGGCGTTGTAAGGATTGCAGAAGAGGTCGTTGTATTCCTGCTTCTTCTGCTCTGCCATCTTTGCCTGCTCGGCAGGGTCTTCCATCGCCTTGATCTCTTTCGAATAGAGGATCTCGACGGCGCCTTCTGCACCCATGACGGCTATGTTCGCTGATGGCCATGCGTAATTGATGTCTCCGCGCAACTGCTTGCAACTCATGGTGATATGTGCTCCGCCGTAAGATTTTCTCAAAGTGACGGTAACCTTCGGTACAGTGGCTTCTCCGTATGCATAGAGAAGTTTGGCTCCATGAGTGATGATGCCGCCGTATTCCTGCTGGGTTCCGCAAAGGAAGCCCGGAACATCGACGAGGGTCACGAGAGGGATGTTGAATGCGTCGCAGAATCTGACGAATCTTGCGGCCTTGCGTGATGCATTGATGTCGAGGACTCCTGCAAGGATCTTAGGCTGGTTGGCTACAATACCCACAGAACGGCCGTTCATATGGGCGAAGCCTACTATTATGTTCTTTGCCCAGTTCTTATGCACTTCGAGGAATTTACCGTCATCGACGATGCTTCCGATGACCTGATACATGTCGTATGCCTTGTTCGGATTGTCAGGGATGATGTCGTTGAGCGCGTCGTCAACTCTTCCTGCTGGGTCGTTTGTCTCTACGTATGGAGCTTCCTCGCGGTTGCTTGAAGGAAGGAAACTCAGGAGCGCCTTGATCGTAGAGATGCCTTCCTGTTCGTTTTCAGCAGTGAAATGTGCTACTCCGCTCTTGCTGCCATGCACGCTTGCACCTCCGAGTTCTTCCTGTGTGACAGACTCTCCGGTCACTGTCTTTACTACTCCGGGACCGGTAAGGAACATGTAAGAAGTGTCCTTGATCATCACGGTGAAGTCGGTGAGGGCAGGGGAGTATACCGCTCCGCCGGCACATGGACCGAAAATTCCCGAAATCTGCGGAATCACTCCTGATGCAAGGATGTTTCTCTCGAAAATCTCACCGAATCCGGCAAGGGAGCATATCCCCTCCTGGATTCTTGCTCCACCGGAATCGTTGAGGCCGATGAATGGAGCCCCGTTTCTGACTGCCATGTCCATGACCTTGCTTATCTTCATTGCCATGGTTTCGGACATAGAGCCACCCGTTACGGTGAAATCCTGTGCGGACACATATACGAGACGTCCGTCGACCGTACCCATGCCTGTAACGACACCGTCTCCGTCAAACTTTGTCTTTTCCATTCCGAAATTTGCGCAGCGGTGCTGAACGAACATGTCGAATTCTTCAAAACTGCCCTCATCCAGAAGCATCGCGAGCCTTTCGCGTGCGGTCAACTTGCCTTTGGCGTGCTGGGCATCGATTCTTTTCTGTCCGCCGCCCATACGTGCCGCTGCACGTCGCTCTACAAGTTCCTTGATCTTTTCCTTTTGAATACTCATAAATTATTATGAATTGGTTAGGTTATGTTATTCAATTTGGCAAAGTTAGCATTTTTTTGAAGTGTTCAAAGAAAATCCGGCCACAGATGAAGACATTCCGCTTTTATCCCTTTTAATGTGGTCAAAATTCCAGATAAATGGTCAAATGAATTAAAAAATACCCAGGCCGCCAAGAATCATTATGATGAGGACCGTGAATTCTCCATAATCCTTGAAGGCCCCTTTGAGGACCTCAAGAACCTTTTGAGTCTCGTATTTGACCTTGTTTTCAGATATGCCCAGTTCGGCTGCAATTTCAGAACGTGTCTTTCCGTCTCTTCTCGAACGGAGGAATATTTCCCTTGTGAGAGGAGGCAGTTCCTCCAGTCTTGTCCTGTATATTTCCATGATTTCGTTCGAATGGATTTCTGAGGCACTTGCAGACTCTATGGCGAGAGTGTAATATTCCATCATCCTTTCCTCTCTCTCCCTGATCTTGGTGGCAATCCTGCTGTGCCTGATGTCGGCTCTCCTGTGGTCGATGGCTTTGTTCTGGACTATCGAATATAGATATGAATAGAATTTTTCAGGGCTGATTTCATGCCTGTGTTCAATCAGCGTCATGAATGCCTCCCCGACTATGTCGCGTGCAGCCTCTTCATCACGGACGAATATGTATGCAGTATGTATGAGCACATTACGGCTTGTCCGGTAAATGTGCTCGATGCATTCGTATATCGTCTTTTCTCTTGCCTCCATATTCTCGGCAAAGATATGGAAATAATGATAACTTTGAAAAATGTTGAAAAATTTTCTTCCACCCCGGTGGAATGTTCGTCAATTAAATATACAGCAATGAAAATGTCAAAGATCACAACAGAACTTCTTGTCCGTTTCTTTGAAAACAGGACCAGCCCGGCTGAAAACGATATGATAGCAGACTGGATCGAAAGCGATCCGGCTAATCAGGAAATATTCAACCGTGAGCTGAAGTACCATCTTATGCTCATGCATGTTTATGCGGCAGACGCTCCGGCAAAGGATTCTGCGTCAGCCCCTCGCTCCCGTCGTTCCCGTTTCATCATGTTTTCCGGTACGGCTGCTGCGATGGTCATCACTTTCCTTGTCAGCTGGTTTGTCGGAGTATCGCATCTTCGAGATGAAGCAGACAGGATGATGACATTCAGTACCCGTCCAGGCCAACGTGCAAGCCTTGTCCTTCCTGACGGATCTGTCGTGGAATTGAATTCCGGATCTTCGCTTGAATATCCGGCTGTCTTCTCGAAACGCGAACGTCGTGTCAGGATAGAAGGTGAGGCGCTGTTCGATGTGGCAAAGGATGAAAGAAGGCCTTTCATGGTCGAGACTTTCGCATATGATATAAAAGTTCTCGGAACCAGATTCGATGTAATTGCCGAAGAAGAGACAGGGGAGTTCTGCACGGCGCTGATGGAAGGAAAAGTAGCCATACTCGACAAGGAAAGCATTGAAGTGGTCCGGCTTGCTCCCGATCAGATCGCAAAAGTCATTGACGGAAAGCTGCATAAGATACAGGAAGATGATGTCGCGTCACAGTACAGATGGGCTGAAGGCATAGTCAGCTGCGGCGGACTTACTTTCGTGGAAATGATGTGGAAATTCGAAAGAGCTTTCGGAGTGAATATCGTCGTTGAATGTGAAAATATTCCTGATATACATCTCAAACGTATGAAACTCAATGTGAATGACGGAATAATACATGCGTTTTCTGTACTCCGGATGTTTGCTGATTTCGAATATGTATATGATGACAGGACGAATACTTATTACATCAGGTAGAAACGCTTGATAAAATGATAACACTATTGATAACTAACCGGATTTCATCATGAAATGCAGATTTATTCTACGGGTACTGATGCTCCTGCCGGTATATTTCATCTTCATCTCATCATTCCCGACAGTGTCCCTGGCGCAGAATGTCCGTGTGACGTTGGACTTGAGTGATGTTAAGGTCGGGGAAGTCATGGATGCCATTGAGATTCAGACCTCCTACCTTTTTACGGTTGATGAAGATGTAGATCTGGAACGACGTATCAGTATCAAGGCAGACAATGTTCTGCTGGGCAATGCTCTCGACCTGATGGTCAAGGGTACGGATCTGACCTGGAAGTTGAATGAGAAGACGATTGTTCTTGCCAGAAAGCCTGAACGGCAGTCAAGAATCGTCAGCGGCAAGGTCATGGATCCTTCAGGTCTCCCGGTCCCGGGAGTTTCTGTTCTGATCAGGAATACCAGGATCGGAACAGTGACAGACCTTGACGGAAAGTTTTCTCTTGAGATTCCGGGTGAGAACCTCGGAGGCCAGCTCGAGTTCAACAGCCTCGGCTACAGCGTTGTTGTATTACCTATCGGACAACGCAGTGTCTTCAATGTGACGCTGACGGAGTCTTCCCTGGAGCTTGAAGGTACGGTGGTTACCGCCCTCGGTATCCGCCGTGACCAGAAGGCTCTCAGTTACAATGTCCAGGAGGTCAGTTCAGATTTAGTGACCGGAGTAAAGGATGCCAACTTCATCAACTCCCTTTCGGGAAAGGTGGCCGGAGTGACCATCAATGCCTCTTCATCGGGAGTCGGAGGAGCGTCAAAGGTCGTTCTCCGTGGTAACAAATCCATAAGCCAGAGTTCCAACGCACTTTATGTCATCGACGGCGTACCGATGTATAACTTCGGAGGAGGCGGTGGCACAGAGTTCGACTCTCAAGGAGCCACCGAGTCAATCGCAGACATCAACCCGGAAGACATTCAGTCCATATCGGTACTGACCGGTGCGGCAGCAGCGGCCCTCTATGGCTCGCAGGCGGCAAACGGAGCAGTAATGATCACAACTAAGAAAGGTGAGGCAGGAAGGCTTAAAGTGACATTCTCCAGCAATACGGAGTTTCTCGATCCGTTCCGTCTGCCAGAGTTCCAGAACAGGTATGGAACAGGTCTGAACGGCAGGAACAGCGGGTCCGGCATCTACAGCTGGGGCCCTAAGATGGCTCAGGAGAGCGGTTACACTCCGCAAGACTACTTCGAGACAGGTCATACCTATACGAATGCCTTTACCGTTTCCGGCGGAACAGACAAGAATCAGACATATTTCTCTGCTGCGGCAGTCAATTCGGACGGAATCATACCGAACAACCTGTATGACCGCTATAACTTCACATTCAGGAACACGACATACTTCCTCAATGACAAACTCCGTCTTGATGCCAGTGCAAGCTACATTATCCAGAAGGACCAGAACATGACCAATCAGGGTGTGTATGCAAACCCTCTTACATCGACGTATCTTTTCCCTCGTGGCGAGGACTTCGACCTTTACAGGAACTTCGAGAGATACAATCCGGGAACGAAACTGATGGAACAGTTCTGGAGCGATGACCTTACGGGAGACCTGCGTATGCAGAACCCATACTGGATCAACTACCGTAATCTCCGCAACAACGACAAGAAACGTTATATGCTGTCGTTGAATGCAAGTTACGACATCCTTGACTGGCTCAATGTCACAGGACGTGTACGCATAGACAATGCTGACAACCTCTATACGCAGAAGTATTATGCGACGACCGAATCCACTATCTCAGAAGGAGGAAAGAACGGTCACTATACCGAGGCAAGAGGCCTTGACACGCAGACCTACGCCGACATCATGCTCAATGTGAACAAGACTTTCGGGAAGGACTGGAGCCTTGTGGCCAATCTGGGTGCTTCCATCAACGACATCAAGACTGACGAGATGCGATATGGCGGCCCGATCCAGGCAAACGGTCTTGCCAATGTATTCAATGTGATGGACCTTGACGACACCAAGAAGAGGGCGACCAAGAGCGGATGGCACGACCAGACCCAGTCTGTGTTCGGAAGCATTGAGGTGGGCTGGAAGAAGATGCTCTACCTTACAGCGACAGGCCGTAATGACTGGGCTTCGCAGATAGCAGGATCAAGCCAGTCAAGTTTCTTCTATCCGTCTGCCGGACTTTCGTGGGTACCTTCATCTCATTGGGATATGGGAGCCTTGAACTATCTCAAGGTGAGAGGATCGGTTGCATCGGTAGGTATGCCGTTCCCTCGCTTCCTTACTGTTCCTACATACGAATATGACCCAACCAGCAAGATATGGAAGGACAAGACGCATTATCCTATCAGCGACCTCAAGCCTGAGCGTACCCTTACCTATGAGGTGGGTCTTGAGATGACCTTCTGGCAGGATCTCAGCCTCAATCTTTCATGGTATCTCGCCGATACATATAATCAGACGTTTGACCCGCTTCTTCCTCCATCGTCATCCTATACGACGATCTATCTTCAGACAGGTAACGTGAGGAATACCGGAGTCGAGGCTTCCCTCGGATACGGACATGACTGGAACGGTTTCTCGTGGGACAGCAACTTCACTTTCTCATGGAACAGGAACGAGATCCTCGACCTTGCATCCAATGCGGTCAATCCGGTGACAGGCGAGCCTCTGGATCTTGACCATCTTGACATCAAGGCTCTCGGAAAGAGCAAGTTCATCCTCAAGCAAGGCGGAACGCTCGGAGACCTCTATACAACATCTGATGTCCAGACCAATGACAGAGGATATATCGAGATTGATGAGAACGGTGATATAGCCATCACCGATGAGGCAGACGAAATATTCCTCGGAACAGTATTTCCTAAATACAATCTGGCTTGGAGAAATGACTTCTCATGGAAGGGACTCCATCTCGGCATTCTCTTCTCAGGACGTGTCGGAGGCGTATGTTATTCTGCAACTCAGGCGAGCCTTGACCTTTATGGAGTTTCCGAGGCTTCGGCTGCGGCAAGAGACGCCGGCGGAGTGCTTGTGAACGGACGTGAGATGATGGATGCACAGAAGTGGTATCAGGCAATAGGTTCGCAGAGCGGACTGCCTCAGTACTATACCTATAGTGCAACCAACTTCCGTCTGCAGGAACTCTCTGTGGGATACACTCTTCCTCGCAAGTGGTTCAAGAACAAGATGGGACTTACCCTTTCTCTTGTCGGACACAATCTGTGGATGATTTACTGCAAGGCTCCGTTTGATCCTGAGGCAGTGGCATCCACCGGGAACAACTATCAGGGAATCGACTACTTCATGATGCCTTCGCTCAGAAGTCTCGGTTTCAATGTAAAACTTGATTTTTAATGGGAGGGGAATTATGAATGATATACATATGAACAGATACCCGATCAAGTCGGGTATGACATCAAATGTCAAGTCGGAGATGCATTTTTGTCATTTCGACCGAGCGAAGCGAGTGGAGAAATCTCTCCTCATCATAACCGTCATTGCCGGCCTGACCGGCAATCTCCTCACATCCTGCACAGCAGGCTTCCTGGAGATGAACACCAATCCAAATCAGGTGACAGGTGAACAGATGGAGGTGAATAACTATCGTACAGGTACCAAGGTACTGAACCTCCAGAATCTTGTAGTGCCGGTTCAGGAGCATATGTATCAGTTCAACGAGAGCCTTTCAGGTGGTCCGTTCGGGGGCTACATCGGCTCTACCGTTGACACATGGCTCACCCGCTTCGAGACTTTCAATCCTTCTGCAGACTGGAGAAAATGGCCGTTTGCCAATGTGATCACAGACACTTATGCACCATACAGAGGTATCGTGACTGCGACAGATGATGAAGTGGCAAATGCGTTTGCGAACCTGTTCAGGGTGGCTATCATGCACAGGATGACCGATTCATACGGACCTATACCTTATTCTGATGCAGTTGCAAATGAGTCTATCTATGTCAAGTATGACAGTCAGGAGGAAGTCTATATGAAGATGTTCGAGGAACTTGATGCTGCCATCAAGGTGTTCTCGGAGAATACAGGCCTTGCAGCATCTGCATGGAGCAGTTATGACTATGTATATTATGGCAACATCTCCCAGTGGCTCAAATATGCCAACTCGCTGAAACTTCGCATGGCAATGCGTCTGAGTTATGTGAAGCCTGAAATTTCAAAGGCAAAGGCAGAGGAGGCCATATCGTCAGGAGTGATTACAGCAAATGCTGACAATGCATACATGCATGCGACAGAGAACCGTACCGCACTCATATATAATGACTGGGCTGACCATCGCGTGGGAGCGGACATAATCAACTACATGAACGGCTACAACGATCGTCGCAGGGAAAAGATGTTCCTTACCAATGCAGACGGCAACTATGCCGGTATCCGCATCGGTTCCGACGTGTCCAGCAAGACCGCTGCCGTAAGCAGTTATTCCAATATGGTAGTGACGACAGACACTCCTTATCTGTGGCTCAATGCTGCCGAGGTCAGTTTCCTTATGGCTGAGTATGAACTCCGCTGGGGAAGCGAAGAGGCTGCACGAGAACTGTACGAACAGGGCATTGCGCTTTCATTTGAAGAAAAGGGAGCGTCCGGTGCCGCGGAATATATCGCAGACACAGAAAGCAAGCCGGCTGTCTATGTTGACCCTCTTGGAGGCTATAGCATGTCTATGCGTCAGAGTGATGTCACAGTGGCATGGCAGACAGGTGCTGATTCAGAGGTGAATCTGGAGAAGATCATCACGCAGAAGTGGATTGCAATCTTCCCGCTCGGCGTTGAGGCGTGGTCTGAATACAGACGTACGGGCTATCCTCGTCTGCTCCCGGCCCCTCAGGACAAGAGTGGCGGAACAGTGGATCTGGAACACCATGCACGCAGGCTTACTTATCCCGTGGAGGAATATCAGATGAACAGTGCAAACCTGCAGGAAGCCATATCGACTCTGAACTCCGAGACTCAGGGGACAAAGACCGGTGACGGCATGGGAACAAGAGTCTGGTGGGATGTTAAACAGTATAATTGATGAATGCCATGAAGAAATTGATACTTACAGCGATTGCTGCAGCAGCAATAGTTTCATGCTCCGACTGGACTCAGACAGAGCCGTTGGAACCGGTGGTGAGATATCCTTGGCAGGAGTCTCCTCAACTCTGGGAGGAATACAAGGCATCCGTGAGGGAATATAAGGAAAGAGACCATTCCATCATATACGCCCGTCTGGAGAACTCTCCGGAGAAAGTGACAAATGAAAAGCATTTCCTTCGCAGTCTCCCTGACTCGCTTGACATAGTGACCCTGACCAATGCATCTGCCTTCTCGCAGCATGATGCTGAAGACCTTGCATGGGTGCAGTCATTCGGCACAAAGGTGCTGTATCATATTGCAGACTTCGGCGCAGCAGAGGCTGCCATATCATCGGTCAAGGCAAACGGACTGGACGGTTTCTCGTTCACTGCTTCATACAAGTTCGGTGATCAGGAACATACTGCCGCCATATCCGCCATCATCGACAGGCTTGTGTCTGCAAAGTCAGAGGGACAACTTCTGGTGTTTGAGGGCAATCCTATGGCAATCCCGGCTGACAAGCGTGATGTCATTGACTACTATGTGCTGAATTGCATAGACTATGACAAGGCTCATAACATCAATATCGCAGTATATGAGTCGTTGGAGAAATGTGCCTTGCCAAAGGATAGACTGCTTCTTTCGGCAAAGGTGGGAGCAGTCCTTGAAACAGAATCGAAAGCCAAGGTGGATGCCTTGACAGAGATGACAGGAAGAGTCGTGACATACGGCGACCTTGGCGGTCTGGCTGTTTACGACATTGAAAAGGACTATTACCACTATGACGGCAATTACGTCGCAGTACGCACAGCCATCCAGACATTGAATCCTTCACGTTAACCTGTCATCCTGAGGAGCCCGAAGGGCGACGTGAGGATCTAAAAACCAGATTTTTATGAAAAGAACAATAATAATATTGACAGCAATCCTGGCCCTGTTCTCCTGTGACCGTTACAGTGCCGACGGATACAAGTTCGCCAACTCAGCCTATCTGGATGTGAGTTCACACAGCAGCACCCAGACGGCGACATTCGGCAACAACATTCCGGAGTTTACCAAGGAACTTTCAGTCCTGCTGTCCTATCCGTCAGAAACTGACGCAGATTTCACCATGTCGGTGGATGAAGCACTCGTGGGAGAATATAACGCCCGTTACGGAACCTCATACGAGATGCTTCCGGCAAAATACTATGAGTTCCCGTCTGTCGATCTGAAGATAGAGGCAGGAAGGACAATGTCTGAAAGTGCATCTGTCAGGTTCAAGGGCCTGATGGGTGACGGAGAGGAACAGACCGGTGCTATGGAAATGGACCATACATATCTGTTGCCGGTAAAGTTAAGTTCGGCAAACATGGAACTCATGCAGGCGGCGTCGGTCGCATATTATCTTGTGCGTCGTTCCTCTGCCATTACCGTTGCTGCCCAGTTGACTGACAACTGGATCAACTTCCCGACACTCGACGAGCAGGGTCCGCAGAGCGATGCTTTCAACGGATTGACAGGCCTTACATACGAGGCTCTGATATTCATTGACAGGTTTGACCTTGACAATACTTTCGGTACTTGTAACATTTCAAGTGTGATGGGAGTGGAGCAGTATTGCCTCCTTCGTATAGGAGATGCCAACTTCGAGCGTCAGCAGATCCAGTTTGACGGAAGCGGCGGTGGTACCGATTTCGGAAAATTTCCGGCATCGGATGCATCCAAGAAACTGTATGAAGGCAGATGGTATCATGTCGCTGCCACATACGACTACGACAGCCGCACTGTCAGGGTATATGTTGACGGACGCATCCAGAGCGAGGCTACTGAGATGGGTGGAGCGACAGACGGAATCAACCTGGCTCAGAGGGCACAGGGAGCCGCTGAGGCGTACCAGTTCTTCATAGGAAAGTCCTACAATGACTACCGTCCGCTGCAGGGAAAGATTGCTGAGGCGAGAGTGTGGAACGTGGCGAGGACCCCTGAGCAGATATGGGAGAATATGTACCGCATCGAGAATCCTCAGGAAGATCCTACGCTCATAGGATATTGGAAGTTCAACGAAGGCAAAGGCAATGTCATCAAGGATCACTCACAATATGGTAATGATGGAGTGGCCGAGACCGACATCATCTGGCCGTCAGGTATTGAGATTCCTGAGATAAATAAAGAGGAGGAATAGTTATGAAGAAGATATATCTGATGATCATGCTTCTGGCCATTGTGGCCTGCACTAAGGAGCAGATAGGCATAGACAGAGGTGATCAGCTTGATCCTGACGCGCTTGCAGCACCTGCCAGCGTAGGACTGCACTCTGGCAGGACAGCAGGAGACCTTGTCTCTCTGGAGATGCTCAAGGGAGAGGGAATGTACACCGAAGACCTGTATGTGGTTGCCGGCAAGCCTCTCGATGCCACGCTGACTCTGATGCTTCAGGCTGAGCCTTCTCTCGTCCAGTCATATTCCGCTGCCGCAGGTGTGGAATATCAGGAACTTCCGGCGAGTTTCTATGAGTTCATCGGGGGTGGTGCATTCGAGTTCCGTGAAGGTCTGGTTAAGAGTGAGGCACGCCAGATCAAGATATTCTCGGTCAATAAGATGGGGAATGTACTTGAGTGCGGCAGATACCTTCTGCCTGTGACCCTGGTGTCGCCGACATCTGATTCCAGCAGCAGTACCATTTATATTGATGTCACTGTGCGTGAGCCATACGGGACTCTGGCACCTCTGCATGACGGGTCTGAACTGTTCATGATATTCTATATCAATACTTCCGAGTTCGATCCGAGACTGGCGACATCTCATTATATCAGTAAAATGGATTTTCTCAATCCTGACGGTAACTGGAAGGCTGGCGTAGGAAACATAGTCAATCTTCGCAAGACATCTGTCGGCTATGATGAGGAGTCTGGAAGGGCAGTTCTGACTTTGTCTTCAGATATGCGTTATCTGATAGACAATTACAACGAATACATCCGTCCGGTGCAGGAGACTGGTAGAAAAGTGTGCCTGTGCATTGAAGGCGGCGCCAAGGGCATAGGTTTCTGCAATATGACTGACGAGCAGATCGCAGACTTTGTCTCACAGGTGATGTACTATGTGAATGAGTTCGGATTTGACGGTGTGAATCTGTGGGACAGGAACTCCGGATATGGAGCGGATGGAATGCCTCAGGTGAACAAGAC
>JAZQES010000033.1:0-3553 GCA_045539115.1 Candidatus Cryptobacteroides sp. | reverse complement strand
CGGACTTAAAGGCAAGGATATCGGAGAATTCATTCAGAAGAAACGTCACTATATCATCAGTCACGAAATACGTCAGAAACTCTGCCTTGACAAACACGAAACCAATATCAGCATCTATTTGAGGAACCTTCTGCTTGACCTAGAGCGCTGATGTAAGACTTTTCAGAATCTTACGGGATAAATATTTTTCTTCTATATTGATATTCAGTAATATACGTCGTTGATTTTTTGCTCAATACTATATGATGTAAAACTTTTTCCGGATAATTTTGTGGTATAAACCATACGGAAAACAATGAAATCAAAGACAATCATTCTTGTTGCTGTATCGCTGTTTGCAAGCATTACAGCAATTGCTCAGGAAACGGAAACTCACCAGTCAGACTCTCTCGGAACAGTCAGGAAACTCAACGAAGTCACCGTTGTCGCGCGGCAGGAACTTATCTCCACCGACGCAGATAAACTTACATATAACGTACAGGCAGACCCTCGGGCAGAAGGAGGGAACCTTATCGACATACTCCGCAATGTACCTATGCTCAGCATCAACTCAGAGGATAACGTAATGTTAAACGGTTCTTCTGACTATAAGGTCCTTGTGAACGGCAGACCTACCGGAATGCTCGCCAGAAATTTCAACCAGCTTATAAAGACTATCCCGGCCTCTTCCATCAAGGAAATTCAGGTCATCACCAATCCTCCCGTCAAATACGATGCGGAAGGCATTGGTGGTATTATAAATATAGTCATGGCCAAGCGCTTGAAATCCGGTTACAGCGGTTCTATAGGAACACAAGGCAGCAATCTTGGAACAGCAAGCGGAAACGGTTACATAAATGCTCAGTTGGGTAAGTTCACTGTAAGTGCGAATGCAAGCGGCACAAGTATCCGTAATCCAATTGTCTATGGCGTAACAGATGTTGAGAACTATACAAGCGAAGACTACCGTTACCAGCGTCTTGATTTCAACAGCAACAATAGTTTCTCATCAGGAGCATTCTCTCTTGAGGCCAGTTATGAGCCTGACTCGTTGAATCTCATAACCCTTTCGGGTTGGGCAAACTTCCAGAAGATGCTTAGCGATTATGACATCACGGAAACCTTCTGGAATACCGGCCATCTCAAGACCATCGAGATGAACGAACCAACTGTGCGCACCAACCGTTATAAAACTTTCTCCGGAGAGCTGGCATACCAGAAGACATTCAGGAACGATGGAGGTATCCTTACATTCAGTTATGCCATTGATGGAAATCCTAACTGTACGGAAAACGATGTGATAGTGGTTCCGATCCTGAACTATCCTGACTATCATCGTCATTCCTTCAATACGGAACGCACGATCCAGCAGGTCGGTCAGATTGATTATTTCGCCACCCTTCAGAAGACGCATCAGATCGAGTCCGGTGCAAAATATACACTACGTTCACATGTGGCAGATTCGCAGGATGAGCTATGGGATTATGCTGAAGAAAAATGGGTTATTGATGATTCAAATGTCAATGACCTGGATTATCAGCAGCATATTTTCGCCGCCTATGCAAGTTACGGATACAGGTTCTCAAAACTTACCTTGAAGGCTGGTACTAGGCTGGAATACACTCTGAACCGAGGTCTTTCCAAGAGTGCTTCCGGAAATCTGACATTCGACAACAGCAATTTCAATATCGTTCCATACCTCAATGCAGCGTGGAAGATTGACTCCAGGAATACTCTTTCCGCGTCTTATACACGTCGTTTAGGCCGCCCGAGCGTCACTTACCTCAATCCATACATCTTCGAGGAATCACCATACAGCAAGATGCACGGCAATCCGGATCTGAGAACCGTAGTGTCTGATGCCTTGACTCTGACATACAGGACAAGCGGGGAAACCTGGGATCTTACTGCCAGAACTTACGGCAGCCTGTGCAACAACAAGATTGAATATCTGTCTGAAGTCTATCCGGACGGTGGCAAGGTATCTACCTACAGGAACGCTGTAATCCATAACCATATCGACGAGATGTTGAGTTTCAGCTGGAGTCCCGGCGAACGCTTCAGCCTTCAGACATCGGCAATGTTGGGATACAACTGGTTTCACGCACCGTCATTGGAGCAGAAGAACGATGGCATAGGATGGTCATTCGACCTCAGCAGCAATGTCGATTTATGGAAAGGAGCTATGGGATTCGTCGCTGGAAGTATATCCGGTGGTGAAACAACTCTCCAGCGTACCTATCACGGCGTGGACTATGTGTATTCATTGGGCCTGCGTCAAGGCTTCCTGCAGAACCGTCTGATCCTGACTGCAAGGGCTATAATGCCATTCCAGAACCGTTATAATGGCTCCACAAGGGACACATATGCCGAGAACTATCGCCAGCATAATGTGTCCTGGTATAATCCCCGTCAGTTTTATTTAGGCCTGACCTGGAGGTTCGGCAAGACCACAATCAATCTCAGACACGCGAAGAAGACGGAAGTGAGTGATAAGCTATAATTGTAAGTTTCTGACGATATGAAACGAATTTTAAGAATCCTACTGCGATTTATCGCACTTGTTGCTCTTTATATGATAATCGGGTGGGCGTTTGGAATGTTCGAGAACTTCAACTTTAGGAAGATGCTTCTAATGGGAGCGGTGTTCTCTGGGGTGATGTTGGGCTTCAACGAATGGCAGAACAGGGGGCATAAATGATGAGGCTGATTGTATTTAGTTCTCTTTGCATAATTTCCGTACTAGTCTCGTGTGATTCCGCTGGCCCATTAGGGCAAGTCTTCTGACAGCTATGCTGGCTGAAGTCTTGCCGGGCGTTTTATATGTGCGTGGGGTTCAGCGAGAGTTTGAGGATCTGCTTGCAGTCCTCATATTCTCGCCTGTGCGGTGGGTATTGAAGGTTGCCTTCTGTGACTTTCGTAGAAAGGCGCAGAGGGCAAGTGCTGCTTTTCTATGAAAACAATGAAATTTCTCACTATTTCTGAAAGGAATCGGTAAATTTGGTGTCTAAAGGGTAGAACAAAAGAAAAACACTGATGGACAACATTGAATTTGAGTTTACCAGAATGGTCAAGGAGCACAGGAAGACCATATATACGGTCTGCTACTTCTTCTCCAAAGATGCGGATGAGGTTAATGACCTGTTCCAGGAGATACTGATCAACTTGTGGAAGGGTTTTCCGAAGTTCCGTGGGGAGAGTTCGCACAGGACGTGGATATGGCGTGTGAGCCTTAACACCTGCAACAATCAGGTAAGGAGGAAGAAACGTGATGTAGATACGGTTCCCCTCACCATCGACATCGACCTCTACAACGATGACGATACCAAGAGCAGGCAGATTCAGATGTTGCACGACAGGATAAGCAGGCTGGAGCCCTTTGACAGGGCAATCATACTGCTGTGGCTGGAGAATATGACCTATGAGGATATTGCCGGCATTATGGGTATATCTCTGGCAAACGTCACCACCAGGTTGTTCCGTATCAAGGAACAGTTGAAACAAATGTCAAACGCTTAATTTATTCTACCATGGCACATAATGACGCTTTAATGGAACTTGAATCCCTCAGGGA
>JAZQES010000032.1:0-21242 GCA_045539115.1 Candidatus Cryptobacteroides sp. | reverse complement strand
GCGGAGGTCAAGGTAGCGATACTTCGCTCTGAGCTCCTCGCCGCCGTCGCTCTCGTCCTCGATTGTGAACGGAGGAGTATTTGCCTTGTTGAGGACCTTGATCTCTGTGAGGCTGATCTCGATGTCACCTGTAGGCATCTTAGGGTTCTTGCTCTGGCGCTCGATCACCTCGCCTGTCACCTGAAGCACCCACTCACGTCCGAGGCTCGAAGCAGTATCCTGAAGTTCCTGAGCAGCGTGAGCATCCACAACCAACTGCGTGATGCCGTAACGGTCTCTGAGATCGATGAATGTCATACCGCCAAGTTTTCTTGACCTCTGTCCCCATCCGGCCAATGTCACTGTCTGGCCGACATTTTCAATGCGGAGTTCACCGCAGGTGTGTGTTCTGTACATATATGTGTTGTTTTATATTTTCTGTACCGACTAAAATCTGACAAAAATACGAAATAAATAATAATTGTAATACATTTGCACCTCTAAAATGATTAATTGACTATGTGGCTGGCTCTAGCATTCGTATCCGCGATACTTTTAGGATTCTACGACACCTCCAAAAAGGCTTCACTGAAGGATAACGCCGTCCTTCCGGTGCTGTTTCTGAACACGGTGTTCTCAACACTGATATTTTCGCCGTTCCTGCTGGGTTGGATTGACGCATCCACGGTTCTCGCTGACTCACAATCACTTACGCAAAATGCCTGCTGTACAGATGCAGCAGGCATATCGCAGAAGACGTTGAGTATCAACAACTTGCTTGACGCCCATCCGATGCTCAAAGCCCACCTGATGGTGATTGTGAAGGCTTTCATAGTGCTTTCGTCATGGATATGCGGATATTTCGGACTGAAACATCTCCCGCTGACCATAGTCGGTCCTATCAATGCGACCAGGCCGGTAATCGTGCTGATAGGAGCAATGCTGCTTTTCGGCGAAAGACTGAATGTCTGCCAGTGGATCGGCGTATCTCTGTCTATCCTCTCAATATTCCTCATGAGCAAGGCCGGAAAGAAGGAGAACATTGATTTCAAAAGCAATAAATGGATATGGTGCGTGGCTATGGCAACGATAATGGGTGCCATCAGCGGACTGTATGATAAATTCATAATGAAATCGCTGAGTCCGATGTTCGTGCAGAGTTGGTTCAATTTCTATCAGATGATCATCATGACCGTCGTCTGCGCACTGATGTGGTATCCAAAACGCAGACAGACGACTCCTTTCCGATGGAAATGGTCCATCCTGCTCATATCCATATTCATATGCCTCGCAGACTTTGCTTATTTTTCTTCATTGAGCGATCCTGATTCGATGATTTCCGTTGTGTCTCTGGTACGTCGCGGTTCGGTCATAATTTCATTCATCTGCGGAGTGGTGATATTCAAGGAGAGGAACCTGAAAGCCAAGATTCTGGACCTTGTACTGCTGCTTGCGGGAATGGTATTCATCTGGATAGGCACCAGATAGTGTTTTATTAGGCCGAAAAAGTTATATTTGCAGGAGAAATGTCGCTATATATGAAAAGGATACTCATCATCATAGCCCTGCTGATCGGCGGATGCCTTGCATCTTCCGGACAGGAATTCGAATACAAGACGTTCAAGGCGGAAGACGGCACAGAACTCAATTACCGTCTTCTCAGGCCTTCCGAAAGCGCCAAAGGGCAGAAGTTTCCTCTGATCTTATTCCTGCATGGACTGGGTGAGAGAGGAACAGACAATGAAAGTCAGTTGAAATGGGGCGGACAGATGTTCCTCAACCCTGTAAACATCGAGAAATATCCTGCATATGTACTTTGCCCGCAGTGTCCGGAGACCGCTTTCTGGGCATATAAAGACATTCCTGCATCATTCACCGACCTCAAAGCCGAGGAACTCATGCCGGCTCCGTTCAAGGCAGTAAAGGAAATGATCGACACTTATCTTGCCTGCCCGGATATAGACAGATCAAGGGTTTATATAATAGGACTCTCAATGGGAGGAATGGCTACATACGACATGGTGGTCAGATTCCCTGAAATATTCGCTGCCGCAATTCCTATCTGCGGTTCTGTCGAGCCGTCACGCCTTGCAGAAATCGAGGGTGTAAGTTTCCGCATATTCCACGGAGATGCAGACACAGTGGTGCCGGTAGAATGTTCACGCAAAGCATACAGGGCATTGAAGGAAGCAGGTACGAAGGTCGAATATATCGAGTTCCCGGGATGCACGCACGGAAGTTGGAATCCGGCATTCAACCGTGACGACTTCATGGAGTGGCTTTTCAAACAGAAGAAATCAAGAAAATATCTGAAATAACATATGGAAGTTAGAGCAAAGAAGGCACTTGGCCAGCACTTTTTGACAGATCTGTCTATCGCTCAGAGGATTGCAGAGGCGCTTATCGTGCCTTGCCCCGGTCTGGAAGATGTAAACAATGCAGAAAATCCCATGCCGGCACTCGAGGTCGGACCAGGAATGGGAGTACTTACCCAATACGTCCTTCAAAGACCGGAAGTTGATCTGAGAATGGTGGAAATCGACACTGAATCAGTCGATTATCTTCTTGTGCATTTCCCACAGGTGAACGGAAAACTTATCGAAGCCGACTTCCTGAAACTCAAACTCGAGACATTTTTCCCTGGAAAATTCTGCGTGATCGGAAACTTCCCTTACAACATTTCTTCACAGATATTCTTCAAGATCCTGGACTACAAGGAGCAGGTTCCCCAGGTGGTGTGCATGATACAGAAGGAGGTTGCGGAACGTATTGCGGAGAAGCCTGGAACAAAGACCTACGGCATTCTTTCCGTACTTCTTCAGGCATGGTATGACATCGAATATCTTTTCACTGTGGGAGAAGGCGCATTCAATCCTCCACCAAAGGTAAAATCTGCCGTAATCAGGCTTGTACGCAACTCCAGAACCGAATTGGGATGTGACGAGGCCTTGTTCAAGACCGTCGTGAAGACCGGATTCAATCAGAGACGCAAGACCCTCCGAAACTCGCTCAAACCGCTCATCCGTGCCAAGGCAGACCGTCTCGGATGGACAGAAGAGGAACTCGCAGCCTTTGTCGCCGACCCAGTCTTCGAACTTCGCCCTGAACGCCTCAGCGTAGAGGACTTCATATCACTTACATTGAAATTGGCATAGGCATTACCGCCCTTATATGAAAAGGTTTCTGATCATAATAGCAGTACTTATGACACTCTGCCCGGATATATATGCCTCCGGAAGGAAGGCGGAAGAGAGTCCGGCAGTAAAGATGGCGATGTCTCACAAAAAGGCTATAAAGATGGAAGGAGCCATGCTGAAGATGGCAAGACCTTTCATGAAGAAAACCCCCGTGGTAGCGATTCTGGATGAAATGAGAATGATCGTAATCTGCCCTGTTGAAGAAGATGACAAGGATTTCACAGAACGGGCTGAAAATTTGTTCGTAAGTTATTCCAAAGTGGCTCAAATAAATGATGAGACCTCACAGATGGCCATATTCATCGACTCGCCACATGAAGGAAATTTCTCTGAAATAATATTATATATCACAGATCCTGAAAGAGTCATCATGATATTCGAGGGCGATTTCACTATCGACTCATTGAAAAGGATGGGAGAGATTTCCCGGCAGCAGGCTAAACATTGAAAAGCCCGTTGCGGGACAAAGAAAAGGCAAGAGTTACCAGACCTGACACACCCAGAATGATATATTTCCATATCGGATCCACAAAGAAATACACCCCGGCAATCATGATGACGCATAGGACTGCATTCAGAATCAGAGTCTTGACTGCCTGACGACGATGACGCTTCTTCAATGCCTGTCGGATAAGAGATAATATGCGCAGATTCTCCTGTATCTTTTCCTCGTCATTCCCGCTGAGACTTGCAGGGACAGGAAGTAGTTCAATCTGCCTTACCAGTTCCTTCATGAACGCATCATCTTTCGGGACAGTTATCCTGTTGTCCTGAATGAATTTTCTTATATCCTTCTCAGTCTTCATAATTTTTCCATATATTCCTTTATGTGATTACGTCCGCGTGACAGACATGACCTTATTGTTCCCGAAGGCATTCCGGTAATGGCTTCTATCTCCTTGATTGATTTGTCTTCCATGTAGAAAAGAAGTATCACCGCCTGTTCATGCATGTTCAGGTTTTGTATGGCCATATATAACTGCTGATGTTCATATTTTCTATCTAACTGAGCATCAATATCTTCGATTCTTCTCACCTGGCCATTTCCAGACACTTCAAACGAAAGCCACTCCTCTTCCTTTCCTGCCTTTCTGATATGGTCATGCCAGCAGTTGTACGCTATTCTGAAAAGCCAAGTGGAAAACCGTGACCGGCCTTCGAAACGTTCGAATGAGAGATATGCCTTCAACAAGGCTTCCTGCGCTATGTCATCAGCCATGAAGCCGTCACCGCAACACAGACCGCGCAGGAACCTTCTCAAAGACTCCTGCTCGGCTGCCACCGACTCTATGAACTGCTGCCTTGTCATCTACTAACCTGCCATGACGCCATGCACTTCCGTACGGGGCTATTTCTGCTTCCTATGCTCTTCTGCCTCGATTTCAGGTTTCAGGAACTTCATTCCGAAAAAATATGAAACCAAGGTACCTATGCCGACAGCAAGGATCGGAATTCCCGCATAATATCCCCATGCTGCAAACGAAAGGACATTGAAGGCTGCCAGCAATATGAACACCAGACCCATCAGTGTCAACATCACTCCGGAACCAAGTTTATCCACAAGTTTCATCTTCGTGCTCTTTCCTCCGTTTATGTCCACAAGCATGTCCGGATCTATCTCCGTACCGTTTTCGATTGCCTTCATAAGGACATCCATCTTCTTTTCCGTCCTTCTGGTATTAGCCCTTGTAACAAGCCACACAACCATTACAGGCAACACTACGCAAATGAAAATAGGAATACTCAATGCTAAAATCTCTTCCATGATTCAATAACTTTAAATTAAACTTTTGCATATTAGACTGCACAGAACGCGAAAATGTTGCAGGATCAGAAAGGATTTTCCGTACGGGTGCGGAAAGATTCCCTTGCCTTGCGGACATACAGGCGTTTCACATCTTCCGGAAGTGAAGAATCATTGACATATGCACGGGTCTGTTCGGGAAGTTTCGCCAATGATGTAGCAAGCAGCCATGCCGCAGCCATCCGGACATAATACGGACTTCTGCCGATGGCAATGCCGTCATATTCCGAAACTATAGTATTGAAATCCAAAGAATCAAGCATCGTACATATCTTCGGAAACCATTTACTGTCAAGAAGATGAACCATTGACATCACTATAGCGAACCTTACCTCAAATTCCCTTTCAGACTTCCAATAAGGCTGAAGAAAATCCCAAAGAGCAGACTTTGAATCCCTGACCCATTTTGTATTGCAGCAGAAAGTGTCGCATACTGCCCAATTGTCCAGCACCGGCACATATTTACGAAGCATATCAGTCCTTTCTTCCCAATTGACCTTCATCGCATTGATCATCAGCCCCCACACAACGGTCTCTTCATATGCAAGTCTGCTTCCATATGTCCCTTTTTTCTCCATGGCGGCTTCCTGCTCAAAGCAATGTATGATTTCATAGGCATCCTCCCTTTTTGCAAGTTCTCTTGCGGTTTTCTTCATATCCGGTACATGAAGTCCCAATATCCTCCTGCCCGGAAGAGCGTTGATTATCCTCAGATGACCTTCACGATATTTCTCTTCATTCGCAAACCGCTCCGACACCAGAGGCAGAAGCATTTCCTCTATCATAATTCACCTTTTTAAAACATATAAACAAATACCGATATACCGGATAATCAAAAATTCCGGCATATCGGTTCATAATCATTTACAACTCCTGTCAATCAGGAAATTACAGATATTTCTAAAGTTTGCGCGCTCCGTCGCTGATGACTACCGGAATCACGATAGGCTCATGACCATATTTTTCTGCAAATGCAGCCTTTGCCTTCTCGATGAATGCGTCGTAGAGTTCTGCCTTCACGAGGTTGATGGTGCAGCCGCCGAAACCGCCTCCCATGATACGTGAACCTGTCACGCCGCACTCCTGTGCCACTGTGGCGAGGAAGTCAAGTTCTTCACAAGACACTTCATAATCCTTTGACATTCCCCAGTGAGTCTCGTACATACGCGCTCCGACTGTCTCATAATCACCCTTTCCGAGAGCGTCGCAAACATCGAGGACCCTTCTTTCCTCACCGATGACATAACGTGCACGGAGATAGTCTTCCTCTGAAATCTGGTCCTTGATTGCCTCCAACTGGTCCATTGTAGCACCGCGGAGGAATTCCTGACCGAGGACCTTTGCAACACGCTCGCAAGATGCACGACGGTCGTTGTATGGAGAGCCTACCAGTTCATGCTTCACGCAAGAGTTCAGGAGGACGAGTTTGTAACCATGCTGTTCAGGGTCGAACGGGAAATATTCGAATTCCATAGAACGGCAGTCAAGACGCATGAGATGTCCTGCCTTTCCGAATACAGAAGCGAACTGGTCCATGATGCCGCACTTCACGCCGCAGTAGTTATGCTCTGTGCTCTGGCCGATGCGTGCAAGTTCGAACTTGTCGATGCCGAGGTTGAAAAGTTCGTTGAGAGCGAATGCAAATGTGCTTTCGAGGGCGGCAGAAGATGACATGCCGGCTCCAAGAGGAACGTCACCTGCGAATACTGTGTCGAAGCCTGCGATAACGCCGCCTCTCTTCTGGATCTCACGGCATACGCCGAAAATATAGCGTGCCCAACTCTGTGCAGGAGCATCCTCCTCGTTCAGACCGAACTCGCAGTACTCGTCAAGGTCAAGCGCAAAAGCACGTACGGTTGCTGTGCCGTTGAGTCTGATCTCTGCGATCATACCCTTGTCGATGGCGCCAGGGAATACGAAACCTCCGTTGTAGTCGGTGTGTTCGCCGATGAGGTTAATACGGCCTGCTGATGCAAAGAATTCACCCTCAGCATTGAAGAGGGTCTGGAATTTTTCAGATATTCTAGTCTTCATTGTATTTAGTGTTATTGTATTTGCGTAGTCATGTGATTTTCAAAATCTTTCAAATATAGAAATTTATGCCGATAAAACAATGAAAAATTCCATCAATTGACCTTCAAGACTATAGGACAATGGTCACTTACACCTCCTGAATATCTTGGACCAGTGTATGTTCTGAGAGGTTTCATTCCCGGATGTTTCTTTTCCCAGACCATAAGGAACGGAATCCTGCATATTTCCATTTCAGTACATCCGGACAATGACGGACTTACCAGAAACATATCTATCAGTTGCCATTTTCCTTCATATCTTATGGTTCCTTCTCCCTTTTCATGAAGGGGTGAAGCCTTGTTGACGAGCAGATCATCAATGACTTTGAAAGGCTCTGAATCAGGAGTGTCATTGAAATCTCCCATGGCAATTATCGATCTGTTTCCCAATGAATCACATATATTCTTCAAGGCCTTCATTGCAGCCGTTCTTCTACCTTCCGATTCCTTGCTTCCTCCGTATTTCGAAGGATGATGATTGACGATAAAATCAACCTCAGAACTGTCTGGAAGGCACATTTTCACATGAAGCATATCTCTGGTTGCAAGTGTTTCTCCTTTATATTGAGGAGTGCAGAAGGATACAGACATTTCAGTCATCGAAGATTTGCGGTAAAGGACCGCCACATCTATTCCTCGTCTGTCTCCACTATCCTGATGGATGATCCGATAGTTGTATTTTCTCAAAGCAGTAGAACTGAGAAGTCTGGTCAGCACTCCCCTGTTCTCGATTTCCGCCAGACCTATCAGGTCAGGCATTCCACCATATCTGTCTCCGACCCATAGAATACTCTTTGCGACCGCATCACATTTAGCATAGAATCTCTTTCTTGTCCAACGCCTGCTTCCTGATGCCGAAAATTCCCTGTCAGACTCCCCCTCTCCCCCATCTATATAGTCAAAGAAATTCTCTACATTCCAGAACATCACAAGCAAAGGTTCTTCACATGACCGGCCGTGTCCGGCAGCAAGGCACATGCACAGGCTACATAACAGACAGATAGTTTTTTCCATATACTTTCATTTATCTCATGCGGCAAAAATGACGGAGATATTTCATATAATCTTTAAAAAACAGAAAAAATAAGGCTTAAAAAGAGAAATAATAATCAGAAAAAGAAAAAGTTGGCGTAAATTTGCGAGATAATTGATAATTTGAATATTTAAAACTTTTAAAGAGATATTTACATGGCACTTAAATGCGGTATCGTAGGACTTCCGAACGTAGGAAAATCAACATTGTTCAATTGTGTAAGTTCAGGAAAGGCACAGAGCGCAAACTTCCCTTTCTGCACCATAGAACCTAACATAGGATCGACCATCGTTCCGGACAAGAGACTCGAAGTGCTCGAAAGCCTCTGCAATCCTAAGAGAGTAATTCCTGCAACAGTGGAAATCGTTGACATTGCAGGTCTCGTAAAGGGAGCCAGCAAGGGAGAAGGTCTTGGAAACCAGTTTCTTGCAAACATCAGGGAAACTGATGCCATCCTTCATGTACTCAGATGCTTCGACGACGATAACATCGTTCACGTAGACGGAAGCGTAGATCCTGTACGTGACAAGGAAGTTATTGACTGCGAACTCCAACTCAAGGACCTTGAGACTGTGGAAAACCGTATAGCAAAGGTTCAGAAGCAGGCACAGACCGGCGGAGACAAGAATGCAAAGAAACTTTTCGACCTTCTCACAAGATATAAGGCCGCACTTGAGCAGGGAAAGTCATGCCGCACGGTAAAGCCCGAAAATGCTGATGAAGAGCAACTTGCAAAGGAATTATTCCTTCTCACAAACAAGCCTGTAATGTATGTATGCAATGTGGATGAGGCATCTGCAAAGACCGGCAATGCTTATGTGGAGCAGGTCCGCGAGGCTGTGAAGGATGAAGATGCCCAGATTCTTGTGATTGCGGCAAAGATCGAGTCTGACATTGCTGAACTTGAAAGTTATGAAGAGCGTCAGATGTTCCTTGTAGAGATGGGACTGGAAGAATCAGGAGTGGTAAGACTCATTCAGAGCGCATATTCTCTTCTTAATCTCCGCACATATTTCACAGCAGGTGCCGACGAATGCCGTGCCTGGACCATCAATGTAGGCGACAAGGCACCAAAGGCCGCCGGAGTCATCCACACCGATTTCGAAAAGGGATTCATCCGTGCCGAGGTGATCAAATATGAAGATTTCGTGGCACTCAAGTCAGAAGCGGCATGTCGTGCAGCCGGCAAACTTGGAGTGGAAGGAAAGGAGTATGTAGTGCAGGACGGAGACATCATGCACTTCCTCTTTAACGTGTAAGATCTGTCAAAGAAGATTTAAGTTTATCATAAGTGGGAACAGGATTGTCAGAGTATGTATGCCTGATGATTCTGTTCTCGTCGTTCATATATATGCGTGGAATGCGGTCCTGTGCGAACTTCTCATATTCCTTACGGTCATTTTGAGGAGAATAAGGCATATTCAGGCCTTTTTCCTTCCAGAAAGCCTCTATTGTATCTGAACCCTCATCACGGCTGATAAGGACGAAAATAACGTCTTTTGAAGCATATTCGTCGTATACCTGCTGCATTCGTGGAAGAGCCTGCTGACAATCCGGGCAAGATGTATGGAAAAACATGACTACCGATACTTTTCCTTTCAGGTCTGCATCAGACACCACACTTCCATCATTCATCACCACTTCAAAAGAAGGTATGGCATCTCCTACTTTGAGGTCAGCACCTTTCTTTTCTTCCTTGATACATCCTGCAACCATTATACAGATAACAGTCAATGCCAGAATAAATCTTTTCATATAGTTTAAAATTCAGTTATTTGAGTCAAAATTAATCAGATTCAAATATAACAATAAAAGGGCAACTGAATGAATCAATTGCCCTTTTATTGTCATATAGATTCTTCGCTTATGCTCAGAATTATGTTCTATTAATAGAAACGTGCTCTGTTATCCTTAACCTCAGCATCGTCCATCATTACTGGAACAACCATCTGAGTTGAATACTGTGCCATCTGAGCGTCACGAGCCTTTGCATCATCCTCTGTAAAGAATGCACCTGCGTCACGTCCTGTCACCTTGTATACATATACTCCGATGTTTCCTGCTACCGGACCAGAGATTACTCCATCCTCAGCCACTGAAGCGGCACCGATGAACTTCGGATCAAGACCCTGTGCTGCGAAAGATGAGAATGCTATACCATCCTTTGTGCTTACTGTTGTTCCGAGTGCCTCAGCGATAGCCTGCATGTCAGTAAGACCGTTGATCTTCTCTGCAACCTCTGCTGCCTTCTTCTCACCGATCTTCTCAGTATAGAGCATATTGCTGATTGAAGAAGCAACCTGATCTACAGGAGTGTAGCCTTCCTTGTGAATATCCTTGAGGGCAGCAACGATGAAGTAGTTGTTGTCAACTGTGATGATGCTTGAAGCATCGCCCTTCTTAGCCTCGAATGCCCATCTTGTAACTTCCTTGGTATTGTCGATAGCACCGAGACGGTCAGCGCTCTCAAGCATCTTGTTTACCGGATGTGCGTAAACACCTTCTTCCTCAACAGTCTTCTTGAAGTTCTCGTACTTGCCTGCTGTCTTTGTCGCGAATGTGTTAGCCTTTGAATAGAATCCGTTTACAGTCTCCTTGCTAGGAATAGCGCTCTTCTCAAGAACAGCAACTCTCTTCTTTGCAACCGGAGCAGTTCTGTCAAGAACCTGGAAAGTAAGGTTGTTGATAGTTACCTTTGACTTTGGTGCTGCAGTCATGAGATCCTCGAAACCAGCAATCTGAGTCACCCACATAGGCTCAACAGTATTGAGAACGCTGTCTACATTCTCCTCTGTTGCAGGAGCATACTTGACAAATACTGAATCAGGAACCATTGCAGACTCCATTACGCGTACTGCATAGAAAGTGTTTCCGTTTGCAAGAACTTCTGAAACAGAAGCATTGTCACCGAATGCATAGTCATTCACAACCTTTGCAACAGAATTGAGTTCGCCGGCCTTATACCAACGGTTGTCATACTGTCTGTCAGAATTTGCAAGAAGGAAGCCCTTCATGTTGTCTGTAGTTGCAAAATTGTCATATACATCGATTACAGCCTGGTTTGCTGCTGCAATGTCAGAATCAGAAGGAACAACCTCAAATACCACATACTCTATATCCCTGCTTGCAGGCTGCTTGTAGAACTTCTTGTGTGCATTGTAATATTCCTTGATTTCGCTGTCTGAAACTACAATTGTAGAATCCTTCGCAAAACCGTAAGGAAGCATAACGAACTCAACATTGAATGTATTGTTGTTGTCAGCGATCTTCTCAGCAAGCATCAGAGGATTTGTAAAATTGCTCTGAGTGAAGAGAGACATATACTTTGCATAGTAAGCCTGTGTCTTCGCAGACTCGAGAAGGTAGTCCCAGTAAAGTTGGAGACGACCTGTCTGGTCTGAATCCTTATATGAAAGGAACTCGCGGAGAGCCTCTGTCGAGAATACACCGTTCTCATCGCAGAATGCAGGATTCTGTGTGAATACAGGAGAGTCGATGTTACCTGCCACGATGTCGTTCATTTCCTCAGAACCTACATAGATTCCGGCCTTCTTTGCATTCTTCTCGAAAAGATACTTGTCAACGAGAGCCTGCCATGCAGCGTTTCTGATTGAAGCATGCTGCTGCTCGTTCTTTGCTGAAGAACCGGTAGTGATTTCATTGATTACTGTGAATTTCTCAACGTCTGCCTGATAGTCGACATAAGAGATCGCTTTACCGTCAATTTCACCTACATCATATTTCGAAGACATAGAAGATGTAACTGACTGAAGTGTGGTCGGATCGATAATGAAAGACAACAGTGCTATTGCAATAAGCACTGTAATCACGATACCGAACTTGACACGAATTGTCTCAAGTGCTGCCATTTTATTGATAGTTTTTTAGATTATTATCCTGTAAATTACAATATTGGGGTGCGAAGATAGTAATTTTATCTCAATCTGTCGCTATTTTTTTTGAAATGGGCCTATAAAATTGACAGAATCAATCAAAACCTGAGTACTATCCTTTACAATAATCGCATAATTGTTGAAATTATTGTAAAGAATGCTGCTTCTTGCTCTCTGATCCGATTCCATTCCATATCCCTGCATGAAACCGTCAGGAGAATACATCCTGACATAGCAGTGGGTATAGATCTTTTCATTCTTCTGATCCCAATAAAGCGTGTCGGTCTCCATAACCTCCTGATTGATAAGGTTCTTTACGACCACATTGCCGAATGCCTCCCAACTTTCCCTTCCATCCTCATATTTCAGATGCCGTGCATTGTCCGCCACAATCTCGGTTTCAAGTTTTCCGCTCTCATCATATCCGTATACGAAGAATCCATCAGGGAAAAGTTCATAATCCAGAGTATCCCTTTCGTATTTTTCCATACGAGGCGCTTCCGCCCTCATCTTCACGACTCCGTTTTCAGACTGTATGATGAACATGTCATCCACTATCTGGACCGGTGTTTCAGAAAGATCGAGAGTATCCGCTTCGGCCAGTTTTCCTTTACAAGAATAAACGACGAAAGCAACCGCAGTTGCGGTTGCTGTCATCTTCATAATATTTATGATATTTCGTAATATCATTTAGTTCTGAGTCCTTACAGTTGTAGTGGCTCTCATTCCGCCGCAAGAAACTGTATATGACTGACCGTTTGTAAAGTCATACATGAATGCTTCAGCAGTCTGAGGATAATAAGCGGCATACTGTCTGATAAGATTACCTGCATCTTCTGCGAGAGTCTCGTCAGCAGCCTTTGCCTTGTTCATATAATCAACAGCAACCCAGTACTTCGCTCTCTGCTCGATATCGTTTCCACCGCATGGAACGCTACCCCAGATTGTTCCCAAAAGCATGTATGTCTTTCCTGCCATAGAAGGATCAAGTTCAAGAACCTTCTTTGCTGCGCTTTCAGCCTGAGCATATTTTGAACTCTTGAAGCAGAATGTAGCAAGTTCATAATAGTAAGAGGCATCTGTAATAGCATCTGACTCGGCAGCGGCTACTGCTTCTTCCATATACTTCACTGCACTGTCGACATCACCTCTGCCTGCATACAGTTTGAAGAGATAGTATGCTGAAGTGTGTGAAGGCTCAAGTGTATTCATTGTAGTCACAGCATTGAGGAAGAGGTCATTGTCAGTACAACCCTCAGTGATACCCATCATCCTTACGATATTCTTTGCAAGGTCAAGGTTCTGAGGATCAGCCTCATATCTTGGTCCGAAAAGGGCGATGAGGTTATCACAACTTGCCACCTGGCTTGTGATGAAGAGACTCTCCACGTCCTCGACAGTCTTTTCGATGCTTCTCTTCTCTGTATCGTTCTTTGGAGTCATCATGGCAAGATACTTCACAGCATTCTCATAAATGTTGATAACCTGCTCGGCATCAATGGTACCTTCACGGAAAAGATCGATTGCTGTATTGAGTTGGAAAAGGAAGATGTTTGCTCTTGTCTGCTCCTTTGTCTGCTCGACAACTGCATTGAGACCTGCATAAAGTCTTTCAGGATCATTCTTGATATAGTTGTACATATCAAGAGCCTTGTTGTTAAGTGAACTTACAGCATACTTTGGCCAATACTCAACTCTCTGATCATAAATGGTCAAGAGTGAGTCTACAAGTTTCGCTCTGTAAACAGGATCCTTTGCATTCTTTGTAATGAGGTTACGAAGAAGTGTAGTTCCGTCTGAAAGCATAGAATATCTTGCTGTCGGAGGACAGAGGCTGTAAGCCTTTCTCCAATTTGGAAGAGCAGAATCATAGTTTTTCTGCTTATAATACTCAGTATAATAAGACAGATACTTGATACATTCTGCGCTGTCAGGACCGAATTTGCCCTGAGCGGAAATTGTGCTGCTTGCGAACAATGCCATCGCAGCAACTGAAATCAACAGTACAATTCTTTTCATATAGGTATTTTGTGTTTTGATTATTGTCATTAATGATACTGAATCTTACGGAACCACAAGTCATGGATATTGAATCCTATCACAAAAGTAGCATATCTTTCGCGGATCATATCGTTCCTTGTACTTGCTCTCTGTCCAAGATCGACACCCAGACTTATACCGTTGTGATATTTGAATACCGGCAAAGTTATTCCGAGCGTGACTCCCATGGAATTCACATTGTTTCCATCAAGTTTATAATATGCCCTGTCGTAATAGAAACCAAGTCTGTACGAACATGTCTTCATATAATATCTGATGTCGTTCCTGTTAGGAACATACTCAAATCCTGCCCTGAAAGACTGAGATACTGTCGTTGTAAATACGGATTCTCCGTTCACGGCAAAGCCTGCAGCCTTGTCCATTCCTGACTTTCTCCAGTCAGAACGCAAATAATTGAACTCGGCATTCCACTTGTCTCCTCCTCTTATCGATATTCCCACTCCGAGTTCATCACCGAATCTGAGTCCGGAAGCGGCAAGAGTGTCTACATGATGTCTGAGAGAGTCGGTTACACTGGACTGAACGGCATATCTGTAATTTGTAGCATATCCCTTCATGCCGGTACTCAACTTATAAGTGGCTCCTATGACCATGGAAACGTTTCCGCTAAGATTCTGCTCATACTGCAATCCGAATTTTCCGGTCACTCCCCTAATCATAAGTTCGCTTCCGCTGTTGAGAGACCTGTATGAATCATCGGAATAGTTCATATTGGTGACCTTGTCAAGATTTCCGAAATAATAGATAGCCTCGGCACCTACGGAAAGTCTCTTCCAGAATGTAACTCCTGCACCTATGAATGCCTGATATACGCTACCTGTACCGTATGAATCATATCCGATGTTTCCGGTGTTTCCTATTATATCCGGATTAGTCTCGATCGTAGAAAAATCATATCCTATATCGCTGTAAGGAGTGATTCCGACCATGAAGGCCGAAGATCTGTATATAGGGAAGGTCATTATGAAATCGTAGATGTTGAATGTATTGTTTCCCGACTTCAAATCACCCTGACGATACAAAGTGTTCTGCTGGACGAGTCCGAAATCAGCCATGAATGAAAGAGAATCTCTTGCAGTCACCGCGGCAGGATTGAGATAGTTTATCACTCTGTTGTTCCTGGTGGCGATTCCCGTTCCTCCCATGCTCTTGTTATATGCAGTTCCCTCTTTTGAAATATCTCCTATTCCGAATATAGAATACGGAGAATAAGCGCCATAAGTGCCTTCCTGCGCTGACACGCAGACACTTATGACGAGAAACACTGCAAGTATTATTACTTTTTCAATCCTTCTTATCATATTCCACAGCCATTAAAGCCAACCCCATCAAGACGAGATTACAAACTACAAAGATGGAGTTTTTCATCCGTTTTGCAAAATAAATTGCATCACCACCCGTAAAAACATTGATATTTTCAGAGTAACGGGACATATATCCCCCTATTTCAAACATCATGCCTGAAACAACGCCTGAAGAAAGCGAAGTAACAACATCCGTGCCTGTTTCGGATATATCATCAGGAGCAGAAAGTAGAGGAAGAGATCGGGAATATCTGTTCAATGCCTTGAACCTCGTACGGCATCCGGGAGAAATGATTCCTCCTTCATAATTTCCCTCTTCATCAAGGAAATCAACGGTAAGGGTGGTTCCCAAATCAAATATAGAACATTTCCTTCCCTTGAACAGATAACGTGAAATTACTATTGATGCCGCTCTGTCCGGAGTCAGATATGAAGGAATATTGTATTTTTCAGACATTTCTTCATCTACGACCAGAAGTACATCGCATGCCTTTCTCAATTTTTCGACCGCTTGAGCGGAAAATGTCCTGACACTGCTCAGAATCATTATTTCAGGTCTTTCTTTTTCAGTCAGAGACAATATGAAATCCATCATACGCTCTCCCTGATACCTGAATGTCTTTCCAAGTGTCATTCCATCAGCCCATGAAGCCTTCAGGGCTGTATTTCCTATATCTATTACAAGGTTAGCCACTTTACTTTACCTTTTATGCATGCAAAATTACAAAAGTCTATAATTTCTTCAAAACAGAATATGCTTTTGATATGGTATCTATATTTCGTGAGAATATCCTGAGTCTGTTGTCATTTTGCTTCAGTTCAAATATCTTCGGATTGGCCGATATTCCTTCCAGGATCTTGGAGAACCTGTCGGAACGGTAATACTGCGACAGAGGATTTGAAATGAAGAACGCTATCATGACTCCGTTCTTGATGATTATCTTCTCGAATCCGAGTTTCTGTCCCAACTGTCTGATCCTGACTATGTCAAAGAGTCTTGAAAGTTCATCCGGCATAGGTCCGAAACGGTCTTCAAGACGTTTCTTCATATTTTCAAGTTCCTTGTCGGAAGTGGTGGAATCCAGTTCCTTGTATATCCTTATCTTTTCAGCCGTCATATCTATATAACTGTCCGGAATAAGGGCCAGTTGATCTGTTTCGATAGTACAGTCGGAAACATAATTGTCGTCTGTATTTCTTGAAGTGATTCCAGATTCCATTCCAAGTTCTTCCATGGCCTCGGCAAGAATCTTCTGATATGTCTCAAATCCCATATCTGTTATGAAACCGCTCTGTTCGGCACCAAGGAGATTGCCGGCACCTCGTATGTCAAGATCCTGCATGGCGATGTTGAATCCGCTTCCCAGATCTGAAAACGACTCTATTGCCTTAAGTCTTCGTCTTGCATCTTCAGTAATGGAGAGAAGCGGAGGCACTATCAGATAGCAGAATGCACGCTTGTTGGAACGTCCTACACGTCCTCTCAACTGATGCAGGTCGCTCAGACCGATATTCTGGGCCTGATTGATGATAATCGTATTGGCATTAGGCACATCAAGGCCGTTTTCTATGATCGTAGTGCAGAGGAGCATATCATAATCCCCTGCCATGAAATCAAGAATCTTGTTTTCCAGAACCTTAGCCTCCATCTGGCCATGCGCAACGCATATCTTCATATCAGGCACAAGTCTGTGAAGGATATCATGTATGGACTGAAGTTCCTCCACCCTGTTATGAAGGAAGAATATCTGTCCTCCCCTGTTGAGTTCATAATTGATTATCTTCTTGATCTCATCATGATCGAAAAGCATTATTTCAGTCTGGACAGGTATCCTGTTAGGCGGAGGTGTGCTTATGATGGAAAGGTCCCTTGCTCCCAGAAGCGAGAACTGCAAAGTCCTCGGAATAGGAGTGGCGGTCAAGGTCAATGTATCCACCGAAGCCTTGATCTGACGGAGTTTTTCCTTTGCGCTGACACCGAACTTCTGTTCCTCATCTATTATAAGAAGTCCCAGATCCTTGAACTCGAAGTCCTTTCCTATAAGTTTATGAGTACCGATGACTATATCCAGAGCACCTGATTTGAGTCTCTTGCGTATATCCGTAATCTCTTTTGCAGTCCTAAGACGGCTTACATAGTCTATATTGCAAGGAAAATCCTTTAATCTGTTCCTGAATGTATTATAATGCTGCAGTGCAAGGATTGTAGTAGGAACCAGGACCGCCACCTGCTTGCTGTCGGCAACTGCCTTGAATGCAGCACGTATGGCAACTTCAGTCTTTCCGAAACCTACGTCACCGCATACTAGTCTGTCCATAGGACAACTGTCCTCCATATCCCTCTTTACAGCATATACGGCCTTTTCCTGATCCGGAGTATCTTCATACATGAATGATGATTCAAGTTCCTGCTGCATGAAGGTATCCGCTGAAAAAGCAAATCCTCTGGCACTCTTTCGCTTTGCATATAACCGGATGAGATCCTTGGCGATGTCCTTTACTTTGGATTTTGTGCTGGATTTGAGATTCTGCCATACCTTCGACCCAAGTTTATGAATCTTAGGAGGTTCGGAATCCTTTGATTTATAACGTGATATCTTATGAAGCGCATGAACGGAAACAAACACGACATCATTATCTCTGTACATGAGTTTCACGACTTCATGCATCCTCCCCTTGTCATCCTTCATACGGACCAGACCACCGAATATGCCCACACCATAATCGATGTGGACTATATAATCCCCTATTGCAAAAGATGTAAGGTCATTGATGGTAAGTTGTTCGCTTTTTTCGACCGTACGTCGAAGACTTACACGATGGAATCTGTCGAATATCTCATGGTCACTGTAACAGCATATCTTGTTATCATGATCCACGAATCCGTTATGTATGTTCTTTTTCGAAACAAATTCAGGCATCAGTCCTCCGTTCTGCGACAGAATGGATTGAAGTCTGTCAAGTTGAGACTGTTTTTCACCATATATACGGACTTTATAACCTTCTTCTATCTTCTTTCTGATATCTTCGGTAAGAAGTTCGAAATTCTTGTTGAATGAAGGCTGTGGAGATATATTGAATTTCACAGAATCTTCATTCTGACGGGAAAGAGGAAGTTCCATATATACCCTTCTGAATCTCTCAAGAAGAGGGAAAAACTCCTTGTCCTTGTACATGTCGGAAGAATCCAGCCATACAAGAGTGTCATCAGGAAGAATATCAGATATATGAACCATACCCTCAACACTTTCAGAAGACATCAAGTCCGGATAAATTTCTGCACACTGGACCTTTTCCTTCGATAACTGGGAATTGCAGTCAAATATGCTTATAGTCTCTATTTCATCACCGAAGAAAGAAATACGGAAAGGATTGTTATACGAATAAGAGAATATATCTATAAGCGCTCCTCTTACGGCGAACTGCCCTGGCTCTGCTACAAAATCGACTCTTGTAAATCCGCTGTCGAACAGTTTCTGCACTATATCTTCATGAGGTATCTCATCTCCGATACTCATTTTCAGGACCGATCCTGAGATTTTTCCGGTATCAGGAATAAGTTCGGAAAGTGCTGACGGATAAGTTACTATATAAAGCGGCCCTCCATCATGATCTATTATTTTTCCAACAGCAGATGTTCTCTGGACTCCGAGAGAAGATTTGTAATTGCTTCTTTCAAGACTCTTTCCTGAATCAGGAAGGAAGAATACCAGATCACCATCGATGAGATTATAAAGGTCGGCAGCGCAATATTCCGCCGAATCCTTATCCGGCAGTACTATCAGTTGTACATCATCATATCCAAGTTGTGAAACGACGAACCATCTGGCGGAAAGATAAAGTCCGCTGCAGAATGTTTCAGTCGAAGACTGTAAAGTTTCCGATAATGTTCTGACAGAATCTGTACTTATCAACATTTTACTTAAAAATCTGTTGATAACCGGTTGAAAAACCTGTTAAAAACGAATGAAAACTAAATTGGCAAAAGAAATATTTCCGTATATAACGGCATATTTCATTCAAGTCAAAATTTTTCATCAACATTTTTCCAAGAACTTCACATCAGGCTTTTCAACAAGTCATCAATATGCTAAACATCTGAATGATAATACGTAAGGGACGTTATCAACATATCAACAGGCAAATAATCATCAACAATCTTAAAATAAAATATATATATTTGTAATTATTATTTTTGATGTTGACATGGCTGCTGAATTCGATCCCCACAATATCAATGAAGGCAAAGATAAGGATTTCGACGGAATAATACGTCCTCAGGACCTTCATGACTTCACCGGACAGGACAAGATAGTATCCAATCTCAAGATTTTCGTGGCGGCTGCCAAGATGAGAGGGGAGTCTCTTGACCATGTCCTCTTCCATGGCCCCCCGGGACTTGGAAAAACCACTCTGGCTCATATCATAGCGAATGAACTGGGAGTGAACATGAAGGTGACTTCCGGACCTATATTGGACAAGCCGGGAGATCTGGCCGGACTCCTTACTTCTCTGGAAGAAGGAGATGTGCTGTTCATTGATGAGATACACAGGCTTTCACCTGTCGTAGAGGAATATCTTTATTCCGCTATGGAGGACTTTGTCATAGATATAATGATAGATAAAGGTCCGGGAGCACGTTCCGTGCGTATTTCACTGAATCCTTTCACCCTCGTCGGAGCAACTACGCGAAGCGGACTTCTTACTTCTCCTCTTCGTGCCCGTTTCGGAATCACATGTGCCATGGAGTATTATGATACCATGACTCTGGTGAGCATCGTGAAGAGAAGTGCAGGTATATTAAAGGTAAATATAGACCAGGATGCAGCATACGAAATAGCGTTGCGAAGCAGAGGTACTCCTCGAATAGCAAATTCGCTTCTCCGTCGTGTGAGAGACTTCGCCCAGGTCATGGGCAACGGAAGTATAGACCTTCAGATAGCAAGGTATGCGCTTGATGCCTTGAATATTGACAAGAGGGGACTGGATGCTATTGATAACAAGATACTTAAGACCATCATAACCAAGTTCAAGGGAGGTCCGGTAGGTGCAAATACAATAGCGACGGCAGTAGGGGAAGACCAGGGTACTTTAGAAGAAGTATATGAGCCTTTCCTTATTAAGGAAGGATTCATAATGCGTACTCCACGAGGCAGGGAAGCGACAGAACTTGCATACAGACATCTCGGCCTTGAAAAAGGCAACATAAATATGGATGACCCTACTTTGTTTTAGATTCTTCTTGTCATCCTGAACGAAGTGAAGGATCTTTACCTATTATTAATAATAGTTAATCAGCCGATTTAATTGCTAAATCGGCCGATTTTGATTAAACTTGTGCCGAAATTTCACTAACACACTATAAAATGGCCGAAAAACTTATTTCTAAGATTCCTGAGGGTCCTTTGGCCGAGAAATGGACAAAGCACAAATCTCAGATCCGTGTTGTCAGCCCAGGCAACAAAAGAAAACTCGAAGTCATTGTTGTTGGTACAGGTCTCGGTGGAGCATCTGCAGCTGCTTCACTCGGTGAACTTGGCTACAATGTAAAGGTGTTCTGCATCAGCGACCCACCTCGTCGTGCTCACTCTATCGCAGCACAGGGTGGTATCAATGCAGCAAAGAACTACCAGAACGACAACGACTCGATCTACCGTCTCTTCTATGATACAATCAAGGGAGGAGACTATCGTGCGCGCGAGGCAAACGTCTATCGTCTTGCTGAGGTCAGCAACCTCATCATCGACCAGTGCGTTGCACAGGGTGTTCCTTTTGCAAGGGAATATGGCGGACTTCTCGCCAACCGCTCTTTCGGAGGTGCGCAGGTAAGCCGTACCTTCTATGCCCGCGGACAAACCGGACAGCAACTCCTTCTCGGTGCTTACGCTGCCCTTAACCG